>JBDUAS010000180.1:0-15034 GCA_040004535.1 Deltaproteobacteria bacterium
CGTCGCCGCGCCACGACAGCAGCACGTTGCCGGGCGAGATGTCGCGATGGATGATGCCGAGCGGGCGGCCCGAGGGATCGAGCGCGTGGTGCGCGTAGTCGAGCGCGTCGAGCACGTCGCGCGCGATCAGCGCCGCGAGATCCGCGGGCAACCGGATCTGCGCGCGCGCGCATTCGCGGAGTAGCGCGAGCACGTCGAGACCATCGACGTACTGCATCGCGATGTACGGCGTATCGGCATCGGTGCCGAGCTCGAACACCTGGACGATGTGGCGGTGATCGAGCTGCGCGGTGATCCGCGCTTCATCGATGAACATCTCCACGAACGAGCGATCGTTCGCGAGGTGCGGCAGGATCTTCTTGATCGCGACCAGCTTCTCGAAGCCGAGGTTGCCCTGGAGCGTCGCCTTGAACAGCTCCGCCATGCCACCCACCGCGAGGCGATCGAGGATCTGGTACCTCCCGATCTGCTTTGGGGTGGTCCCGCTCATACGTCCGGTTGCCAGTCTGTCAGTTTCCGTCGCGCGCCGCTCGTCTAGGTGACGCGATCTGGGTAACGCCGGGTTGCGGAAGCCCGAAGTACGAGGCCTTGCGCGTGGCACGCCGCTTGATGAATGGCTCGTCGAGGCAAGCGATGAATGGACAAGCGCTTCACACGCTAATCGCTGGCCTCGTCCGCCGGACCTGGATCCTCGTGCTCGCGGTCACGCTCGTGTGTGCGGCTTTTGCCGCATCCGCGGTCGCGGCTCTCGTCGAGGCGTCATATCTCGGTCCACGCTCGGAAGGTGCAAAGCTCCCCGCTCCTCCCAAGTCCGAGGTCAAACCGAGAGTGACTCCTGATGGTGTCGGGTTCGTCGCGCGGAACATGTTCTGCTCGACGTGCACGGCCAGCGTGGAGATCCCGGGTCCGGCGGATTTATTTACTCCCGACGCGATCTTGATCGCGACCAGCGTCGGTGACGAGCCGCGCTGCACGGTGCGCGTCCCGGCGAGCGAAGCCCAAGGCAGTTACGGCGTCGACGACCACATCCCGGGCGTCGGCAAGATCGATCGGATCGGCTGGCGATCGATCGACGTCGTCGACGCAGCAGGACGGCATGGAAAGCTGGACCTCCTCGATCAAGTCGCGGCGGCTGCTCGACCGGGTGCGGCAACACCCGACGCGGCCGCCGCGACCGACCCGTTCGAGGGCCGCGTGCGCAAGATCGACGACCACACGTTCGAGGTCGATCGCGCGCTCGTGCGCGAGCTGGTCACCGGCGCGGTCAAGCCCGGCGGCATGCGGTTCTCGCCGATCGCGAAGGACGGCCAGCTCGAGGGCCTGAGGTTGTTCGGCGTCAAGAGCACGACGATCGCGAACAAGGTGGGGTTACAAAACGGAGACGCGCTCGTCGCGATCAACAACACCAAGATCAAGAGCGCGCAGTCGCTGCTCGACGTCTACACCCAGCTCGATACGTTGAACGTCGTCGAGCTCGACGGCACCCGCGGTGACAAGCCGCTGGCCTTGACGCTGCGGCTCAAATAGCGCGGCGTAGTGCGCGTAGCTTGCCGCGCAACGATTTGCCGAACAGCTCGATCATCACGGCGTCGAGGTCGTCGCGCGCTTCCCGCTTGCGAACCATCCGCTTCCACATCGCGAGCTCGATCGGCCACCGCCACGCCGGCCGATCGCCGAGCGCGATCACGCGGCGAGCGGTCGACGCTTCGTAGCGCGGGAGATCCGAGAAGTCGGCGGACTCGAGGATCCGGCTCGGCAGCGAGGCGGGTCTCGGAGTGAGGTACTCGAGATCGGTACGCAGCGCGGCGGCGCCGAAGAGATCGACCATCCGGATCCAGCCGCGCGCGAACACCTGCTCCGTCGCGGGCAGCGCCGCAAATGCGTGCCGGTGGCGTTCGACCGCGATCGTGATCGAGGCGAGGTGCGCGCGCCAGACCGCGAACCGCAGCGGTTCGAGATCCGCGGCCTCGTCGAGAGACAGCATGCGGTGAAACGCGCCGTGCCAGTGCGGCACCGCGGCCGCATAGCCGGTGAGGTCGAGCTCGGCAGGTGGGACGAGCCCGTGCTCGCTCGCGACCGCGTACGGCACGACGCTGAGGCTGAAGTTGCACGCACCCCACCAGCTGGTCGGCGCGATCCGATCGGTGGTGGCATCGCCGAGCCGGTCACTCGCATGCTGCCAGGTCAGCTGCGCGTCGTACCCCCAGAACGGCGAGAGCTCGTGGCGTTCGCCGAGCACGCCGTGCGCATTGCAGCGCTCGACGAGCAGCCGGTACATCTCGTGCCGATCGCGGACGCTGGCGGGATCCACCTAGTGGTCCAGCATAATGGAACAACTCGTGGCCAGGCCGAGTTGTTGCGGCGATCGACATGCGCGATGACAATGCGCCGATGCCCGCAGAATCCCCTCCCAAACGCCGCTTCGGCGGCGCGGTGGCGGTCGGCGCGGGCATCTTCTTGTCGCGGATCGCCGGCCTCGTCCGCACTCGCGTGATCGTCCACTACCTCGGACAGACGGCCGCGGCCGACGCGTTCGCCGCAGCGCTACGGATCCCGAATCTCCTGCAAAACCTGTTCGGCGAGGGCGTGCTGTCCGCGTCGTTCATCCCGGTCTACGCGCGCCTCCGCGCAGAGGGTCGCGACGAGGATGCTTCTCGCCTCGCCCGCGCGGTGGGCACCTTGCTCGCGCTGGTCGCCGCGATGATCACGGTCGCCGGCGTGCTCGCGGCGCGTCCGATCGTCGACACGCTCATCCCCGGAGCCAAAGGCTACGAGCGCGAGCTCACCATCACGCTCCTGCGCATCACGTTCCCCGGCGTCGCGCTGCTCGTGTTGTCGGCGTGGTGCCTCGGCGTGCTCAACAGCCACCGCAAGTTCTTCCTCAGCTACGTGTCGCCCGTGTTGTGGAACGCCGCGCTGATCGCGGCTGCGCTCGTCGCGGGCCGGCGCTTCCTCGGGCACAAGGACGAGATCGTCGTCTGGCTCGCGTGGGGCGCCGTCATCGGCTCCGCCGCGCAGTTCCTGATCCAGGTCCCGACGGTGGTCGCGATCTTGCGCAGCGTGCGGCCGTCGCTTGCCGTGCGCGACGAGAACGTGCAGACGACGCTGCGTGCATTCGTGCCGATCGTGCTCGGGCGCGGCTCGGTGCAGCTCTCCGGCTACATCGATCAGGCACTCGCGAGTTATCTCGGCGAGGGCTTCGTCGCGGCGATGTCGTACGCCCAGATCCTCTATCTGTTGCCGGTGTCGCTGTTCGGCATGGCGGTGTCCGCCGCCGAGCTGCCGGAGATGTCATCCGCGACCGGCAACGACTCGGAGCGTGCCGCGCAGCTCCAGCAGCGCCTTGCAGGCGCGTTGCGCCGCGTCGTGTTCCTCGTCGTGCCGTCGGCGGTCGCCTTCGTCGCGATCGGCGGCCCGATCGTCGCGCTCCTGTTCCAGAGCGGCCAATTCACCGGCGACGATACTCGGATCGTATGGCTCATCCTCGCGGGCTCCGCGATCGGCTTGTCGGCCAGCACGCAAGGTCGCCTGCTCGGCTCCGCGTTCTACGCCCTCGGCGATCCGAAACGGCCGCTGTATGCCGCGCTCGTACGCGTCGCGATCACCGGCATCGCGGGCTACCTGCTCGCGCTCCCGCTTCGCGAGGCGCTCGGAACGACCGCGCTCGTCACACTGCCCGGCAACTTCGAAGTGCTGATGGTGAAGTATGGCTACGCGCCCGAGTGGGGTGCGTTCGGTCTCACCGCCTCTGCCGGCTTCGCCGCGTGGATCGAGTTCCTGCTCCTCCGTCGCTGGCTCGCCCGTCGCATCGGCACCGTTCCGATTCCGACGAAGCTCGGCCTCGGCTGCCTCGCCGCCGCGATCGCGTCCGGCGCCGCTGCGTACGCGACGAATCGCGCGGTGGGTGAGCTCATCCCGAGTCACATCGCGCCGCGCGCGATCGCCGCGATCGTTGTCTTCGGCCTCGTCTACTTCGCGATCGCGACGATCGCGAAGATCCCTGAAGCCGCCGCGTTCACCGGCAAGATCACGCGCCGGTTCCGCCGCCGATGATTTTCTCGACCGGGCGGCGAAGCCTGGCGCCCGTGGACCCGCCCTCACGAGGATCTCGAGCGCGCGGTCCCGCGCTCGCAGTGGGTCGCGATCCTCGCTCTCCGCGTTCGAGCTGTTCACCGCTGGGGACGGCGAGCTCGTGCACCTGCCGAGGGGCGCCGAGCCGTGGCGCGGAGGCGTAGCGAGCAAGACCTGGTGCATCTAGGACGCCGGCGTGGCGAGCAGAACGCAGAGCGCGCGGGCCGCTCGTGCACGATGCCGGCGATCGGGGTCCGATCACTTGCGCGGCGGAAGCGCGGGACATGCGTGGTCAGCGCCGGCTGAGGTTGCACCAGCTCGCGTTCGCGCCATTTAGGTGCTGTCGATCGGATGCAGCGGTAAAGTCGCCATGCACCGTCGAGTTTGAGCTGGTTCACACGTCCGTTGCAGTTAAGCTCTTCGCGTGACCACCGAACGATTTCCACTGCGAGCACCGAGCGCGACGTACTGGGGCATCCTCCTCTTCGGCGGTGCCGCGATCTTCTTCGCGTCCGAGCTCGGTACAGATCGTGGTCTGGTCATCAACGGCATCATTCACCTCGGGGTCACGGGCGCTCGCGTGTTCTTTGGCATGCTCGCGCTGTTCTCGGTCGGGTTCGTTGTCGTCGCAGCGCTGGGCATCGCGGCGTTGCGCGGCGACCGACTCGCGGTCGAGCTCGGTGACGATGAAATCGTGATGCCGGGGTCTCCCCTCCGGCCGCGCACCCGCGCGTTTCGTTACAGCGACGTCACGAGCGCGACGCTCCGCACGGTGAGCCGGCAAGAGCTCCTCCAGCTCGTCGACGCCAACAGCAAGAGCTCGCTCGCTCGCTCGCACGTGGGCGACGCCGCATTCGACAAGATCGTCCGCCACGTTGCAGCGCGCGTACCGGCGCCGCGCGCTCAGCTTCCGATGGCGAAGCTGCGCACGCCGTGACCGCGCTCGAACAACTATCGGTCACCGCGCCGCGACCCGAACCGCTGTGCGGGCGGTACGCGCGCAAGATGGATCCGTGGTGGGGCTTCGTGATCGCGGCCGCGATCTGGACCGTCTGCTCGATGACGGTCGTTTCGCTCGTCGGCATTGAAATGAACCAAGTGTTCGGCTTCGCGGACGGCTCGACGGGCGCGAAGATCCTGACCCTCGCGCTCCTCGCCACGGGCGGCGTCGCCGCGGTTCAGGCATTTCGGTGGTGGCGCCACCGCCGGCTGGCCAGCAAGGTGAAGCTGCTGCGCGACGGCGAGCTCGTCGACGTCGTTGTGGTCACGCGCGATGCGGCGGTGGTCTCGCGCACGAGCACGATCGTCGAGCTCGAAGGCGCCGATCGCACGCTGCGCTGCGAGTTCAACGTCTGGTTCCTGCCCGGCGAGGGCGAGACGATCAAGGTGCTGCACCACCGCGAGCTCGATCACGTCGTCGCGTTCGGCCGCTCCGGCGCGCTGTACTCGGGCCACGTGCGGCGTAGCCACCTACGCTAGCGCTCGATAGCGCTCGATAGCGCTCGATAGTCGTCACTCGAAGCCCTGTTGTCAGTGAAGCGCGACTTCCCAGTCCTCGAATGGGGGACTACGTCGTAACCACGATCGACATAGCGACGGATGAACTGCGCGGCTCGATGCTCTGCATGTTTGGCATTGAGAACGAGTCCTGCGGCATCGCAGCTCGAGCACGTTCGCGAAGATCGCGTATGTCTGGTCGAGGGCGCTCGGTTCCGCGAAGATGCAGCTGTAATCGATGGCGTCGAGGAGCGGGAGACCGACGGTCCGATTCGCGATCCATAACGACGATACGCGCAGGCTCTACAGCTTGATCGCGAGGCCCATGCGGTCGCGCAGCGCGAGTAGCGCTTCGGCGTTGCCGCGCGCGTCGTCGACGGGGTCGTGCGTGTGCGCGGTCTTGCGCAGGTGCTTGAACGACTTCGACGCGTCCTTGACGAGGCCCTTGTAGAGCGAGCCGAGGTTCTGCGACGAGAAGCCGAACGGGTTCTTGCCGAGGAAGTGATGGAAGTACCAGCACACGAACATCCAGTCGAAGCCGTTGTTGTCGGCGATGAAGATCAGCCGACCGCCGGGCCCTTTCACGCTGTCGAGCCACACCGCGAAGCGCTGGATCTCGGCCTTCGCGTCGGGGAATCCGAGCGTGACCTCGCGGGTGTGACCGCTGACCGCGAGCGCCTCGGGCACCCAGTGCTCGCTGATCGGCTTGCAACGAGCGGAGAACGTCCGATCCAACGCGGGCTCGACGACGACCGCACCGAAGCTGATCATCGAGTAGTCGCCGGGAATCGGCCCATCCGCCTCGATGTCGACGCTGACGTACGTCATCGGCTCACCACGGCGCCGGCTTGTAGTCCTTGAGGAACAACCCCCAGAGGTGCTTGCCGGTGTTCACGCCGTCGAACAAGGGGTCGACGATCCGCGCCGCGCCGTCGACGATATCGAGCGGCGGGTGGAAGCCGTGAATGCGCTGCTTGCGCTCGGCGTGGTGCTGCGGATCTTCGTCGGTGACCCAGCCGGTATCGACGGAGTTCATGTGGACTCCGTCCTTCACGTAATCGGCGGCCGACGTGCGCGTCATCATGTTGAGCGCGGCTTTCGCCATGTTGGTATGCGGATGCTTGTCGGTCTTCCACCGCCGGTAGAACTGGCCTTCCATCGCGGATACGTTCACGACGTGCGCGTCACGCGTCGGCACGGCCGCGAGCAACGGCCGCAGCCGAGCGTTCAACACGAACGGCGCGACCGCGTTGACGAGGTGCACCTCGAGCAGCTCGGCGGTCGGCACGTCGGCGAGCGTCATCCGCCACGTGTTCGTGTCGCGCAGGTCGACCTGCTGCAGATCTTGATCGAGCCGGCCTTCCGGATACAGGTGCTCGCCGCGCTCGACGTCCTCCGCGAGGAGCGGGACTTGCGAGAGCACCGCGCTCTTCCACAAGCCGGTCGCCTGGATCGCGGCGCCACCGGCCCGATCCAACGCGAGCCCGGAATCACCGAGCAACGCGCGATTGCGCTCCAGCACCGCGCGCTCGAAGACAGTCTCCGGCGGCGCGTCTTCACCGACGACGACGTGATCGTACCAACCACTCGGCCGCCGCACGGTCTGGCACGCGTTGTTGATGAGGCCATCCAACCGCGACTGGGTCGTCAGCAAGTGACGCGCGAGCAGCTCGACGCTCGGCGTGTGGCGCAGATCGATGCCGTAGATGTGGAGCCGGCGCGTCCACTCCATCGCATCGGCCTCGCGACCGAACCGGCGTGCCGCATCGCGCGGGAAGCGCGTCGCGACGATCACGTCGGCGCCGGCGCGTAGCAGCATCACCGCGGCCTGGTAGCCGATCTTCACGCGCGCGCCGGTGACGAGCACGACGCGGCCACGCAGATCCGCGGTCTGCTCGCGCTTGCGCCAGTTGAGCTCCGCGCACTCCGGGCACATCTGATCGTAGAAGTGGTGGAGCTCGTGGAAGTCGCGCTTGCACACGTAACACATGCGCGCGGTCTCGACCCGCGGCGCCTCTGCCGCAGCCCCGCTCTCTTCGCGCAGCGCCTCGGCCGCGGCCCACGCATCCTCGCCATCGTCATCGCGGACGGGCGCGTCGAGCGCGGTCCACGTCGGCTTCGGCAGCGGCGTACGGAACACCGGCTCTTTGCGCAGCTGGCGGATCCCCGCCTGATCCAGCAGTGCGCGGTCGGCATCGCGCCGCGCCTTGAACCGCTGGCGCGCGAGCACCTTGCCGAGCTGCTTTCGGGTGTAGCGGTCCGGCCGCGACAGCTGGCCGGCGGCGGTCGACAGCCGGATCCGGAGATCTTCGTCGAGGTCCGCGAGCTTGCGCAGATCCGCCGCGAGCTCCTCGATCAGCTCGATCGCAGCGACGGAGCGCTTCTGAAAGTCGTCCTCGGCAGGACCATCCTCAGCCACAGGGGGCGCAGCCTAGCGCACGCCGAGTCGATCAAGTAGGGTCCGACCGTGATCATCACCAAGCGCTTGATGGGTAAGGCGATCGCGACCTGGCTCGGCCCGACGGGGGATGCCGCGCGCCGTGCGGTGACCGACCTCAAGGCGCGCGTGACCAAGCAGCCGCGCACGCTCGCGCTGTACTTCGATGTCTCCGAGCCGTGGAGCTACCTCGCCGCCCAGGCCGCGAGTCGCCTCATCGAGGCGTATCCGGTCGAGCTCGAGTTTCACGTGATCACGCCGCCCGCCGCGGACGTCGATCCACATCCGCTGCTTCGTTCGAAGCACGCAGTGCGCGACGCCCAGCAGCTCGCCGAGTACTGGGACATCGACTTTCCCGGCAAGAAGGAAGCGGATGGCGGCTCGGTCCGCGAGGTCGGCACGGTGTTGATCCGCGATCGTCCCGCACGCGATCAGCTGCGCGCCGCGCTCGAGCTCGGCGCCGCGATGTGGGCGAACGACAAGAAGGCGCTCACGAAGCTGCTCGGCGCGTGGGGCACCGAATCGCACGGCACCGTCCTGCCGATCCTCAACGCGAACTACTCCGAGCTCCGCAAGGCCGGTCACTACATGGGCGGCATGCTGCACTACAACGGCGAGTGGTACTGGGGCATCGATCGCTTGCCGTACCTCGAGCAAGCGCTCGCGCGCGACTTTGGCAGTGACGTCGCGCACGTCGTGTCGCCGCGGCCGCAGACCGATCGCGGGGCGCTAGTCATCGCCGAGGTCCCCGAAGGCAAACAGCCCAAGCCGCTCGTCTGCGAGCTGTGGTTCTCGTTCCGCTCGCCGTACTCGTACCTCGCGCTCGAACAGATCGAAGACGTGCTCGACCCTTACAAGGTCCCGCTCGAGCTCCGGCCGATCCTGCCGATGGTGATGCGCGGCGTGCCGCTGCCGAACGTCAAGCGCATGTACATCGTGCGCGACGCGAAGCGCGAAGCGGATCGCCTGCACCTGCCGTTCGGCGAGCTGTGTGACCCGATCGGCCCCGCGATCGAGAAGCTGATCGCGGTCGCGTACTGGGCCCACCAGCGCGGCGCCTTGCTCGCATTCGCGAAGTCGGCGATGCGGGGCATCTGGTCCGAGGCGCGCGACATGAACGAGTACGTGGATCTGAAATACGTCGTCGAGCGCGCGAATCTCCCCTGGGCCGAGGCGAAAGCAGCGATCGGCGCGCCCGAAGCGGCTGCTTGGGCGAACGCGGCCGCGACCGACATGGCCGTGTACGGCCTGTGGGGCGTGCCCTCGATCAAATGTGGCGATTTCGTGGCCTGGGGCCAGGATCGCCTGCCGCTGCTCGCAGATCGCCTCCGTCGTAACGCGCTCGCATAAATTTCCTGCGACCGCAGGCGTGGCTGCTGCTCGCACACTCGATGCCTATGATTCCGAGTGAAGCTGCGTCGCCCTCATGTTATCCATCGGCGACAAAGGGGTGCCATGAGCGAAGCGAATAACGGTCCGGCTGTCGTCGACTTGGTGGATGCGGGTGTGCCCGCCGACCAGGGTCTATCCGCGTTGGGGATGTTGATGCAGTTGGCCGGTAGCGTGCTCGCCGCGTACGTCGCGCTGATCACGTTCACCATCCTGTTCGCGGCCGCCGGCGGCGGCAGTGGCGGCAGCGAGACGCTGTGGATCTTCTTGATCCTCGGCCTCTCGATCGGACGCTCGCTGTTGCACCGCTCGGCCGGCGCGCAGCTGCTCTACGGTGATCCGGCGATTCAGGGCGGCCGCATGCGCGGCGTCCAGCGCTACATCACGTTCGCGCTCGCGCAATCGGCGCTGCTCGCCGCCATCATCAAGTTCAAGTTCGACGCCCCGGGCAAGGCCGCGTTCGCGATCTTCGTCGGCCTCGCGCTGTGGCCCGCGCTGCTCGCCGGCATGCTGGCGCTGCCCCGTTTCCGCCGGTTCAAGGACGAGCTGCCGCTGACCGAGGACAAGGGCTTCGAGGGCGCGTCGATCCTGATGACCGTGCTCGGGCTGTGCGGCCTGATCGGCGTCGGCACCGGCCTGATCGTCATGTTCAAGGTTCCCGGCGCGATGAAGGGCACGGGCGTGCTGATCATGCTCTCGCTCATGCTGCTGATCGTGCGCTCGGTCCTCCATGTTCAGGCCGGCCTGTCGGGCCTGCGCGAGACCTCGGTCGATCACGCGGTCGAAGCCGCGAACCGCTACGCGAACTTCGGTGTGATCAGCTCGTTCTGCATGGGTGGCGCGCTGCTCCTGTGGGTGATGTCGGCAGCGCTCAGCGTCGCCGGCCTCGCGATGATCAGCGGCCTCGTGTGGATCCTGCTCGCCTGGCCGCTCATCATTCGCCGGTTCTTCAGCGATCGTCAGTTCGCCGACCTGCTCGCCGGCGATCACGCGCCGGTGCACCGCCGGTCGCCGGATGCCGGTCTGACCTGGCTCGGCTGGCTCCTGATCGCCCAGGCCGCGATGACCGCGTCGATCATGCTGCCGCAGCTGATCCTCGGTCTCGACGGTGGCGGTGGCCGCCATCACGGTGGCGCTGGTGACTTTGCCGAGATGCTCTCGATCCTCGGCTCGGCCGGTATGCGCTCGATCTGGTGGAGCATCGGCCTGATCGCGCTCCAGGGCTGGGCGGGCTTCGAGCTCGTTCGGATGAGCTCGCAGGCGCGGACGATCGCCTCGGTGTTCGGCGTCGCCGGCGTCGCGATCACGGCCTACGTGAACTGGCCGATGATCCAGGCGCTCAAGAGCGGCGGCGCGCGCATGGGCCTGGACATGATCGCGTTCGCACCGCTCGCGCTCGCGCTGGTCATTCCGGTCGCGACGCTGCTCCTCGTCAACCGGAAGATCGCGCCAACCGCGCAAGCTCGATTCCGCGCCCAGCAGTAACAGGAGTAAGATCGGCGGGTGAAGTACCTGGTGGGAACCTTCGCGCTCGCAATGGCGAGTGCCGGCTGCCAGGACGACGTCGCGACGCCGTTCCCTGCCGGGCTCGAGCCGCTCGAGGACAACCTCGTCCCGGTCCAGCAGGGCGGCGACCGCACGGAGACGCTGCGGACCACGTCGACCGACGACAACAGCGAGATCAAGATCTACGGGCGCGGCTACGTGCTCGTCGATCCGATGACGGTGTGGGCCGCGTCGAAGAACCCCGACGTCGACGACGCGGCGTGCTCGACGAACGCCCAGATGGTCACGCCGAACAACGATCCGGCGTACGAGTACAGCTTCCTCGTCCACTACGTCGTCAACAACATCCTCACGGTCGAGTGGGACGATCAGTGGCGGTGGGGCACGATCGTCCCGGGCACGGGATCTGGCTCGGCCGGGTTGTTCTTCGGGATGATCAAGCACCAGAAGACCCAAGGCTCGAGCTTCATCGAGCTGTCGGAAGGCACGATCCAGGTCACCGCGACCGACGACCCGAACGTCACGGAGCTCGCGTTCGTCGAGCACTTGAAGGCCGCGGGCGGTGGCGTGAGTGACGTATTAAAGGGCGTGCAGCACAACTACGATGCACTCGTTGCCGCTTCGCACGGAAATCCGATTCCCGCGTGTCCGTAGTAGTACGCTAGCGACGTGGCACTCCGCGCCGCCGAACAGTTCGGCCCGTACCTCGTGTACGAGCAACTCGGCATGGGCGGGATGGCGACCGTGCATCGCGCCGAAACGACCGGGCTCGCCGGGTTTCGCCGGCCCGTCGCGCTGAAGCGGATGCTGCCGCACGTCGCGGCGAACGAGGACCTCGTGCGCTCGTTCGTGCGCGAGGCCAGGCTCGCGAGCCATCTCAGGCACGCCAACGTCGCGCAGACCTACGAGCTCGGCAAGGTCGACGACATCTACTTCATCGCGATGGAGCTCGTGCTCGGCCGCACGCTACGCGACATCCTGCGCTGCTGCGCGAAGACCGCGACGCGAATCCCGATCCCGGTCGCGTTGAACGTGTTGACCCAGGTCTGCGATGCGCTCGACTACGCGCACAACCTGACCGACGAGTCGGGCCAGCCGCTCGGCATCGTCCATCGCGACGTGTCGCCGTCGAACGTGATCGTGGCGCAGGGTGGCGTCGTCAAGCTGATCGACTTCGGCATCGCGAAAGCATCCGCCGCCGGCATGCAGACGATGTCGGGCACGATCAAGGGCAAGTTCGGTTACATGGCGCCCGAGTATCTCGCCGGTAAGATCGATAGCCGTGCGGATCTGTTCGCGGTCGGCATCATCGCGCACGAGCTGCTCACCGGCCGCCCGTTGTTCCAGGGCCGCGACGACATGGACACGCTGTACCGCGTGAAGTCGATGCCGATCGATTCGCCGCGGGTCTTGAACCCGAACGTGCCCGAAGAGATCGAGTCGATCGTGATGACCGCGCTAGAGCGCGACCCCGATGCGCGGTGGCAGCGCGCGGCGGCGATGCGCGTCGCGCTGACGACCGAGATGAAGCGGCTCGGCATGACGCTGCTCGATCACCAGGTCGCGAAGTGGACCGAAGGCCTGTTCCAGGACGCGCTCGGCGACGTGTCGACACCGGCACCGACGCGCGTGCTCGGGACGTCGCCCAGCATGGTCGCGGCACACCTGGAGCCCGAGTCCATCGTGATCGAGCGCGTGTCCGAGCCACCGCACGAGCCGCCGCGACGGGCCGTGCGCGAGAGCGATCCGCCACAACACAAGACCCTGCTCGGCAGCCTCGCGCCGCCACCCCTCTCGACCGAACGAACCAAGCTCGTGCTGCAGCCGGTGACCGCCGCGGTGTCGGGCGAGCTCGCGTCTCAGCTCGAGCCTGACGTCTCGACGGGTATCCTGCCCGCAACCCCGCGAAACGTCCGTCGGATGGGCAACCTGACGATCGCGTTGCTCTTGCTCGTGACCGCCGCGACGGCGGGCGCCGTGGTTTACTTCGGTTTGCCGTACGTCCAATGAAGCGCATCACGCTGATCTCCACCGGTGGCACGATCGAGAAGACCTACGACGACCTGTCGGGGGTCCTCGCGAACAAGGTCTCCGTCCTCGACGTCATGATCGCGTCGCTCGAGCTGCGCGGCGTCCAGATCAAGCGGGTCGCGCTGATGAACAAGGACTCGCTCGAGATGTCGCCCGCCGATCACACGCTGATCGCGGAGAGCGCGACTCGGTTCGCGAAGGAGTGCGACGGCGTCGTCGTCGTCCACGGCACCGATCGCTTGCAGTTCACCGGCGACCGGATCTTCGAGCTCGCACCTAAGCCGGCGACGCCGATCGTGTTGACCGGCGCGATGCGGCCGTACGAGCTGCGCGCGACCGATGCGCTCCAGAACCTGACCGAGGCATTGCTCGCCGTCCAGATCCTGCCCCCGGGCGTCTACCTCGCGATGCACAACCAAGTGCTGCAGTTTCCGGGCGTGACCAAAGATCGCGCCCTGGGCACGTTCGTGAAAGCGACGTGACGGTCCTCGACGCGACGCCCGCGCTGTTGGACGCGATCGATCGCGCGAACATCGGCTACGCGGTGTTTCGTTACGTCGACGGCAACTTCATCAAGGATGGCGCGAACGCCGCCGCGCAGCGCCAGCTCCAGTACACGGTCGAGGAGTGGCGCACGCAGCCGATGTTGACGCTCGTGTCGCCGACCCAGCGCGACCACGTGATGTCGCTGTTCTATCGGATCGTGAACTCGGAGCCGCTGCCGGCGGTCGTCGAGCTGTTCTTCACCCGCCGCGACGGCTCGATCTTGCCCGTCGACGCGACGTTCGGCCGGACCAGCGACGAGACCGGGGTCAAGGTCGTGCTGCTGTGGACCGACCGCGAGTTCACGACGAACCGGATGTCGCTGCTCGAGGCCGATCGGATCGCGCTCGTCGCCGCGCTCGCCGCCGGATTCGCACACGAGACGAACAATCCGCTGACGTCGGTGCTGCTCAACCTGAGATCGCTGCGCAAGCAGCTCGTGATGAACCTCAGCGACGCGAAGCAGACCGCGGCGTTGCGCGTGCTCGACGATATCGCGGCCGGAGCGGAGCGCATCGCGAGCAACGTGCGCGCGTTCCAGACGCTCGTGTCGCGCAGCGATGCCAAGCCGATCGATCTCGCGGCGGTCACGGCCGCCGTGCTGCGGCTCGCACTGCCGACGCTCGAGAGTCGCGCGCACGTGATCCGCCAGATCTTCCCGGTGACCACGGTGGCCGGTGAAGAGGCGCGCATCGGCCAGGCCGTGCTCGCGATGCTGCTGTTCTCGTGCTCCGGCTTCGACGGCACCGCGCCGGATGGCCGGATCGTCGTCGTCGTCGAGGAACGCGACAACTGGGTGATCGTCGAGGTCTCCGACAACGGACCCGAGCTCCCTGCCGACGAGGCGCCCCAGGCGTTCGATCCGTTCTTCCGCTCCCGGGTCCGCGCCGCCGGATTCGGTGTCGGCCTCACGGTCGCGCGCTCGGTCGCATCGACGCTCGGCGGCGACGTCGCGATGTCGCCGCGGCCCGGTGGTGGCACGGTGATCACGCTTCGGCTGCCGCCGGCCGCAAAACCACCTACGACATGACGAGGAAGATCGCGTGCGCGGTCGCGACCGGCTGCGCGCGATCGGTCTGCCAGGCATCGACCCGCACGTTCGCGACGCGCCGGCCGTGCCGCGTGATCGTGCCGCGCGCGTAGGTGTCGTGTGGACCGGCCGAGCGCAGATAGTCGACGGTGATCGTGATCGTCTTCGGCAGCACGATCGTCTCGGCGCGATAGAGCAGCTCGAAGATCGCCGCCGATTCGAGCAGCGCACCGATCGCACCACCGTGGATCGCGGGCAACGCCGCGTTGCCGATCGTGTGCTCGCCGAACTTCATCACCGTGATCAGGCCGTCGCCATCGACCTGCGGTGCGAGCCCGAGCAGGCGCGCGTACGGGATGGCCTCGAACATCGCGGCGTAGTCCTTGTTCGCCTTCGCCTCGATCAGCTGCTCGAGGATGCTCACGGCTTCTTGCCTCCCGGCTTCGTCCCGAGCATGAACGTGCCGGCCGAGGTCGCGATCGGATCCGCCTCGTCGTCGTGGTACGCGACCGCGCGCGTGAACGCGACGT
>JBDUAS010000181.1:0-15034 GCA_040004535.1 Deltaproteobacteria bacterium
TCGAGGCCGATCAGCGTGACGAGCGGACCGAGCGCGTTGCGCAGCGCGTGCTTGACGACGACGTCGCGCTCGGCGACACCCTTCGCACGCGCGGTGCGAATGAAGTCCTCGCCGAGGACGTCGATCATCTCGCTGCGCACGACGCGCGCGTAGTACGCGATGCCGACCGCCGCGAGCGTCAGCGCCGGCAGAACCAGGTGGTGCAACCGCGACCACACGCCTTCGCCATAGCCGCCGATCGGAAACCAGCCGAACCGATATGCGAGGACGTACATCGCGAGCGTGCCGACGACGAACGTCGGCGCTGATTGGCCGAGCAGCGCGATCAGATTCGCGCCGTGATCTTGCCAGCGATTGCGCCGGATCGCGGCGAGCACGCCGAGCGGGACGCCGATGATCAGCTGGAAGAGGATCGCGGCGAGCGCGAGCTGCACGGTCGGCCACACGCGTTCTGCGATGATCGCCGCGACGGGGCGCTTGCTGCGATAGCTCTCGCCGAGGTCGCCGCGGATGATGTTGCCGACGTAGCAGGCGTAGCGGCCAGCGAGCCCGCGATCGAGGCAGTAGTGGGCCTTCACCCGCTGGATCGCCTCGGGCGTCGAGTGAGGACCGAGCAGCGCGCGGACCGGATTCGCGGGGATCGCGGTCGTCATCACGAATGTCGCGGTGATGGCGAACCACACGACCACCACCATCCACGCGATGCGCTTCGCGATCTTCGCGATCATCGGTCGAACCACGCATGCGTGAAGTCGCGCATCCAGATCGGATGAATCGCGTAACCGGCGACGTACGGCTGGGTCACCTCGGTCATGTCCTGGTGGTACTCCCAGATCCACGGCGCGTCGTCGTAGAGGATGTGCTCCGCGCGGTGATACATCAGCCCGCGGAGCTCGCGATCGGGCTCGGCGCGTGCGGCCGCGAGCAGCTTGTCGAGCTCGGGGTTCGAGTAGAACGAATCGTTGTTCGAGCTCTGATCCTGGATGCTCGCCGATCCGAACCGGACGTCGAAGAAGTCGACCGGATCTGCGAAGTCGGCGAGATGCGAGCTCTTCGAGAACGGCGGGCCCGTGCGCGATTCGATCGCGGTCTGGTACGACGCGAACTCCATCGGCGTGATCCGGATGCGGACGCCGACCTCGGCGAGGTCGCTCTTCACCGACTCGGCGAGCCGCGCGGCCTGCTCGTCGTTCATGATCACGTACTCGAGATCGAGGCCGTGCGGATAGCCGGCTTCCGCGAGGAGCGCGCGGGCCTTCGCCGGATCGTGCGGGTAGGGCGCGAGCGCGTCGTCGCGCCCGAACGTGCCGGGCGGCAAGATGCCGTGCGAGATCACCGCCGCGTCGTCGAGCAGCTTGATCTCGTGCTCCTTGTTGACCGCGTAGTTGAGCGCTTGGCGCACCCGGCGGTCGTCGAACGGCGGCTGCGTCACGTTCATCCGCGAGCCGTACGCATTCATCACCGGCCGGTGCTGGACGTACGGTGCCCAGTCCGCGCGGCTCGTGATCCATTGATAGTCGGGCGACGACAGCCGCTCGGCGGCATCGAGCTCGCCTCGCTCGAACATCAGAAACTGGACGTCGCGCGGTACGTTCTCGAGCAGCTCGAGCCGATCGAGGTGGATGTTCGCCGCGTCCCAGTAGCGCGGATTCTTCTTCACGAGCAGGCGGCGACCTTGAACCCACGCTTCGAGCATGAACGGACCGGTGCCGAGCGCCTCGTGCTGGCGGGCGTCGTCGGATAACCCCGGTCGCAAAGGGGTCGCGAACGACATCGTCAGGATCGCGAGGAATGCGAGGTTTGGATGCGCGAGCTGGATCACGAGCTCGTTCGGCGCGGGCGTCGTGATCGCGGTGACATCGGCGAGGAACGAGCTGAACGGCGAGTCGGGCTTCTTGCGCACGCGGTCGAACGCGTACGCGAAATCGCCGGCGACGACCGGCGTGCCGTCGGAGAACAGGATCCCGGGGCGCAACCAGAAGTGAAACGTCATCCCGTCGGGCGAGATTTCGTAACGTTCGGCGAGGTGCGGGACGATCGCCTGCCCCGACGCGAGGTCGCCGCGCACCGCCGGCGCGTAGTCGACGAGCGTGTCGTACAGCGCATGGACCGCGTAGCTCGAGACCTCGTCGAACTCGATCGCGGGATCGAGGGTGCGGACCTGATCCTTGGTCGCGTAGCGCAGCGTGCCACCGTCGACCGGCGCGGCGTGACCGGCGGGCATCGAGTGCGGCCCGCGATCGATGCCGTTGCAGCCGACGATCGCGACGATGATCGCGAGGTGTTTCACGCGGGCTCTTTCGGATCGAATGCATCGCGCAGGCCTTCGCCCACCAGGTTGAACGCGACCACGGCGACGAGGATCGCGATCGCCGGTGCGATCACGAGCCAAGGCGCGGTCCGGTAGTAACTGCGGCCCTCGAACAGCATGTGGCCCCACGTCGTCGTCGTGGGGCCGAGCCCGAGATAGCTCAGCACCGCCTCGGCCAGGAGATTCTGCGCGAACCCGATCGCGGTCACGACGGTGACGATGCCCGCGACATTCGGCAGCACATGGCGCACGACGATCCGCGTCGGCGACGCGCCGAGTCCGCGCGCCGCGAGGATCATCTCGGAGCGGGATACCGCCATCGTCTTGCCGCGGACCACGCGCGCGATCGTCGTCCAGCCGACCCCGCCGAGCGTGAGGACCACGGGCGCGATCGACGAGGTTAACCTTGCTTCTCGGAGTAACGCTGCCAACAAGATCGCGAGCAGCAGAAACGGAAACGCGAGCACGAGGTCGACGAGCCGCATCAACGCGTGGTCGATCCAGCCGCCCGCGTATCCCGCGACGAGCCCGATCGTGAGACCGCTCACGAGCGCGAGCAGCGTCGCCAACGTCGCGATCTCGAGCGAAGTGCTCGCGCCGTCGGCGATCCGAGCCCACACGTCACGGCCGAGGTCATCGGTCCCGAGCGGCGCCTCCATCGACGGGGGGAGTGGTGCCCCGCGCAGCGTGAGGCCGTGCTCGATATCGAGCGCATCGGGGTTCTTCGTCGAGAGCCAAGGGCGTAACCCGACGATGGCGAGCAGGACGCAGATCAGCAACGTACCGACGAGCGACCCACGGTTTGCGAAAAAGCGTTGCGCCTCCCGCGCCATCAAGCGCGAGTATATGCGAGGCGCTCGCGCACGTCGCACGGCGACGCCGAGCGGTCATGCCCCCGATCGGACCGCAGATTCCCCTATCGGAGCGGTCGATATTGTAGGCTGCGTCTCATCGCCCCGCTCGACGTGCCGGTCGGTACCTTCGACGTACGAGGCATCGTCACTGCAGGTTGCACGAGGTCATGGGGACCGACATCTTGACGCTGCTGCGCCGTGATCACGAGGACCTCGATAAGGGACTCATCACGCTCCTCGACCGATCGCAGACGGTCGGGCAAATTCGCACAGCGCTCGACGGGGTAAGGCTCGGTCTCACAGCCCATGCAGAGGCCGAGGACATCGTGTTCTCGATCGCGCTGCAACGAACTCCGCGGCTCCAGGTCATCGTGGCCGAGGCAGCCGACGCGCATCGCCAGCAAGAGCTCGCGCTCGCCGCGCTCGTCGTGACCCCGCTCGGGACCCGCGAGTGGTACCAGCGGAGCGCCGCGCTGCGCGCGCTCGTCAAGGAGCACGCGCGCTACGAAGAGGCGTCCGTGTTACCCGCGATTCGCGATCTCGTCCCCGAGATCTATCCCGGGCTCGCCGGCAAGTTCGCCACCGAGCGGCTGCGCCAGCTGTCGATGCTGATCCCGTCCGCGCCGGTCTACATCGCGGACCTCGCGCGCGCGAGTTGATGCTCAGAGCTCGATCTGGAGCCCGAGCTCGACGACGCGGTTCGGCGGCAGGTTGAAGAACGCCGTCGGCGGCCGCGAGTTACGGGCGAGGAACGAGAACAGCACTTTTCGCCAGCGCGCCATCTTCGATCGGCCCGACGTCAGCAGCGTCTGGCGGCCGAGGTAGTACGTGGTGTCGGCCATGTTCACGGTCAGGCCCTTCTTCTCGCAGCGCGCGAGGATCTTGGGCACGTTCGGCTGCTGCATGAACCCGACGTTCGCGACGACCCGATAGAACCCGCGGCCGAGCTCGCGCACCGACAGCGAGTGATTGCCGATGGCGAACGGGAAGTTCTGCGTCGCGATCGACAGCAGCACGACCTGTTTGTGGAGCACCTTGTTGTGCTTGACGTGATGGAGCAGCACGTTCGGCATGCCGTCGGTCCCCGACGACATGAACACCGCGGTGCCCTGGACGCGCGGCAGCGGATTCTCGCCGACGTCCTGCAAGAACACCTCGTCGGGCAGCGTGCCCATCTCCATCGACTTCGACAGCTCGCGGCGGCCGCGCCACCACGTCGTCATCACGACGAACACCGCGGCGCCGACCGCGAGCGGGAACCAGCCGCCGGCCGCGATCTTGACGACATTCGCACTGAAGAACGACAGGTCGATCAGCACGAATGGAATGAACAGCGCGAGCGCTGCGCCCCACGAGTAGTGCCAGTTGCGCCGGCACACCAGGAAGTACAGGAACGACGTGATCCCCATCGTGCCGGTCACCGCGATCCCGTACGCGGCCGCGAGGCTCGAGGCCGACTTGAACGCGACGACGAGCGCGACGCACGCGACCATCAGCGCGTAGTTGACCTCGGGGATGTAGATCTGGCCCTCCGCCTTCGACGAAGTGTGGACGACGGTGACGCGCGGCGCGTAGCCGAGCTGGACCGCCTGGTTCGTCAGCGAAAACGCGCCCGAGATCAACGCCTGGCTCGCGATGATCGCGGCGAGGGTCGCGAGGATGACCATCGGGATCATGAACGGCGTGCCCGAGACGAGGTCGTAGAACGGGTTGTCGATCTCGGCGCCGCGGTTCAAGTACAGCGCGCCCTGGCCGAAGTAGTTGAGGAGCAGGCCCGGGAACACGACGGTGGTCCACGCGAACCGGATCGGCCTGCGGCCGAAGTGGCCCATGTCGGCGTAGAGCGCCTCGCCACCGGTGATGCACAGGACGACCGAGCCCAGTAACAAGAATGCCTTCAGGTGGCCGCCGGCGAGGAACGCGATCGCGTAGTGCGGGCTGATGGCGAGCAGGATCCGCGGGTTCGAGACGATCTGCGGTAGCCCGGCGACCCCGATCGCGACGAACCACACGAGCATCACCCAACCGAACACACTACCGATCCGGTGGGTGCCGACTCGCTGGACCATGAACAGCGCGATCAAGATCGTGACCGAGATCGGAACGATCAGATCGGTGAGCGTGGGATTGATTTCGGCGAGGCCTTCGACCGCGCCGAGCACCGAGACCGCGGGCGTGATCACGCCATCGCCGTAGAGCAGGCCGGCACCGAACAGTGCGAGCAGGATCGGGATCGCGAGCCGCGTCCGGTTCTGCTTGTTCTTGTCGTCGACCAGCGCGGCGAGCGCGAGGATGCCGCCTTCGCCCTTGTTGTCGGCGCGCAGCACGAACACCAGGTACTTGATGACGATCACGAGCACGAGTGCCCAGAAGAACAGCGACACGATGCCGAACACGTTCTCGGGGTTCGTCGCGGAGACCGCGTGCTTCTTGGTCTCCGACAGGCACTCGCCCATCGCGTAGAGCGGGGACGTGCCGATGTCGCCGTAGACCACGCCGAGCGCGCCGAGCGACAGCCACGCGAGCTCCTTGCGGTTCGCCGGTGGGTGGCCGATATGCGCGTGGGTGGCCGTGTTCCGCAGGCGGCCGTGCCCGGTGGCATCGGCCCGTTGGGACCCTGAATGGCCTGGGCTGGCGGGTTCGGTCACGAGAGCGGATCCGTGCGTATCACGGCGGGATCTCGGGATCTATGGCTCCCTGATGGTAGTGTCGCCCGCCATGACTGCCGGAACGCACACTGCCGGTCGCCTGCATCGATCTGTCGGGTTTTACGGCCTGATGTTCGTGTCACTGGGATCGATCATCGGATCAGGCTGGTTACTAGGAGCGCTGAAGGCCGCGCAGGTAGCGGGCCCAGCCTCGATCTTGTCCTGGATCCTCGCAGCCGTCATGCTGTCGCTGCTCGCGCTCGTGTTCGCCGAGATCGGCGCCGCGTATCCGGTCGCGGGCGGTGCCGCACGCGTCCCGTACTACAGCCACGGTGCGATCACCGGGTTCACGGCGGGTTGGGCGTCGTGGTTGCAAGCGGTGTTCATCCCGCCGATCGAGATCCTCGCCGCGATCAACTACATCAACAGCGTCGGCGCCGTGCACGACCACTTCAACATGCTCGACAACGGCCTCCTCAACCACAACGGGTTGATCGTCGCGGTCGCGATGATGGGCGTGTTCACCGCGATCAACCTCGCCGGAGCGAAGTTCCTGTCGGAGAGCAATACGCTCATCGTGATCTGGAAGACGTTCGTGCCGTTCCTCGCGATCGCGGTCATCGGCGCGGTCCAGTTCAGGCCCTCGAACTTTCATGCGGGAGGCGGCTTCATGCCGTACGGCTTCCACGGCGTGTTCGCGGCGCTGACCGGCGGCGTCGTGTTCGGGTTGCAGGGCTTCGAGCAGGCCGTCCAGCTCGCGGGTGAAGCACGTGATCCGAAACGCGATCTGGCGCGCGCCGTGCTCACCGCGATGGCGATCGGCGCCGTGGTGTACACGCTGCTCCAGGTCGTCTTGATCGGTGCTCTCGAGCCGGCCGACATCGCCGGTGGTTGGGCGAAGCCGCTCGGCACGGCGCCGTCCGCGTATGGCGCGTGGTACACGCTCGCACTCGCGCTCGGCATCGGCTGGCTCGCGAACGTGCTGCTCGTCGACGCGATCATCTCGCCGGCGGGCACCGGCGTGATCTACGTCGGCACGTCGGCGCGCCTGTCGTACGCCCTCGGCGAGGAGCGCGAGCTGCCGAGCGTGCTGTCGAAGACCAACGCGAAGGGCGTGCCCGTGACGTCGATCCTCGTCGCCGCGGTGGTCGGCTGCATCGCGTTCGGGCCATTCAAGAGCTGGAAGGATCTGGTCGAGGTCGTGACCAGCACGACCGCGATCATGTACGGGTTCGCGCCGGTGTCGCTCGCAGCGCTCCACAAGCTCGATCCCGGCCGCGCGCGCGCGTATCGCGTGCCGGCGCCGAAGGTGCTGTTGCCGATCGCGTTCTGCTCCGCGAACATGATCATCTACTTCGCCGGCTGGGACACGACCTGGAAGCTGATGATCGCGATGGTCGTCGGCTTCTTGTTGTTCGCGTTAGGAGCATGGCGCAACAAGACCGGCGCGATCGCCAGGTCGTGGCGCCAGGGGATCTGGATCGTGCCGTGGTTCGCGGGCCACCTCGTGATCGGTGCGCTGGGCCGCTACGGCGGTGGCAACGAGACGCTGCCGAACTGGGTCGATCTTGTCGTGCTGATCATCTTCGCACTCGCGATCTTCTACTTCGCGGTCGGCCGGACCTTGTCCCAAGCTGACTCGGAGGCGGCGGTCGCCAAGGATGCGCATCAGCTCGACTTCGACGCCTCCGCGGCTTAGTTGCTAAGCTGGGGCCAGTGACGACGCACGACCTCGCAGCTCACGTCCATCACGAGGACGAAGAGCACAATCGCGCCGGCGAACGGCGGACGCAATGGGTCGTGATGCTGACGGCCATGATGATGGTGACCGAGCTCGTGATCGCCCACTACACGGGGTCGGTCGCGCTGAAGGCCGACGGCTGGCACATGGGCACGCACGTGCTCGCGCTCGGTCTCACGCTCGTCGCGTACTGGTATGCGCGGACGCGCGCGAATACCGATACGTTCAGCTTCGGAACCGGCAAGATCTACGCGCTCGCTGGCTACACGAGCGGCGTGTTCCTCGCGGGCGTCGCGTTCTACATGGCGTACGAGGGTGGCTATCAGCTGCTCCATCACGAGCCCGTGAAATACGGCGAGTCGTTGATCGTCGCGTGCGTCGGGCTCGTCGTGAATCTGGTCAGCGTCGCGTTGCTCGGGCACCAGCATCACTACGGGCATGATCACGGGCACGACCATGATCACGATCATGATCACGAGCACGAGCACGAGCACGAGCACGAGCACCAAGAGAGCAAGACGCCGGAGGCGGGCACGCTCGATTTCAACCTGCGCGCCGCGTACATCCACATTCTCGCGGACGCGATGACGAGCGTGCTCGCGATCGGCGCGCTGTCGGCCGGCAAGTTCGCTGGTATCTGGTACTTCGATCCGCTGATGGGTTTCATCGGCGGCGGCGTGATCGTGTGGTGGGCCGTGAGTCTGTGCAAACAAGCCGCGCGTCAGTTGCTCGACGTCGTGTCCTCGCCGACCTGCGAGGGCGTCGTCCGCAAACAACTCGAGGCGATCGACGACGTGCGGGTGGCCGACCTACATGTCTGGGATCTCGGTCCGGGCCGGCGCAGCTGCATCGTCTCGCTCGTGACCTCGACGCCGCGCGAGATCGATTTTTATCGGACCGCGGTGCTGCGCGCACTTCCCGTCGCGCACCTGACGATCGAGGTTCACGGCTGCGCACTGCCTCATACCGAAGCCGCGGTGGGGACTCATGTTGCTCACCACCACGAGCACTGAGCACGATCGGTTGCACGTCCAAGCGATCGGTTGATCGCGATTTCGCGCGGTTGTGTCCGCTCGAACCTGGTGCGCGACTTGCGATGAGACGCGCGCGTGAGGATCGCCATCGTTTGCACGTTGGCAGTGGTCGGCTGCGCCGAAACTGCTGCACCAAGTCCCGAGCTCTCGGATCTCGACCAGAGCGTGACGGCCTGCGGCACCGGCCCGACCGTCAAAGGCATGGACGTGTCCTATTACCAGGGCACGATCGACTGGGCGAAGGTCAAAGCGGATGGCGTTCAGTACGCGATCATCCGCGTCTCGGACGGCCTCAACACGCCCGACACGAAGTTCGATTCGTACTGGGCCGGCTCTCGCGCGGCGGGCGTGCTGCACGGCGCGTATCAGTTCTTCGAGCCGAGCCAGGATCCGATCGCGCAGGCGGACATGCTGCTCGCGAAGATCGGCACGCTGAAGCCCGATGATCTGCCGCCGACGATCGACGTCGAGGCGACCGGCGGGCTGACGCCGTCGCAGGTCGCCGCGAAGGTCAAGCAGTGGGTCGCCCACGTCAAGGCCGCGGTCGGCCGCGATCCGATCGTCTACACCGGAATGTACTTCTGGCGCGACAACGTCGGCGGCGCGAACGTGCTGCCGTCGCCGCTGTTTCACGCGCAATACACGTCCGCCGCGTGCCCCGATATCGCGGCACCGTGGACGACGTGGCACTTCTGGCAGTACACGTCGACCGGCGCCGTCAACGGGATCAGCGGCAGCGTCGACATCGATCGCTGGAACGGCACGATGGCCCAGCTGCAGGCGTTCCTCGGCAACGGCAACGCGGCGCCGTGCGGGACGATCGACGCGGCTGGTGGCGTGATCGACGATGGCGACGCGTGCTTCGAGGAGGGCGGCCCGCTCGACTCCATGCGCCACGTCACGACCGCCGGCGACAACGGCGATCTCGTGTGGACGCACACCACCGACGACGCCACGGAAGCAAACTACGGCCAGTGGAACCTCAACTTCGCGGTCGCAGGCCGCTACAAGGTCGAGGTCTACACCGCCGCCGCGTTCGCCCAGTCGACGAAGGCGAAGTACATCGTCCACGGTGTGGCCGACGCCAGCGTGTTGATCGACCAGACCGCCTCGGATGGCTGGCAGACGCTCGGCGACTACGACTTCGCGGCAGGCGATCAACAGTGGATCCATCTCTCCGACAACACCGGTGAGCCGCTCGCCAGCAACACGCAGATGGTGTTCGATGCGGTGCGGCTGACGCCGGCCGACATGCCGGGCGACGGCTCGGGCTCGGGCTCGGATGGCTCGGGCGCCGGCGGCGATGGCTCGACGATGGGCAGCGATCACTCCGGTTGTAACGCGGGTGGCTCGAGCGGACTCGGCATCGCGCTGGCGCTGGTCGGGCTCGCGCGCCGCCGCCGGCCTTGAACGACCTTAGTCGTTGTTCGAGCTCTGACGCGTGTTGCCACGCTTGCGCAGCTGCTTGCCAACCGCGGTCGGCGTGACCGCGGCATTCAGCGTCGGCGCGCCGATCATCAGGTGACCGGCGTCGTTGTCGAGATCCTCGCCGCGAATGTTGTTCTTGCCCTGCGACGCGACGGTGTGCGCGCAGCGGCTGACCTCGGCGACCAGCTCGCGCGAGTTGCCGGGCCACGGCCGCAACAAGCAGGCCTCGATCAGCGTGGAGTGGATCTGCAGGCCGGACTCCGCGCCGCGGACGGCATCGTTGACCAGGAACGCCATCTCGTCGGGACGGTCGCGCAGCGGTGGCATCGCGATCAGCTGGCCGGTCAGACGCTGCGCGAGGGGAGCCGGGATGCCGAGGTTCTCGAGGCCCATCACCGCCGTGGTCACGAACCGGAGATCGGGCCTCGACTCCATCAGCTTGCCGAGCGCGGTCAGGTTCGCGTTGCCGAGCTTGCCGACCTGCTCGAGGATCAGAGTCTCGACCTGCGGTCCGGCGATCCGTTCGAGCGGCACGGCCTGGATCGTCGGGTTGAACACGGCCTCGGGCTTGTTGCGCACGCGCGCGTAGCCCCGCGCCATCCGACCCTTGCCACAGCCGGGCTCGCCGAGGATCACGAGGTTCGTGCCGGCCTGCGCGGCCGCCTCCATCTGCGTCCAGAACGCCCGCGTGCTCGCGCCGATGATCGCTTCGTGGCGATTCTCGATCGCGCCGCCTTCGAACTTGCGGACGTCGTCGAGCAACACCGCGACCGTACGGCCGGTGCGGACCACGGACGGTGGCGTGACCGTGACCTCGCGATCGATCAACGCGTGGCCGCCGGCGTAGGTGCCGTTGCGGCTGCCGAGGTCGGTCACGATATAGCGGCGATCCTTCCAGACCACGCGCGCGTGCTGGCGGCTGATCCGATCGTCCGATGACCCCTGGAGGAGCTCGCGGCCGATGATGAGACCGGCCGGCGGGATTCGGTAGACCTGAACCGTCGGCTGGGCGCCGGTCCACACGATCACCACGCCTGGAACCGGGGCCCCAGGTGGTGGTGGGGCGGAGGCGTCCAGCATCGCCACGAGTATACCCGCACCGCGCCTGCGCGGGGCTGCGCCGGGAGAACGCCCTATAATCAGCGTATGGCGCGCGTAGTCACGTTCGACGCAGGCATGACCCTGGTCGAGCTGGACCTTGACTTCCTGGCCCAGCGCCTCGCACAGCGCGGCATCGTGGTCTCGCCCGCTGCATTGCGCGCGGCAGCGCCCGCTGCCTGGCACCACTACGACGAGCGCGTGGATGCCTCGGTCGGGGCGGTGAGTGTCCACGGCCGGCTGTGGCACGAGCTGATCGGCGAGATCATCGCGGGGGCAGGGGCGCCGTCCGATACGATCGGTCGTGCGGTGGAGTGGTTGTGGGAGCAGCAGACCGCGCAGAACCTGTTTCGCGCGCCGATCGCCGACATGGTCGCACTCGCGCGCCGGCTGCGAGCAGACGGCGTGCGCACGGCCGTGATCTCGAACTCGGAAGGCCGGCTCGCAGAATTACTCGCCGAGATCGGGATCGCGGATGCGTTCGAGCACGTCATCGACTCGGGCCGGCTCGGGATCGAGAAGCCCGATCCGCGGATCTTCGCGCACGCCCTCGAGCTCCTCGGCGTCGCGCCAGGTCAGCTGATCGACACGCCGGCCGTGCACGTCGGCGATTCATGGTCGGCAGACGTCGGCGGTGCGCTCGCGGCGGGCTGGCGCGCGATCTGGTATGGCCGTCGTGCCGAGCCACGCGCCGATCCGCGCGTCGCTCACGCGCGCGATGCTGGCGAGACCGCGGCCGCGTTGGCGCGCTGGTAGATCGCGGCGAGCACGCACGCGGGGAGCGCAGAGCCGGCGATCAGCGCGAGCGCGACGATTCGCACGAACGTGCGCGCGGGAGCGAGCATCGCGATCGGCGGCTTGGTCTTCGGTAACGCCGGCAAGATCACGATGTGCGCGGCGAGCGCGATCGCGAAGTTCGCGGCGATGATGATCGCGAGCACGATCGCGACCTCGCGCGCGTGGGCGCGGACGACCGAGATACTGTCGGCGAGCGGCGCGGGGAGCGGCTCGGCGAGGCGTTCGCTTGCACCGGTCAACGCGAGGAGGCCGAGCAGCAGCACGCCGGGGACGACGAACGCGACGCCGCCGACGATGATCGCAGCGATCGCGACGGCCCACGGGACGAAGCCGCGTCCGAGGTTGCGCGCGGCGGCGATGAACGCCTGGAGCTGAGACAACGGCGCGTCGCGCGCGATGCTCGCCACGAGCGGCGCGGCGGCGGCGACGAGCAGCACCTGGAACACCCATACGGTGCCCGCGAGGATCCAGCCGAGGTGGATCGCGATGCGCGCGTGCGGGAGGTCGGTGGGCGGCGTGATCGCGTGGGCGATGAATGCGACCGGGCACAGCGCGAGCACGGCGAGCAGCGTGAGTGGGACGACGTAGCGCAGCCACGTCTTGACGGCGAGAGACAGCAACTCGGGGATTCTAGCGCTGCCAGCGCTCGAGGCGGCCGCGGACGCCGCCGAGATCGATGCCCGTGTGGAATGTCCGACGCAGGCCGAGTCCTTCGGCCACGCGCGTCGTCTGCTGCGGCGCGGGCGTGATCCACACGAGACGGCCGCCGCGCGCGAGCCGGCGCGCGATCACGGGGAGCACCGCGACGAGCAAGGCACCTGCATCGACCTGGACCCGGCTGCCGAGCGGCGGGTTCGTGATCACCAGGTCGAGGTCACCGGTCCCGGCCGCGGTGCGTGAATCAGCGAGGGCGAGATTCGCTTCGAGCTTCGCGGCCGCCAGGTTCGCGCGCGCCGCCGCGAGCGCCCGCTCGTCGAGATCGGTGCCCGCGAGCGCGACCCGCGCGAGTTGCGCGCACTCGATCAGCTCGAGGCCCGAGCCGCAGAACGGATCCCACAGGCGGTCGCGCTCGCGCGGCTCGGCCACTCGTGCGAGTGCCGCGGCGACCGTCGGATGCGACGCCGCTGGCACGTCGGCGACGCGATACGCGAACCGTGGATCGTGTGCGCGCCGCGGGATCAATTCGAGCGCGCGCGGATCGGCGATGCGGACATCCCACGCGGTCGCGGTCGGATCGTTCACGAGCTCGGGCGCGGCGGCCGTGACCTCGCGCGCGACCCGCCACACGACCGCGCGCTGCTTGCCCTCGGGCAGCTCGAGCCGCCAGCGCAGCGGCCCGCGCGTCCACGCGGCGAGCAAGGCGCGCGGCGCCGGCGCGGTCAGCCCGGCGACGATCGAGGCGACGAGCGCATCACCGGCGTCACCCGCCGGCCGCGGCACGCGGATGCCCGCGCTCGTCCACAAGCGCGATCCGAACAGCGTCGCCCATGGCGCGGCGAGCGCGATGTGGACCGCGTGATCGCCTTCAGCTCGCGCCTCGATCGTGCGGGCACGTAGATCATCGACGAGCAACTGGGCGAGCCCGGGCTTGCAATGCAACACGACCGCGACCGGTGCGGGTGGCGCGAGGTCCGTGCGGATCTCGGAGTCGTCACCGCGCTTCGCACCGCGCTCGGCGACGAGCATCCCGCGATCGCGGCGGCGCGCGAGCTCGGCATCGCCACCCGGATCGAGCGCGCGCAGCTTCGCGACCGCATCCGCGCCGCCGAGCTTGCCGAACGCCTCGGCGAGCGTGCGCCGCTCGTCGGGCGTGACACCCTCTGCGTCCCAGCGGGCGAGCACCGCCGCGCGCGCGTCATCTGGTGCCGGCGCGAGCTTGCCGATCGCTGCGATCGCGGCGCGTCGCACGCGGGGGCCCGGGTCCGCGACCGCCGCGATCAACTGGGCGACCGCCGCCGGGTCGCCACGCCGCGCGTGGAGCCCGAACGCCTGCACCGTCTTCGCGCGTGCACGATCATCCGCGATGCCGGACTCGAGCGCGCGCTCGAGCGCGACCCGGCCGGGCTCGCCGAGGCCCGCGAGTGCGGCTTGCGCGCGGGCCACGGTCGGCTCGTCGTCGCTCGCGAGCAGCGCGACGAGCGCCGCCGCATCGCGCACCGCCGGCGTGAAGTTCGGGCGGGCGAGTGCCACGGCGAGATCGAAGTCAGCGGGGCGAGCCAAGCGCGTCATCCTAGCGCTTCGTGGATCACTCCGAAACCGACACGAACCGGCCGTACGAGCGCGCGATCGCGAAGCACTACGGCCACACGAGACGGAGGATGAACCGCGCGAACAAGAAGATGCCTACGGACAGGACGGCGATCGTCGTCCACATCGCGATCCGGAACTTCACGCCGCGATCGGGTGGCGTGTCGTCGTCGGTCATCTCGGCACGCGCTAGCGCCGGTTCTTCTTGCGCGCGGCCTTCTCGGCCTTGCGCTTGTCGCGTGCCTTCTGGCGATCACTCGCGCGAACCTGACCGACGACGCCCTTGCTGCCCGGGGGCGTGTAGCCCTTCGGCAGACCCGGCACGTTGCCGGTCGGCAGCCCGGGCATGTTCGGCATGTTCGGCATCCCGGCCGGCAGCGCCATGCCCTCGGGCAGACCACCGCCCGCGCCCATCAGCGCGCCGATATCCATGTTCGCGAGCTTCTTCATCTGCTGGAACTGCTTGAAGCCCGGAATCTTGCCCATGAGGCCGGTCGACGCGCCGAGCTGCACCATCATCTGGCGCATCTGCGCGAACTTCTGGAGCAGCTCTTTGACCTCGTTCTCGGTGCGGCCCGAGCCGGTCGCGATCCGCTTCACGCGGCCCGGATGGAAGTCCGCGCGCCGGCGCTTCGCCTGCTTGCCGGCCGTGGTCGCGAAGTCTTCCCACGTCGTCGCGACGAACACCTGCGGATCGACGCGCTCTTCGAGCGTCATCGACGAGATCATCGCTTCGATCTTCACGAGCTCGCGGTCGTCGAGGTTGACGCCCTCGGGGAGGCCACCACCGAAGAACGGCAGCTTCTCGAACAGATCCTTCAGCGATCCCATCTTCTGGATCAGCCGGATCTGCTCGAGGAAGTCCTGCATGTCGA
>JBDUAS010000035.1:0-43799 GCA_040004535.1 Deltaproteobacteria bacterium
ACGGCGCGATCGGCGTCGTGATCGGTCACGAGATCAGCCACGGCTTCGACGATCAGGGCGCGCAATTCGACGCGCAGGGCCGGCTCGAGAACTGGTGGACGAAGGCCGACCTCGACGCGTTCACCAAGCGTGGCGAGTGCGTCGCGAACCAGTTCGACAACTACTTCATCGAGCCGAACGTCCACCACAACGGCAAGCTCGTGCTCGGCGAATCGATCGGCGACTCAGGCGGGGCGAACCTCGCGTATCGCGCGTTCCACAAGGCGCTCGCGGCGCACGCGACCGGCGACATCGACGGCTTCACACCGGATCAACAGTTCTTCATCGCGTGGGGTCAGTTCCGCAGCGACGCGATCCGGATCGAGCAGCAACGCTTGATGGTGCAGGGCGATCCGCACCCGATCGCAAAGTTCCGCGTGATCGGACCGCTATCGAACATGCCCGAGTTCGCGCACGCGTTCTCGTGCAAAGCGGGCTCTCCGATGGTCAGGCCGACGGAGCAACAATGTCGCGTGTGGTGAGCGCCCACGCGAGCCAGCCGACGCCGTAGACGATGCCGGCGGCGCACAACCACAGCGTCGTCGGCGCTTCGCCGATCTGATCGGCGACGAGGCCGGCGACGATCGCAGATGCACCGATCGAGAGCGTCGCGAGCCCGTAGTCGAGCGCCATCACGCGGCCGCGGACGTGGTCCGGTGTCTCGCGCTGCAGCCCGTACGTCGAGAGCGACCATTGCGCGCCGCCGCCGAGGTGCGCGATCACGACGAGTACGAGCGCGATCGAGAATGCGTAGACGAGCGTGAACGACGCGTAGGCGATCGCATAGCTCAGCGTCGAGATCCCGCACACGATCACGAGCGCGCGCACCGTCGGCGTCGCACCGATCGCGGCGCGCGCGAGCATCGGGCCTAGCATCGCGCCGAGGCCGCGCGCGGCGAACAAGAGGCCGGTCGCGATCGGGCTCTGCGCGAACCGGCGTAGTGCGAACGCAGGCAGTAGGCCGACGATCCCGTTCGCTGCGCTGACCCCGACCTTCGCGAAGATCAGGCGCAACACGACAGGTGTCGCGCGAATGAACTGGATCGCCTCGCGGATCGAGCCACTCGTCTCGACGTCGCCGCGCTGCATCGGTGCGCGGATGCCGGCGATCAACCACGCCGATGCGACGAACGACAGCGCATCGATCGCGAACGCAGTCTGGCGGCCGAACAGCTCCGCGACGATGCCGCCGATACCGGCGCCGACCATCAGCATCGAGCCCCACACCGCGCCCATCAACGCTTGCGCGGTCGCGAGATCCTCGGGCGCGACCAGATTCGGCGTCGCGGCGCTCGCGATCGGATCGGAGAAGCTGGCGCCGATCGCGAGCACGATCACGGCGGCCACCGCGAGGCCGGTGCTGTGCCAGTACGCGGCAAGGCATAACGTCAGCGCGACTGGCACCCGCGAGAGATCGGCGATCACGAGCGTGCGCCTCCGATCGAATCGGTCGGCGACCATGCCCGCGATCGGCGACGCGACGAACACCGGTAACACCGTCGCTGCATAGATGAACGCGGCCGCTCCAGGTCGCCCCGTCAGCTCGGTGACGAGGCTCGCGACCGCGACGAACGAGAACCAATCGCCGGCGAGGGACACCACGCTGGCCAGGAACAAGCGCCGAAACTCGCGGTTGCGCACGAGAAGTGCGCGTACAGCCGTCACGCGCGAACGCTAAACTGTGATCGTCGACATAGCCAGTGCGGGCTGTGCGTACTGGATCAACTGCGGCGCCGAGAACGGCTCGATCAATTTCGGACCGGGCAAGGACAGCAAGTACGCCGACGTGCCCTACAAGCCCGGCAAGTATTCGATCACGTCAGATGCGAAAGTCGGCGAGATCGGCGCGATGGTCAACCTGCGCCCGCCCGGAAAGCACCAGTCGTACAAGCTCTCCGAACCGGGGACGCTCGACCTCATGAAGTTCGACTCGACGGGGCTCACCGGGACGTTCACTTTCAAGGCGAAGAGCTACGACGGCAAGCAGGCGATCGAGGTCAAAGGGTCGTTCGACTATCCCTGCGTCGGCGCGGCCTGCAAGAGTTAGCTAAGCTCGGCCCGTGGCCGAATCTTTGTACGACATGCTCGGCGTCAAGAAGGACGCCAGCGCGGACGAGATCCGCAAGGCGTATCGCAAGCTCGCGCGCAAGCATCACCCCGACGTCAATCCCGACAACAAGAAGGCCGAAGAGACGTTCAAGAAGGTCTCTTCGGCGTACGACGTGCTCTCCGACGCGAAGAAGCGCGCGGCGTACGACGAGTTCGGCGATGCCTCGCTGCAAGGCGGGTTCGACCCGAGCAAGGCGCGCGAGTACGCGCGCTGGCAGGACACGCGCCAGCAGCAACGCGAGGCGAGCTACGACCAGGGTCCCGCCGACTTCGACTTCGCCGAGATGTTCGGGCGTGCGCGTGCGCGGGGCCCGCAACGCGGGAACGATCTGCAGGCGGCGATGCAGATGGATCTGCGCCAGGCGATCGAAGGCGCCGAAATCTCGCTCGACCTGCCGACCGGCACGCAGCGGGTGCGCATCCCGCCGGGCGCCGACGATGGCGCGACGATCCGGATCCCCGGCAAAGGCTCGCCGGGCCCGCGCGGAGGGCCACCCGGTGATCTGTTGATCGAGATCAGCGTCGCGCCGCATCCGCGCGTGCGCCGCGAGGGGCTCGATCTCGCGATCGATCTGCCGGTGACGCTCGACGAGGCGTTCAATGGCGCGAACGTCGAGGTCCCGACGTTCGCGGGTCCTGTCGTGCTGAAGATTCCGCCGCGCTCGCAGAACGGCGCGAAGCTGCGGCTGCGCGGCAAGGGCGTCACGCGCAAGGACACGCACGGCGACATGATCGTGACGTTGTCGGTGCGGATGCCGGATCGCGCCGACGAAGCGCTCGCCGAAGCGTTGCGTGCGAGCACCGCGGCTTACAGCAAACCCGTGCGAGAGGGGTTCGAGCTATGACGCGCTACACGTATCAACACCTGCTCGAGCTCGTCGATGGCGATGACGAATTGATCGCGCGGCTCGTCGAGGAAGGCGAGATCGTGCGGCGCGATGAAGGCGACATCGTGACCGTCGATGTCGAGCGTGTCCTGGTCGCGCACACGCTGCTGCGCGAGCTCGACGTCGACTGGAATGGCGTGGAAGTGATCCTTCGTTTGCGCGAAGAGCTCGTGGCGGCGCGGCGCCGGATCGCAGAGCTCGAGAGCCCGGGCGACGATGTGAGCAAGTAGGGGCGACCAGAGCGGGATGTAAGCCCCCCGGACTGCACACGATCGTTCGCAACCGGCGCGTCTCGATCATCTGGATCCCCCACGCCAACCGACTGGAATCACGCACCCAATACGTGGCCTCGCGCTTGCTGCATCGAGCCTCGTGCGCGCCGCCTTAGCCCTAATCCTTCTCATCGGTTGTGTCGACAATGCAGGCGTCGGTGACGTCACCGAAACCGAACAAGCTTCGACGACCGCGTTCGCGAACGACCAAGCGGCGTTCACGTTCTTCATCCAGAAGGGTCTGACGAACTTTCAAGCGGCCGGCATCGTCGGCAACCTCGATCAAGAATCCGGCGTCAGCCCGACGTCGGTGCAATCCGGCGGACCGGGCCGCGGCATCGCGCAGTGGTCGGTCGGCGGCCGCTGGGATACGTCGGCGGGCGACAACGTTCACTCGTATGCGACCCAGCAAGGCGAGTCGCAGACGTCGCTGAATCTCCAGCTCGAGTTCATCTGGTACGAGCTCCAGACGTTCTCGGGTTACGGGCTCGCGCAGCTGCGCGCGACGACGAACATCACCGACGCGACCGTCGCGTTCATGGCGAAGTACGAGATCTGCGGCAACTGCGTGCAGACCCAGCGCGTGAACTACGCGAAGGCCGTGCTCGCCGCATACGGTGCGATTCCGTACGGCGCGACGTACGTCAGCCAGTCGTGGCCGCTCGCGTCCGCACCGGCGATGGTCGTGAAGTGCGGCGAGAGCGTCGCCGCGAACATCGTGCTGAAGAACACCGGCACGATGGCGTGGAACAGCTCGACCAAGCTCGGCACGACGATGCCGCGCGATCGCACGAGCATCTTCGCGGGCGCCGATTGGGACGCGCCGAATCGCGCGGCTGCGATCAGCGGAACCGTCGCACCGGGTGCGAACGGCACGTTCACGTTCGCGTTCGACGGACCGACCGGCGCCGCGTGCGTGCCCGGGAATTACACGGAGTACTTCGGGATCGTCCAGGACGGCACCGCGTGGTTCAGCGACAACGGCGATGGCGGGCCGCCCGACGATCAGATCGAGGCAGTGATCCAGCTCGTCCCAGGTGACGGTACGACCGGCAGCGGTAGCGACACCGGCTCGGGTGGCACCGGCAGCGATGGCGGCGGCGCGGGTGGTGGCGGGGCCGGCGGCAACGACGGCGGCCAGAATGCAGGCTGTAACGCCAGCGGGGCGGGTGGTGCGAGCAGCTTCGCGAGCCTGCTCCTGCTCGGCCTCGTGCTTCGCCGGCGCCGTCGTGCCTAGAACGTCGCGCCGGCGGCGACCGAGCCACCGGGATACGCGTCGGTCGTTCCGCCGACCATCACCCACGACGAGTTGAACGATTGGTAATCGAACGACGCGCGCGCGAACACGTGCTGGGTCGCCTGGACCTCGAGCGCGGCGCCGACATCGAAGCCCCAGCGCGACGCAGTGTTCACCATCTTCGGCTCGACGCCGCCGACCACGGGCTCGAACGCCGCGAGGCCGCGCAGCGCCCATTTCGTCCCGAGCGACTTGCGGATGCTCGCGCCGAGCACGACGTACGTGTACTGGTCATCGGGGGTCTTCGTCGTCGACATCCCCTCGATCGTGAAGTAGCGCGCGCCGAACCCGACCATCGGTGCGAGCCGGATCGAATCGTCGTGGACGATGTCGTACGACGCTGCGATCTCGTAGCGCCCGATCGCGGTCGCCGCCTGCATGCCGTCGACGTCACTGTGCATGACGATCGTGTGCTCGAACTCGCCCCCGAGCCGCGCCCGCTTGCCGATCGCGAGCGCGCCTTCGAAGCCGAACGTGCCGACCGGCGACGAGTTGTAAGACCTCACCGTGCCCGGATCGGTCGCGAGCGAGCGGCCGACCATTCCGAACATCAGGCCGAGCTCGACGTGGACGCCGGTTCCGCCTTTGGCCGCGGGCGCCGTCTGTTCGACGGTCGTCGGCGCCGCGGTCGCAGCGTCGTCATCGGGCGAGGCGACGGCCTTCGGCGCGGCGTCGTGCTTCGCGGGCGCGCTGCCGAGTCCCGGTGGGGCATCGTCGTCGACGTGCGAGCTCGCCAGCGGCGCGTCGTCGACCTTCGTCGCGATCCGCTTCGGTTGCGCCTTCGGCTGCGGCTTGGCCGCGCTCGATCCCGCGATATCCGCGATGTTGATCGAGAACACGTCGAGGTCGTCCTTCGCGAGCCCCTTCGCCGAGATCGGCGACTCGGTCTCAGACGACAGATTCCCATCGGCGTCGTAGATCACGACGCGGAACGTCCGCGCGTTTCCGTTGCCGACGAGCTGCGCGGCGATCACACCGCCGACGTGCATCTTCTTGACGATCGCCTTGCTCTGCTTGGTGTGCTTCAAGATCGCGCCGAGATCAGGATCGGAAATCGCGAGCTCGGCAACGCCGGCTTTCTCCAAGGTCGGTGCGAGCTGGTGCTCGACCGCCTCGTGATGGTTGCCAGTGATGCCGACGAAGACCACGGCCATTTGAGCGAGGAACATCCCCGCTACTCAACCGCGCCGGCGCCCCCCGATGGAGCCTCGTGCGCTGACACCCCCTCACGGTCGGGTGATGCTCGGTGTTGGCACCCCGCTTGAAGTGGGGAAGTCCATGAGGCTGCTGCTCTTCCTGTTCGGAATCGCGCTCGGCGTGGCGGGCACGCTCGCTTACGCGATGTTCGTCGAGGGCACCCACGCGCCCGTGGTCTCCGTTGCCCAACCGCTGCCACCCAATCCGCCGATCTCGATCAGACTGGGCGAACCGTTCTTGACGGGGATCGTGCGCCACGCCGCAGCCGAGACGCCGGGTGTGGCGGTGCCGCCCGGCCAGCTCCGGATCGAGCTCCGCGACGATGCGATCATCGTGCACGCCAACGTCGACGTGCTCGGTCAAGCGACCGACGCGACCGCCACGCTCCGCCCCATGGTGCGCGATGGTCAGCTTCATATCGACGTCGTGAAGACCAGCGTCGGCACGATGCCGGTGCCGGCGCTCGAGCAGATGCTCGAGAAGCAGATCAACTCGCGCGTCCAGACCCTGCTCGCGTCGATGCCGGCCACGATCACCGGAGTCGAGATCGACCACGCGCACGGCCTCACGATCACCTGCGACGTCGACCTCGACAAGCTCGACCACCACGTCGGCTCGGGCGTCGCGCTCCCGCACTAGAAATCGCACGCAACCGCGGCGCGGCCGGTCCGATACCCCCGTCATATGAAGATCGTCGCCCTCTTGTGCGCGCTCGCAACGGCCGCTGTCGCTGGTCCGGTCGAGGACAACGAAGCCGGCAAGCAGGCGATGTTCGCGAGCCACTACGCGACCGCGGTCGTGAAGTTCCGCGCGGCGGCCGAAGCCGATCCGCAAGCAGCCTATTACTTCAACCTGTGCGCGGCGCTCTATTCAACGGGCGCGTTCCGTCCGGCGCTTGTCGCGTGTCAGCGAGTCACCGGACTGAAGCCGACGGAGCGCTTGAAGATCAACACGGGCCAACTGATCGACAAGATCAGATTCGACGCGAAGAACCAGCACATCTCGCTCGCGCCGGAACCGAGGCACTAGGTCGCGTTTGGATTGCGGCGGCGCAGCTCGGCGACGAGCTTCGCGGCGGCGGCTTGGTCCGCGAACGTCACGATGATGTTTCCGGTCGCGGCATCGCTGGAGTGGATCGCGATCGCGACGAGGCCGATCAGCTTGTCACCGACGACCTGCAGCGTGCCGTTCTTCCACCCGCCGGGTGCGCGCACGCCGGAGATCTTGGCGCCGCCCTCGTTGACCTCGGTGAGCTGGCCCAGGTAGCTGCGGCCGTCGAAGTCGAGCTCGACGGGGATGTACAACTTGATCCGCTCCGAGACGCGCTGGAGCTGGCGAAACTCCGACGGCAGCGCGGGCGATTCTGCAGGCTGGGTTGCCGGCTCGCGGACCGCTTTCGACGAGCGAGGACCGGCGATGCCCTCGAGCCCGAACTCGAACTTCGCGTCGAGGTTCGGATCGATCGGCCGCTTCTTGACCGCTCGCATGAAGTCATCGCGGAGCTTGCGGATGGGCGCGAGGTCTTGTTGCAGGATCCGCTGCGCTAGGAGGTTGACCTCTTTTAGATCCGGATCGCCGTGCGGTGCCGTCGTCGCGAAGGGCCGGCCATCGTTGACCGATGCGCGAACTTGCGAATTGTGGCGCAGGCCCGCGGCGACCGGGACATCGATATCGAGGCGCTCGCGGATCATCCGCTGGATCGCGAACAGCGCGTTGCGATCTGCCGGCTTGTGCAACATGTTGCCGACGAGCAGCGCGTTGAACTCGGCGAGCAACAGGCGATAGCTCACGACCAGCTCCGGGACCTCGTCCTCGATCATCGTGAAGAACGTCGAGACGCGGTCCATCGTGCTACCGATCTCGAACGCGTCCTTGCCGAACGCCGCATCCATCTTCTCGGCGACGCGGAGGCCCGCGGCAGCGCGCTGGAGCCGGCGGAACAGCGCGATCTTGAGGAACGCGTAGCCGTTCTGGAGCGACGTGATCTCCGGCACCATCACGACGAGGCGGGTGTCGGCCGCGTTGAAGAAATCGATGGTGTCGAGATCGACGCCTGCACCGACATCGATCAGCAGGCAATCGACCGGCAGCTTCGCGAGCTCGCCGAGCAGCTTCTGTTTACTCTGGAACGTCGGATGGGCCGAGCCGAGGGCGCCCTCGGCACCGGCGATCAAGCGCAGCCCGGGAATCGGCGTCGCGAGCGCGACCTCGTCCAGCGTGGCACTGCGGCCGGAGAGAAAGTCTTCGACCGTACGCTGCGGCCGCATGATCCCGAACATCGTGTGGAGGTTCGGGGCGCCGAGGTCGGCATCAAGCATCACGACCTTCGCACCGGCGCGGGCGAGCGCGACCGCGAGGTTCGTCGAGACCAGCGACTTGCCGACACCGCCTTTGCCGCCGCCCACCGCCACGATCCGGCCGACCCGTGCTGCGTTACTCATGCGCTCTCAATTTATCAGTGTGTCCGCTTGGCCGCGAACTTCGCTGCACCTGGGTGCACCTTCGGGTGCAGCGAGTGCGATAGCCCCGCAACACCCGTGAATTCGTGGGGTTCCGCCAGGCGCGGCGCTCGCTGAACGCCGCCCCGTGAAAACTCTCAGCACCGTCCTGTTCCCTCTGTTAATCGCCGGCGGCTGCACGATGATGGTCAACGGCAAGCCTCATCGCATCGGCGGTTCTGATCTCGACCCTCAGCCGACCGCCGCCGCCACCGCGCCGGACGCGAGCTCCGGGGGGGCCGCGAAGGCTCCCGCCGCTTCGATCGCGGTCGGCAAGCCCGGTCAGCTGATCACGATCCCGGCCGCACTGACCGCGAGCCCGATGGTCACCGAGATCGGCCAGATCGGCTTCGACACGACGTACGGCCACGTGTTCGGGATCGGCGGCAACTCACCGGATTGCGGCAACGACATCACGTCGCAACCGATCGCATCGATCGAGCTGAAGCAAGCGGTGCCACAGATGGAGCTCACGGTCGTCGGCGGTAGCAACGATGGCTTCGTGCTGCGCAACGCGAACAGCGTGTGGTTCGCGTGCGAGGAGACGTCGGGCGGCGTGCCGTCGATCAGTCGCTTGAAAGAAGGCTGGCAGCCCGGCCGCTACGACATCTACGCGGTGTCGCGCTACGGCAAGAATGCGACCCATCCGTTCACGGTGGAGGTCTCGGATTCGAGCAAGCCCGCGCCGTGGCCGGAGAAGCTGAAGACGATCTCGTTGCCCGGCAAGCTCGCGTCGCCGATGTTTGTCGAGGTCACGACGCAGCCGAACCGCCGGATCGCGCGCGCCGCACGCGCCGGCTGGGGCTGCGAGAAGGAAGCGTTCGCGAACGATCCGGATCTCGCGCTCACGCTCGAGCGGCCGATTCCGGGGCTCGTCGTGCGCCCGCTCCCGAGTGCGACGCCGGTGAATCTGCGCCGCGAAGCGCGCGGCGATACCAGGAACAAGGCCGACAAGGGCTGCCCGACCTACAACCACGACTACAACTCCGGTGGCCCGAGCTACCACGCGGAGCACGAGCTCCACTTCGCCAAGGAAGACGAGGGCACGTTCGGGATCTCGGTCGGCACCACCGACGCGTCCAAGCCGACGACGGTGACGCTGATGATCTACGACGCGTCGACCAAGCTCGATGCGCTCGCACCGTTCGCGGGTGGCGCGGCGGCGACGCTCGAGGATCGCTGGCTCGGCAACACGTTCCCGCAGCTCGATCTGCGCGAGCTCGATCAACGCTCGTACGCGCACCAGGAGCTGACCGCGAAGGCGTTCGCACTCGCGCCGAAGTCCACGTTCGTCTACGCGAAGCTCGACTTCGACAAGGACATCGCGAGTGGGAGCTCCGACAGCTTCCCGGTCAAGAACGAAGCGCTGCTGGTCACCGGTATCGAGCGCGGAAGCGTCGACGTGCTGACCGCCGACGGCCTCAGCTTTCGCGTCAAGGACACCCACCTCTTGCTCGCGCCCGCAGGCACGGCGGTCGTGCCGGCCACGCCGCGTGCCTTGCACAAGCTCGATCTCGGCGAAGCGACGAGCATGCTGCCGCCGACCGCGAAGAACCTCGCGACCGCGCATGACAAGCGACTCGCGGCGCACGAGGCGTGCATCGATCGCGTGTGGGCGCCGTACGGCCGCCAGTTGCCGACGTACACGCATCCGGCGGGCGTCGAGATCGTGACGTACGAGAGCCCTCGCGAGCGTGCGATCGAGGAAGCCGGCAACAACGCGGTCGATCGCACGTGCGGTACCGCGGAGTCGGTCGACAAGGGCAGCGAGCAGGAACGCGTGAAGATGGTGGCGGCGATCGAGAAAGCGCGCGCCAAGTTACTCGCCGAAGCGACCGCGGCCTGGCATTGATCGCCGGATGATTCGCGAGCTTCACCGCACGACCGATCGCAACGGCGTCGAGGCGATCGACACGGCTTTCGAGACCTCGAGCGTGTACGACATGAAGATGGCGCCTCGGTCGATCGAGCTCGTCGAGTGCACGCTCGCGACGCCGATGATCAAGCGCTACTCGATCGGTGAAGTGTTCGCACAGTGGGCCAGCTGGGATCGTGGCTGGGTCTATGACGATGGCGAGATCCGCGGCTTCGCGACCGTCGAGCACGAAGCGTGGAATCGCCGGCTCAAGCTCTGGTTTCTGTACATCTCGCCGGCGTACCGGCGCAAAGGCGTCGGCCGAGCGTTACTCGAACGCGTGGACCAGCACGGACGCGAGGTCGGAGCGCACCACGTCTGGATCGAGACGAGCAACGTCAACGTCCCGGGTGTCGCCTTCTATAACCGCGTCGGCTACGAGCTGTGTGGCGCCGATCGCTTTTTGTACGGTCCGTATATGCCGGGCGAGACGGCGCTCTACCTCGCGAAGGTGCTCTAGTGGCTACTCCAGCTTCCAGCGTGAACGCACAGCTCAGTCGACTCACTTCCGGCGCGAGCAATCGGGTACTTGCAGTTGGAACGAGTCATGCTCTTGGGCGCGGCGCCATGTTGACCGAAACGCGCAACGCGAGCCTCGACGAGCTCGTGATCGGTGCGCTGAACGAGCTTACGACCGCCGCCGAACCCCTGGTCCGCCAGACCGAAGCCTATTTCAAGATCGAGATCCTCCGAGACGACGACGTCGAGCTCGACCTCGATATCGCCGTGACCGGCCGCTTCATGCGCTGGTCCACGCCGAACGAGCGTGTCGATCTGGACGCCGCGCTCGACTCGCCGCCGTTCGCGCAAGCGCCGCAACCAGCCGAGACCATCGCGTTCGACAAGCAGTGGTTCGACGATGCAGACGATGCGGTCGCTGCCATCGCCGCGACCGAAGAGCCCGTGATCGAGCATGCCACGTCGTGGACCTGGCTCGCGATCTCGGTCGCGGTCGCCGGCCTCGCGGTCGCGGTCGCCGAGTATCTGATCTAGCTGTCCCAGCGCTGCTCGCGCCGCTGACCCTTCGCGCGAGCGACGGCAGGGGCTATCGCTGGGGGATGGAGATCTCGACCGATCCGCGCCGCATCCAGCTCGACGTCGTATATCCGTGGCTGCGCACGAGCTACTGGTCGCCGGGCGTGCGCCGCGATGTCGTCGAGCGCGCGTTCGCGAACAGCCTCGTCGCCGGTGCGTACGACGAGGGAGTACAGATCGGCGTCGCGCGTGCCGCTACAGATCGCGCGACGTTCGCGTGGCTGTGTGACGTGTTCGTTGCCGAGCCAGCGCGTGGTCGCGGCATCGCACGTTCGCTCGTGCGTGCACTGATCGATCATCCGGAGGTCGCGACCGTGCGGCGCTGGACGCTCGCGACGCGCGACGCACACGAGGTGTACCGCCCACTCGGCTTCGGATCTGTAGACCCGAAGATCTTCATGGCGTACCTGCCGGACCCGGCGCGCTGGACTACAGTCGAGCGATGACGACCGACAAGCGCGCCGCGTTCCGAGCTCTCCATCAGACCGGCTGCTTCGTGATCCCGAATCCGTGGGACATCGGAAGCGGCCGGCTGCTCCAGCACATGGGGTTCAAGGCGCTCGCGTCGACGAGTGCGGGCCTCGCGTGGTCGCTCGGCCGCGCCGACAACACGATCACGCGCGCCGACGTGCTCGAGCACCTGACCGCGTTGTCTGCTGCGGTCGATCTGCCGGTCAACGCGGACTTCGAGTCTGGCTTCGCCAAAGAACCCACCGGCGTCGCCGAGAGCGTGCGCCTCGCCGTCGCGACCGGAGTCGCCGGCCTGTCGATCGAGGACCGCGAAGTCGATGCGCCATTCGGGCTTTATGACCAACCCTTCGCGGTCGAGCGGATCCGCGCCGCGAAAGCCGCGATCGCAGCGACGGGCCAGGACGTGCTGCTCGTCGCGCGCACCGAGGGCCTGTTGCGCGATCCCAAGGCCGTGAAGCCCGCGATCGACAAGCTCGTCGCGTTCGCGGAGGCCGGTGCCGACGTGCTGTTCGCGCCCGGCGTCCGCGACAAAGCCGACATCGCGACGATGGTGCGCGCGGTCGCGCCGAAGCCGCTCAACGTCGTGATCAGCTGGCCCGGCATCACCGTCGCCGAGCTCGCCGCACTCGGCGTCCGTCGGATCAGCGTCGGCGGGTCGCTCGCCCGCGTCGCGTGGAACGCGGTGATCGGCGCCGCCGAACAACTCGCCGCCGGCTCGTTCGAAGCGTTTGCAGCGCCCCCGAGCAAGAAGCTCAACGAGATTTTCGCCGGCCGCTAGCTACTTCGCGGGTACGAGCGCTCGCCGCAGCAGACCAAAATTGCCGAGCTCGTCGGTCTTCTCGGCATGTGTCGAGTCGATCATCCGCACGCCAACGAGGTGTTGCGCGGGCAGCACGTACACGAGCTGCCCGAATACACCGCGTGCCGAGAACGCGTAGAAGCCGTCGCTCGTCGACACCAGCCTCAGCTTCGCCGCCGCGCTGATGCCGCGCGCGCGCAACGCACTTTCGAGCTCGGCGGGAACCGCGAAGCTCGTGGTCTCATAGATGAGCTCGATCTCGATGCACGCGTGACCGTGGGCCGCCCGGCCGCGTCGAGGCGGCAAACGCAAGGCACGACGCGTCGTCCTGAAAGAGACCACACGGCTCACCGGCTCACGGACGGAGCGGTCTTAGCGCTGCCGCGAGCGACCGATCAGCCGCATGATAGCGAGCAGGATGGCCGCGCCACAGAACGCGACGAAGATCACCCCAGCGTAGCCTTCGAACGGCGTGTGCCATCCCGCGGAGCGAAACACGAATCCACCGATAAACGCACCGACGATGCCGATCACGATGTCGGCCACCACGCCCGAGCCGCCACCACGAACCAACTGTGACGCCAGCCAACCGGCGACGAGTCCGACCAACGCCCAGATCACGATGGTTTCTAATGTCATGGCCGGGACGTGTGCACGGGCCGAGCCGCACGCCAGCGGCGTTCCGATACGCGCAACTGGCCGGATTGTGGCGCTTGCCGTGTTCCCCTTCGCTCGAAAGGGGCGTTTACGCTCATGCGCGGTGCGACTGCGCCTCTATCCTCCTGATCCTCGAACGGCGGCGGGCGAACACTCCCGGTCAGGTCGCCAATGCGATCGATCGGGCGACCACATTCATCCGGGCACGGGCCATCAGATGGTGAACTGGCAGCGATTCGCACCGTGCGAGGGACTGCGCAGCCGCGTTCGTCAAGGCCGCGGACATCGATCAACTCGCCAGCCCGGTTTAGCTCGCCCCTCATCGACCGAACGAAGTGCAGAACTCGGCCACCTTCGTCATCGCTCACCAGCGCCGCCGCGGTCCTTCTACCTTGTTCGGCGTGACCGAGGGCCTGGACTACACGTCCGACGCGCACGACTTCATGGATTTCAACGTGTGTACGTCGGGCTGCTCGTTCGCCGATGCAGGAGACGTGATTCGGGGAGCCCGGGCATGTCCCTGTGCAGCACCACCGGCGTGGAAGACACCCGCGACCAAGCTGCGCGCCGCGCTGGGTAACTAACGCCCGCGCTTGCCGGTCGCGAACTCGTTCCACATCGAGAACGTCTTCATCTGAACGTCGAGCCCCGTCGCCTTGATGATCGCCTGGACCTGCGCGCGGGTCTGACGCGGCGCGGGCGGCTTGTCGGCATCGGCGAGGCCCCACACCAGCGCGCCGGCGATCGCGGCATTCGCCTTGAGCTCGCGAGTGTCGACCTTGTCGAACGTGTCGGTCTCGGCGTGGTAGTCGGGGAGGTAGGGTGGGCCGTCCTGGTTCGCGACGAGGTTCGGCACGCCCTCGAGCAGGTAGTCGTAGTTGTCGGTGCCGATGAACGCGTCGGTCGTCTGGACGAAGGGGCCGAGGCCGGCGATCGGTGCGAGTGCTTGCTCGACCGCGGGACCGAGATCCGCGCGGCCGCCGAGTGAAAATCCGGTCGTGCGGCCCGTGCCTTCGTCGAAGATGATCGCGGCGCGGAGCTTGTCGAGGTCCGCGCGATGGGTCCGCACGTCGAGCCACGAGCCGTAGAGGCCGAGCTCCTCGCCGCTGAACAGCACGATCCGCACGGTGCGACGTGGACGCTGCCCGGCCTTTGCGAGGACGGCGAGCTGGCGGAGCACGTCGATCGCGAGCGCCGCATTGCAGCCGTTGTCGAGCGCGCCGCGACCGAGGTCCCAGCTATCGAGGTGTGCGCCGAGCAGGATCACCTCGTCGGGTTTGTCGCGTCCTTTGATCTCGGCGACGACGTTGCGGTCGCTCGCGTGCTCCTGGATGTCGACGGTGAGCGTCACCTTCACGGTCACGTGCTTGCCGGCGGCGAGGAACCGCGCGATCCGTTCCGCGCCTTCGCGTTCGATCAGCGCGCCGGGAACCGGGCTCATCGAGGCATCGAGGGTCGCGTTGTGGCGATACAACACCCGGTGCGGCCGATTCGACATCCACAGGATGCCGGCGGCGCCCGCCTTGTGCGCGTTCGCGACGATCGCGGGCGTCGCGAGATACTCGGCGAACAGATCGTCGATCGATCGCATCGGTTCGGTGTGAACGAGCGCCCAGCGTCCCTTCGCGCCGGTGAAGCCCTTCGTATCGCCTTTACCGACATCGAAGACTTCGGCTTCGAGCCCGGCCGCCGGCGTCGACGGCGAGAACGGCATCGCGGCGACGCGCAGCTGATTGCGCTCGGCCGGTTGCGCGTCGTAGCGCGGTGACGTGACCTCCGCCGTCTCGATCCGCGGCAACCAGTTGCGCGGCGCGACGTAGGTCTCCGCGCGCACGTCGTCGACACCCGCGGCACGCAGCCGCGCCATCGCCCAATCGATCGCCTTGTCCATCGCCGGCGATCCGGTCGGCCGGCCACCGATCGAGTCGGTGAGCTCGCGCAGATCGTCGAGAACCGGGGTTGGCCCGAGTAGTTTCGCGATCAGCGTATCGGTCGGAGCGGGTGGCGCCGCGACGGCTGTGGCCGAGACTGCGAGGAGTGTGACGACGAGCAAGCGGCGCATTCGCGCATGCTAGTGCGTCTCGCGCGCGAACGGGCACTCTAGGTCGGTTCGAGCGTCGCGCGCGGCTCCGCGGCGCTCGCGCGACCCGCCGCGAGGATCGCGAACCGCATCGCCAACCCGGCGGCGGTACCGAGCGCACCGGCGAGCTGGGGCAGCAGCTTGCCGCGCGACGGGATCGCCGACGCGACGAGACTTGCGGCCTTCAGCAAGCGCGCGCCACGCCACAACTGACCGGCGCGGCCTTCGCGCAGCGCGGCGCCGACGTTGCCGGATCCGGCCGCCCGGTCCACGACGAAGCTCGCGGCGAGCGCGGTCACCTTCGTCGCGAGTGCGAACCGGCGAACCACTCCGCGTTCGCGCCGCGTGCTCGCACCGGCGAGCTCGAGCAGCGACGCGGCCGATGCGCCGGCCGATGCGGCGAACAGCACGGGGAGGACGACGCGCGTCGCTTTCCACACCGGCACCGCCGTGTTGCCGACGAGGACACCCGTGTACGTCGTCAGTGCGGCGCCGGCGAGCATGTTGATCGCGCTCGTGACGCTCGTCCGATCCGGCTGGCCGAGCAACTCGTGCTTCACGAGGGCGAGTGCGCTCGTCGCGCCCGCCGCGCTCAGGATCCATGTACCGACGTTCATCGGCGACGTCGGCCGGACGACACGCATCATGTGATGAAACCGCGCCGGCCGGCCGAGGTCCGCGATCAACAGCCCCGAACCGATCACTTCACCGGCGATCGCGATCCAGCGCAGCTTCGTCGCCAAGGGAGCGAGCCGGCGATCTGGCGCGCGCAACAGCAGGGCACCGTGCAGCGCGGCTGCGGCGCCAGCGACGCCGCCCGCGTAGAAGTACGCGGCGATGTAGCCCTTCCACGGCGCGGCCTTGATCACCGGCAAGTCGTAATAACCGGGACCAGCTTCCGCCGCGGCGGCGGGCGCAGGCCTCGGCGGGTCCTTCGGATCGGGCGTGCGCTGCTTGGTCTGGGTCGCCGCCTCGGCGGTGTCATCGGTTCGCTCGGGGTCCAGCCCACGCGCCAGGTCATTCGTGCTCGTCGTGCTCATTCATCACCTCCGAGCAGCACCGCTCCGACCGCCATCACGCCGAGTGCAGCCGCACCCGCCGCCGCGGCGAGCCACGACGCACCGACACCTTTCGTCGGTACGACCGGATCGGGCGGCAAGTTGAACGACGCCGGCGCATCGTCGAGCAGGAAGAACGCGTGCAGTCCACCGGTCCCGGGTTGCGCGGCCTCGCTCTCGCCGTAGAGCCGCGCATCGACCCCGCGCGCGCGGAGCTCGTCGAGTCGCGTCGCGGCCTTCGCGCGCAAGCGTTCGAGCGGCCCGAACTCGATCGAATCCGTCGGGCACGCCTTCGAACACGCCGGCTCGAGCTCGCCTTGCAACCGGTCGTAGCAGAGCGTGCACTTCCACGCGCGACCGTCGTCGTCGCGGCGCGCGACCACGCCAAACGGACACGCGGGGATGCAGTAGCCGCAGCCGTTGCAGATATCGGGCTGGATGTAGATCGAGCCGTGCTCCGTGCGGACGATCGCGCCCGTCGGGCACGCCTCGAGACAGCCGGCGCGCTCGCAGTGCTTGCACACGTCCGACATCATCTTCCACGCGATCCGCCCCGTCGCCGTGCCCTCGGAGAACGTCACGTGTCGCCACGTCGAAGCGCCGAGCGCGACCGTGTTGTCGAACGACATCCCGGTGAGCGCGAAGCCGTCATCGGGCAGCTGGTTCCACTGCTTGCACGCGACCTCGCACGCTTTGCAGCCGATGCACTTCGTGGTGTCGGTCAGAAATCCCAGGGTTTCGCTCAATGCTTCGGCTCCTTGACCTGCAGGGGCTCGGGGCTCGGTTGGCCGACGCCGGGTCGATCGCGCGGCGGTTGTGCCGGCGACGCCGCATCGAGCTCGACGCGACGCGCGCGCCGGCCGCGCACCACATCACACGTCGCGACCTTGCTCTCCGGAATGTGCACGCTCGGATCACCGACGAGCGGGAACAGATCGTTGACGACATCGCCTTTCACCAGGCCGACGCTGCCCCAGTGATATGGCACCGCGATCTGGTGCACCGTCGTGCCGCCGACGTGTAGCGGCGCGAGCCGGCGCGTGACCAACGCGCGACATTCGATCTCGGCACGCGCGGTGCGGAGCGTCGCCCAGCCGCCGTTCTCGATGCCGAGCTCGGCCGCGAGCTCGACCGACAGCTCGCAGAACAGCTCCGGTTGGAGCTCGCACAGCCACGGCAACCATCGCGACATGCCACCGGCGGTGTGATGCTCGGTGAGCCTGAACGTGGTCAGCACGTACGGGAACCGCCGGTCGGCCCACGCCGCGTGATACGGGTTGTCACGCCGCCGCCACTGCAGGCGCACTGGATTGCATTGCTGCGCGTACAGCGGATTCGCGATCACCGATTCGTTCGGCTCGTAGTGGCTCGGCAGCGGGCCATCGACGATCCCGCTCGGCGCGAACAACCACGCGCGCGCATCGGACTGCATGATGAACGGCGCGTCGCCGCGGATCGTCGCGGTGCCGGTCGCATCGGGTGGCGGGCGATACGAAGGCGGGCGATCGACGATGAAGTCCGGTACGTCGGCGCCTGTCCACTTGTTCGCCTCCGCGTCCCACCACACGTACTTCTTGCGCTCGCTCCACGGCGTGCCGTCGGGCGCGGCCGAAGCGCGGTTGTAAAGGATGCGGCGGTTCGCCGGCCACGCCCAGCCCCACTCCGGCGCGACGACCGACTGCTCGGACCCTGGCTTTCTGCGCGCGGTCTGGTTCGCGCCATGCGCGTACGCACCGGCGTAGATCCAGCAGCCGCTCGCGGTCGTGCCGTCGTCCTTCAGCTCCTTGAAACCCTCGACCGGCTCACCGGTCGCGATCGTCGTGCCGTTGATCTCGCGCAGCACCGCCTCGGCGTTCGGGTCGCCGCCGGGCTCTTCGGGATACGTCCACGTCAGCGCGCGGATCGCGGCATCGCGCTCGAGTGTCGAGTCGCGGTAGTGCGCCTGCATCCGCTTGCCGAGCTGATACGTGAACCACAGCTCGCTGCGCGCATCGCCGGGCGGCTCGATCGCCTTGTGATGCCACTGCAAGAGGCGCTGGGTGTTCGTGAACGAGCCAGACTTTTCGGTGTGTGCCGCGGCCGGGAAGAAGAACACCTCGGTCGGAATCTCGCCCGCCGGGACATCGCCCGCCTTCCAGAACTCCGCGGTCTCGTTCGGTGCGAAGTCGCGCACGACCATCCAGTCGAGCTTCGCCATGCCCTTGCGCTGGAGCGCGCCACCGACCGTGCCGACCACCGGATTCTCGCCCATCACGAAGTAGCCTTTGACCTTGCCGTCGGCCATCAGGCCGATCGTCGCCATGTGCGAGTGGTCGCCCGACAGCTTCGGCAGGGCATCGAACATCCAGTCGTTCGCCTTCGTCGCGTGCTCGCCGAACCACGCCTTCAGCAGCGACACGATGTACTTCGGCATCTCGCTCCACCACGCGCTGTCGGAGCGATGGGTGTGGAGGTACTGCGCGAGATCCTTCGCGTGCGCGACCATCGGCATCGGCAAGTAGCCCGGCAACAGATCGAACAGCGTCGGGATGTCGGTCGAGCCCTGGATCGATGCGTGACCGCGCAGCGCCATGATGCCGCCGCCGGGTCGGCCGATGTTGCCGAGCAGGAGCTGGATGATCGCCGCGGTACGGATGTACTGGACGCCGACCGTGTGCTGCGTCCAGCCGACCGCGTAACACATCGCCGCCGTGCGCTCGCGGCCCGACGCGTTGCACAGCGCTTCGGCGACGCGGGTGAACTGGTCGATCGGAATTCCACACACGTCCTCGACGAGCTGTGGGGTGTAGCGCGCGAAGTGGCGCTTCAAGATCTGGAGCACGCACCGGGGGTGCTGGAGCGACTCGTCGCGCGGCTCGGAGATGCCCTTCGCGAGCTTCGCGTTCGGATCGCGCGCCTCGAGATCCGAAACCGCTTCCTTGTGACCCGCGGGCGGCACGACGTCGACGCCTTCGTACTGCCAGGTGTCGGCCTCGTACGCGCCTTCGCCGTAGCCGCTGAACAGACCGTCGAGCTCCTCGGTGTCGCGGAACTCTTCCTTGATCAAGTTCGCGGCGTTCGTGTACGCGACGACGTACTCGCGGAAGTAGCGCTCGTTCGTGAGGATGAAATTCACGATGCCGCCGAGGAACGCGATATCGCTGCCGGCCCGGATCCTGACGTGGATTTCTGCGACGGCGCTCGTGCGCGTGAACCGCGGATCGACGTGGATGATCGTCGCGCCGCGCTCCTTCGCCTTCATGACCCAGCGAAAGCCGACGGGATGGCACTCGGCCATGTTCGAGCCCTGGATCAAGATGCAGTCAGCGTGCTGGAGATCCTGTTGGAACGAGGTCGCCCCACCGCGGCCGAACGAGATCCCCAGACCGGGGACCGTGGAGCTATGTCATATCCGTGCTTGGTTCTCGACCTGCACCATGCCGAGTGCGGAGTAGAGCTTCTTCAGAAGATAATTCTCTTCGTTGTCGAGCGTCGCGCCGCCGATATGGGCGATGCCCATCGTGCGCCGCACCGGGCGGCCGTCGTCGAGCTTGTCTTCCCAGGTCGCGTCGCGCGTCGCGATCACCCGCTTCGCGACCATCTCCATCGCAGTCGCGAGCGCGATCGGTTCCCACGTCGTGCCTCCGGGCTTGCGATACAGGACCTCGCGCGCGCGATGCGAGCCGGCGACGAGCTGGCGGGTCGCTGCGCCTTTCGGACACAGGCAGCCTTCGGAGATCGGAGAGTCCGGATCGCCCTCGATGTCGGTGATCCGCTCGTCCTTCACGTAGACGAGCTGGCCGCAGCCGACCGCACAGTACGGGCAGATCGATTTGACGACGCGATCCGCGGTCTCGGTCCGGGGGCGAAGCTCCTCGGTGCGGGCCGATGCGGCGGTCGCGCCGAGCGCCGTGGGATCGCGACGCAGCAGCTGACGAACGAGCACGGGCAGGCGGCGCACGCGCGATACTCGTGCACGCGATGTGCCTTGGGACGCGGCGTGGCTTCGCCGAATTCGCCGTCAGAGCGCGCGGACGGGTCACAGCGTGCGCTGCCTACCCGGCGTAACAACCGTGTGACGAAGCGGCGTTAGCTCGAGATGGCGCTCGGCGTGTCGGCGGCGGCAGCGATCCGCACTCGGTCGCCGCCCACGAGGATTCATCGGCACCGATCGCGTTCACCCCGAGCACGACCGGTAACCTCACCGATGCGGTCGCGCCCTATGACAGCCATCTCGACATCCTGCGCGTCGAGATCGCGCCGCCGATCAAGATCGCCGAGGCCGAGACCAAGACGGGGCATGCGGTGTACGACCACTTCAATAAGCTAGCGTGGCTCGAGATGGTCGCGGGCACGAGGCTGCAAGATGCGCTCGTGGCTGCCGGCGAGGCGGTACGTCTGGGCTCCAACGCCGCGACGCTTCACACGAAAGCCGTGGTCGAAGCGGACCTCGGTGATCTGCGCAGTGCGATCGAAGATGATCGCAAAGCGCTCGAAGACCGCCCTCATCGGCTGCCGAGCAGCGGCGACTGGTACGTACTCGGTAGGATCGCCGAGCAACGAGCGACGTGCTCGCGAAACGCCGCCTGACGGCGCTCGGTCAGCCCTGATCGGTCGGTTTCTTGGATCGCGGCCGAGAGGTTCCTAAAATAGGTTTATGAACCTTCTCGACGCACGCCGGCGCGCCCCGCGGATCTCGGTCGACGGGTTCTGCAGCGTTGCCTCCGCTGACGATCTGCACCACGCTTCGATGAGCAACCTGTCGACGCTCGGGCTGCGGCTCGAGCGTCCGTTCGATCCAGCGAAGGCGAGGCCGATCATCCAGCTCGAGATCGAGCTTCCGGGCATCGACGAGGTGGTCTGGGCGAGCGCAGTCGTGACCCATGCGTACCTGACGCCGATTCCGGGGCGGCGGGCGGACGGCCAGCCGCGCTTCTGGTGCAAGGCCGGGCTGCGGATCGCGGACGCGTCGCGGAGCGAGCGCCGGATGCTTCACGATTACGTCGTCGAACAACTCGTCGCCCGGCGCAGCGATGGGATGTGCGATCGGCGCGTGCTTACATGATCGGGCACGCCACATCGGCGCGCCGGATGTCGACGTCGTAGTGGATCGTGACGGGCGCAGCCTGATCGAGGCGGCGCGCGCAGCGATCGGGTCACGCGCTATAAGTGGCGCGATGAGCCTCTACTGGAAGTTGTTGTTACCCGCGCGCGCTGGACAGGAGCGCGAGCTGGAGACCGTGCAGCAACAGATCGATGCAAAGTGGGACGCTTACGATGATGCGAACGCCGACGACGAGCCGCGCTTGCTCGCTGACATCGACGCGTTGAAGAAGCAACGCGCGACGCTCGCGCTACCCCCAGAGACGTTGATGAACATCGCGAGCGCGCCACGGCTCGGCATCGATCCACGCGCGGAAGCCTGGCTGCGCTCCCAGCGCGACACGTGGGCAGAGCGAGGCGTGTGGACCGGCACGCCGCCGTGGGACGACTTTGTCGCCGCGTACATGAAGAAGGCGCACGGGATGTTCTTGCAAGGCGCATCGACCCCGCTCGCCGTGCCCGCGGTCGAAGCACCGATGGAGCTCACCGGCCCGTACGGGCTCGATGTCTCGTTCTTGCTCGCGTTCGAAAACTTCGACGAGGATCTCGTCGCCGAGGCATACGAGCGTCACGATCCTGCAGCGATGCTCGACTACAAAGATCGACTGCTCGTATCCATTGCGGATACGGCGACCGGCGAGCTCGACGAAGGCAGCAAGCTCGCGATCGGGCTCGTCGTGATGACCGCGAACTGGCTGGAATTCTGGGCCGAGCACGGACTCGGGTTCGAGCCGATCTTCGATCCGAGCGACGACGCCGGCAACTGACCTACGCGTGACCAGTGCAGTGCGAAGCTTGGACCTTCACTCCTCCGAGAAAACGTCGATTGCAGCGAGCGTGCCGGCGCGACCGAATGCCCGAGCAGTTGCACGGGGCGTAGCACCTCGTGGGGCGGGATTCAGCTCCCGTCGCACACGTGTTACCTCGCCCCGTAATCGCTCGACGCGTGAACACGCGGCTATCGCGGTCGTCTTCGCCGGCGATGAAGATCCTCGCCTTCGTGGCAATCCTGGCCACCGCGTGCGTCAGCACCGGTACCTACAATAAAAAAGTCGACGAGCTGACCAAAGCGCGTGAAACGGACGCGGCGTCCGCGAAGCAGCGCGAAGCTGCCACGCAGAACCAGTATCTCGAGCTACAGGGCAAGCTCGCCGCTGTTCAGGCATCGCTCGACAAAGCAACCGCCGAGAAAGCAGAGCTCCAGAAAGCAGTCGATGACGACGCCCAGCTGATCACGACGATGAAGTCGCGGCTCGAGAAGCTCGGTCAGAACGTGGATAACCTGGTCAAAGAGAAGTCACAGCTCGCGCAAGCGATGACCGACACGGCGACGCGACTTGAAGAGCTTCGGAAAGCCAAGGCGGCGTCCGATGCGCGGCTCGCGACGTATCACGACATCGTCGCGAAGCTACGCTCGATGATCGACTCGGGCCAGCTGAAGGTGGTCGTGCGGCGCGGCCGGATGATCATCGCGCTCCCGACCGACATCTTGTTCGACTCCGGACGCACCGAGGTCAAGCCGATCGGTAAGGCCGCGCTCGCGAGGGTCGCACAGGTACTCGCGACGGTGGCTGATCGCGATTTTCTGGTCGCCGGCCACACCGACAACGTGCCGATCAAGACCGAGCTATTCCCGTCCAACTGGGAGCTCTCGACGCGGCGTGCCGTCGAGGTTGTCCACTATCTCGTCGCCCAGGGCATGAAGCCGACCGTGCTCGCGGCGGCCGGTTACGGCGAGTTCGATCCGATCATCGAGAATGATACGCCGGAGCACCGCATGCAAAATCGCCGGATCGAGATCGTGCTGCAGCCGAACATCGGCGACCTCCCGCCACTGGATGATCTGGGCATCACGCCGACGAAGAAGCCGAACCAGTAGAAGTCCGCTCGAACCCGAATGCGGGACAGCACGAGCGGGGTGATCTGAAAATCACCGGCTCGCCGACCCGTAAAGCCGACGGAGAAGTGCGGATGGTCTTCGCGTTCGAAGCCGCGCGCCGCGCAGGATCCGCTAAGCATCGCTGTCGACGATTCGAAGAAACCTACGTCGGCAGCCGAAAAATACCACTTCGCGCGGTAACCCCGCGTGCTACGACGCGTCGAGGAGGCACGCATGACGCTCGAGGTGTCGCTGCTGCTGGTTGCGATGGGTGCGGGTGCTGCGATCGCGCAGCCCGGGAACATGGAGCCTCGTGGCGTCGATCCGCTCGCGCACGAACCCACCGCCGGGCCGGTCCCCGAGCCGACAGTCGTGATCGCGCACGCACGTCCCGATCCGCTCGCGACGACGGAGCGCTGGGGTGGTGGGCTTCGGCTCACCGGCGCTTCCGGAATCGGCGCGTTGCCGGGCCGCAACTTTGGCGCCGAGGTCGCCGTCAACGTCCGTCACGACGAGCTGTTCGCCGAGCTCGCGTTGTCGCACTGGCAGCCCGAGAACGACTACCGGGTGATGTCGTCGGGCACGCCCATCCCACTCGGCCTCGAGCTGTGGGCGGTGCGCGCCGGCTGGTCGTCGATGAAGATGCCGCTACGTGCGTGGCTGCTCGCCGAGGTCGGTGAGGTCGGTGGCGCGAGCGAGATGTCCGGAGTCTTGCCGCGCATGGTGATGGGCAACACGCCCGAAGGCCGGCGCTGGACCGCCGTCGGTGCGGGCGTCGGCGTGGCGTGGCCGCTCTCGAACCAGATCCGCATGGTCGGTTCGATGGAGCTCGCGATCCCGATCTCCGACGAGCACCTCGTGCTCGACAACGGCATCGGTGACTTCAAGCCCGATCCGCTCGCTGCACGCTACGCCGTCGGGCTCGAAGTCGGCTGGCGCTGACCCACACGGCGCGCGTCTCGATGTAAGCATGGGGCGTGGGTGACTTGCCGCGCGATGTGTTCACCGAACCGGTGCCAGATCCGAACACGATCGAGCATCTCGGTCCGTTGCGAGCGCTCGCCGGCGTGTGGGTCGGCGAACGCGGCATCGATACCCATCCGGTGGTGACCGGCACCGAGGACAACCAGTACGTCGAGCGGATCGAGCTCCAACCGATCGACGCGCAGACCAATGGGCCGCAACTGCTCTACGGCCTGCGCTATCACGTCCACATCGTGAAGCCGGGCGAGATCCAGACGTTCCACGATCAAGTCGGATACTGGCTGTGGGAGCCCGCGACCGGCGCGATCTCGATGACGCTCGCGATTCCGCGCGGTCAGGTCGCGATGGCACAGGGCAAGGCCGACGCCGATGCCACGTCGTTCACCGTCGAGGCGGTGCGCGGCTCGCTCACGAACGGCATTATCTCGAACGCGTTCCTCGAGTACGGGTTTCGCACCGAGCGGTTCACGATGACCGTGACCGTGCACTCGAACGGCACCTGGTCGTACAAGCAGGACACGATCATGAAGGTCGTCGGTATCGAGCAGCCGTTTCACCACACCGATCGCAATATTCTGACGCGAATCGCTCCGCCGACGCCGAACCCGACGGCACCGCGTCACTGATCTATCTCGATGGTGGCGGGCTCGTCGTCCGAGTCGACGATGTAGACGTTCTCGAGCCCGCACTGGCTAGAAATGGTGACGCCGAGACTGTCCTCTTGCGAGCCGGCCGCAGCCCCGAGGACCGCCTCGAACGTCCGGCCAGGGACAGGGATGTTCACGTAGTCCGAGTCAAGCAGCGGCGGCGGTCCTGGCGGCGGCAGGGTCTCGGGACCGCTCGAGATCGTATCTGCCAGCCGGATCGCCTTACCCGGCGCGAGGACCAGGTCGGCCTCTTCTCGCGTCTGGTCGAAGTAGTAGAACGTCGCCGTGTAGATCGCGGGCTGCAGCTCGAGGAAGTAGTTGCCGTTCTCGTCGGTGATCGCGGCCTGCGAACCATCTACCGTCGGCGATGCCGCGATCACGGTCACACCGGCGAGCGCCTCCCCGGTTTCGAAATCACGAACGATGCCGGTCAGGACTGATCGCGTCGGATCCGCATGGTCCTCCGTCGTCCGCGGCGCGTCGATCTCGACGCCCTCGGCCAGCGCCCGCACGAGCTCCCGATATTCCGGCGCGTCAGCGACAGGAGGCGCGAGTACCGGTGCCGCCGCTGCGGACGTTGCCGCTCGCGCCTGCACGACCAGCGGTGCGACCCGAGCCGGGGGCGCCGGAGCCTCCGATCGGCAAGCGGCGAGCGCCAGCACGGCGGCGAAGAGCAGCGAAGAAGCGCGCATCGTTTCGGTCTAAGCGCGCGCCGGTCCTCGCGCCCGTCAGCGCTGACAACACGGCGTGTCACCCGCTCACCCGGCGTCGCGTCGCAGGTCGCAGGGGCTAGTTGACGTCGCCGAGGTAGCCGAACGGACGGTCGCCGCTCTTCGCGAGGAGCTCGGCCAATCGACGCGGGTAAAACCGCACTCGATCGAGCTCGGCGAGCGCGAGCCACTTCACACCGATCTGGCGCGCGTCGGGGTTCGCGCCGACGACGGGAACGGCGCCGGTCTTCAGCGTGCAGCGGAACACGAGCTCGACCTGATGTGCGTCGTCGGTTGCCGCGAATTCGTGATGCTGCGCGATGTAGTCGCGAGCGCCGACAAGGTCTCCGACGGTCACGGCGACGCCGAGCTCCTCCTGGCACTCGCGCTCGAGCGCGGCGATCACGGTCTCGCCTCGTTCTTGGCCGCCGCCGGGGAGGATGAAGTAGTCGCCATCGTCGTCGCGATGCATCGGCACGAGGATGCGTCCGGCGTCGACGATCAAGGCCTTGACGGAGATGCGGGGCTGCACGGTCGCCATCATCGACGAAGATCGGATCGAGTCCAAACGACGCGGCGCACGACTCCACCTTTCGCGGATCTTCGCGCATGCTCGATCGGCGTGATGTGGACTCGCCGGATCGCCGTTGCGATCGCCCTCGTGCTGGGCAGCTGTACGCCGCCACGCCAGATGGCGCCGGCGAGCCCGGTGCCGACGGAGTCGCGAGGGCCGGTCTCGCGCGAGGAGCTCGGTGAGGCATACAAGCTCGGCGTCGCATACCTCGTCGCCGCCCAGACGCCTGCCGGCGACTTCACGTACGCCTACGACTGGGTCGCGAACCAGGTCGTGGCGGGCGACAACCTCGTGCGTCAGGCGGGAGCGGCGTGGATGCTCGCGGTCGCGTACGAACGCGACCCTGCACTCGCACCGGCGGTCGAACGCAGCCTCGCGTTCTTCGATCGCGACCACGGCACGACGGCCGACGGTGGTCGCTACGTGCGCGTCCCGGGACACGTCAGCGACGGCATCGGCGCGATCGCGCTCGTCGCGCTCGCCGAGCTCGCATACCTGCGCGCCGGGCACGGTGATCTGGCGGAGCATGCGGCGCGGCTCGACGGCTACATCGCTTTTTTGCTGGGCGCGCGCCGCTCGGATGGCCTGCTCGCCGGCAAGTACGCCACCCATGGTGGCGCGCACACGGGAGATCCATCGCCCTATGGCGACGGCGAAGCGCTGCTCGCGCTCGCGATGACGGCACGCTATCGCGGGCGCACGGATCTCCGCGCACCACTCGCGGCGCTCGCACACGCGGCGGTGATCGGTCACGCGTCCGAGACGAAGTCGTTCTACCAGTGGGGGACGATGGCGCTCGTCGAGCTGATCGGATCTGGCTGGCCGGAGTTTCGGCCGTACGCGCAGACGGTCTTCGACATGACCGACTGGGAGCTCGACGTCCATCGCCTGGTCCACCGCAAGAGCAATGCGGGCTACGCGCTCGAAGGCCTGATCCCCGCCGCCGAGCTCGCGCGATCGCTCGGTGACACCGCGCGTGCCCGATGGTACGCGCGCGCCGTCGATCGACTGCTCGCGAAGCTGCTGCCGCTCCAGATCGGCGGCGCGACCGCGAACGCGTTCATCGGCGGTCACACGCCGGACCATCGAGCGGTCGGCGGGATCCAGAGCTCCGCCGACGATCCGGTGCTGCGGATCGATGTGACGCAGCACCAGACCCACGCGGTACTCCAGGCGCTCGCCGTCAGCGATGCTCGCGAGGCGATTCCGCTCGAAGAGCTCGATCGCGTCGTCGCGCCTTAGCCGTCGCCGCGGCGCTTCTGCTCGCGCAGCATGAACAGGTACAGGCTCTCGATCTTCTCTCGCGCCCACGGCGTCTTGCGCAGGAACTTCAGCGCGGACTTGATGCTCGGATCGCTCGTGAAGCAATTCATCCGCGTCCGTTCTCCGAGGTCGGCCCAGCCGAAGAAGGCGACGAGCTCGGTGACGATGCGCTCGAGCGTGATGCCGTGCAGCGGGTTGTGCGGTTGATCGGCCATGGTCAACGCAGCCAGGACTGGAACGCTTCGAAGGTCAGGACGCTAGCGTCGGCGAGCGTGACGGTGTGCGCGGCGGCATCGATCGTGATCACGGCGTCGCGGTCGCCGGGGTAGTGCCGCATCTCGATCGTGACGCGGTCCGGATCGACCCACGTCACCCGATCGGCGCTCCACGAGCTGCCGAAGTCGAGCAGCGTCTTGGCGTCGGCATCGACGAGCACCGGCGCCGAGATCCAGTGCGACATCTTCACCTCGTTGTCGACGGTGACGATCGCGTACGCACCGCTGGGGCTCGGATAGCGTTTGCCGTACGGATTGTCGCTCGCCGCGGTCATGCAGGCGCGAGCTTATCCTGCGTGCGCAGCTCGAAGTCACTCGCGTCGTGGCGCTCGTGGAGCTGATCGGCGAGCGGACCGAACGTGCGGTTGACCTTGCGGCCGCGCTGTACCGCCGGTCGGGCCGCGATCTGTGCGGTCCAGCGCTGGACGTGCGCGTAGTCGCGGACCTGGAGGAACTCGCCCGCTTTGTAGAGCTCGCCGAGCGCGAGCCCGCCGTACCACGGCCACGTCGCCATGTCGGCGATCGTGTATTCGGGACCAGCCAGGTACTCGGAGACCGCGAGCCGGCGGTCGAGCACGTCGAGCTGGCGCTTCACTTCCATCGCGTAGCGATCGATCGCGTACTCGATCTTCGTCGGGGCGTACGCGTAGAAGTGGCCGAAGCCACCGCCGAGGAACGGCGCGCTTCCCATCAGCCAGAACAGCCACGACAGGCACTCCGCGCGCGGGGCGACGTCGGTCGGCAAGAATGCGCCGAACTTCTCGGCGAGGTGCATCATGATCGCGGCCGACTCGAACACCCGAATCGGGGTGGGGCCCGAGCGATCCACGAGCGCCGGAATCTTCGAGTTCGGGTTGATCGCGACGAAGCCGCTTCCGAACTGGTCGCCCTTCATGATCTGGATCGGCCACGCGTCGTACTCGGCGCCGGCGATGCCGCGCGCGAGCAGCTCCTCGAGGAGGATCGTGACCTTCACGCCGTTCGGCGTCGCGAGCGAATACAGCTGCAACGGGTGGCGCCCGACCGGCAGCTCCTTGTCGTGGGTCGCTCCAGCGATCGGGCGATTGATGCTCGCGAACTGGCCACCGTTCGCTTGTTGCCACGTCCACACTGGGGGCGGGACGTACGAAGGATCACTCATCGGGGGTGCATACCCTATCCGCGAGAAACGACGACAGCGTGCCACCGTGGTCGTCGTGATCGCGTGACGATCGAGCGGCTAGAGGCCGCCTTCGTACTGCGTGCAGTAGTACCTCGTCGCATCGCACGGGCAGGGCGACGGGGTCGAATCGCCGCCCTCGCAAACCCGCATCACCTTTCCGCAGGTCTGCGCGATGAACGTCGACGTCTGCGCGACTTCCTGCGCGTGCCATTGCGAAGCGCCAGCATCGCACGACACCTCGGCGGTCTGCGCCGGCGCGACATTGCCGGGACACGGTGAATCGCTCGCAGCCTCGAAGTCCCACGGTCCGCGCTGATTCGCATCGAGCGGGATCCCGCCGAAGACCGACTCGTACGCAGTGTACGGCTCCCAGTCCGCGAGCAAGTTGCAGCTCTCTGCGAGATCGGTGCGCTGCAACAGCTCGAGCGGCTGGTCGATCGGCATGTCGGTCGGGCCGACGTTCGGGACCTGGACGTTCTGCGCGAACACGTCGACGGTCGTGTAGTAGTTGATCGTGGTGCCCGACGCGTACGCGATGATGCGATCCGTGAAGTCGTTCGCATCGATCGGCGTGAAGTCGAGCTCGTCGTCGTGATTGCCGTCGATGTACGCGATCAGGCGTCCAGGCCGATAACCGACCGACGGCGACGACCAATACGGATCGTAGGTCGGTCGCTCCGGCACGATCGCATCGATCGTCATCGGCCACGACAGCGAATGCTGCGTGATGACCAGTTGCTGCGGTTCGAGCTCGCGCGCCGGCCAGACCGACTTGTCGCGGAACCATTCGATCGCGAGGTTCACGGACCTCGGATCGATCGACCCGTCTCCGTCGACCGTGACGTGCAACGTCGCCACACCGCTGGGCGGCGGCGAAGCGTCCTCGCCGCCTCCTCCATTCGCTCCCTCTCCGTGCATCGAACACGCCGCCAGCACGAGACACCAACCACAAAACCGCATCGCTGGAAGCTACCGTGGTCGCGGGTCTCTAGGCAGTGACGGTGGTCGCGGCGGCATCGGGTGAAGTTGAACGGGTGTTCGAGCCTTGACGCCACATGCTCCCGCTAGGTCCTGGGAACTACAGGCGGCTTGGGTTCGGTCCGACCATTGCAACCGGTTGCGCGGTCATGCGTTCCCACGCTCGCTCGCTCGCCGCACTCGTTGGTTTGGTCTCGTTCTCCGGTTGTCTCTCGAACCACCCGACGGCCCGCCACGCCGCCATGATCGTCGAAGGCACGATGGTCGTCGGTGGCCTCGGCGTGGTGGCCGCAACGCCATCGACCCCGTGCCAGCACGAGGGATGGGAAATCTACAACTCGTGCGATTCGTCGCGCTTCGCGCTCGGAATGCTGAGCACCGGCCTCATCCTGGGTGGACTCGTCGCGTTGTTGGTCACGACGGTGGATGCACCTCCGGAACATCCGGCCGCCGTTGTGCCCAAGACCGTCGTCGGACCGCCCGGTGGAGCGTCCGTGTTGCTCGGCATGCCTTTGCAGCCAAAGCTCTGATCCGCGCCCGTCGCACAGGATGGCAAGTTTTTGGCCCCGCGGGCGGGGCTGGGCGACAACCGGAGCATGCGTTCCAAGCTCATGGTGGTCGCAACGGTGATGGTCGCCCACGTGGCGGTGGTGCGCGCGGAGGTCATCCGGATCTCCGGCGTGGATGTCACGCAGGATGCCGAGGTCACTCGGGTTCGCGTGCGGAGCTCCAAACCACTCGCGTTCACGGTGTACAGGCTCGATCGGCCGTCGCGCGTCGTGATCGATCTGCCGCGCGCACAGCTCGCCGACGCGCTGATCGGACACGACTCGGCGATGGCGCTGACACCCGACACGTGGGCCGTCAGCACGCTCGCGGCACAGCAACTAGAAGATGCGGGTCACCTCGTGCGGTTCAGCATCGGGCTCGCACGGCCCGGGCGCTACGAGGTCAAGCCTGAAGGCAATGACCTCGTCGTGATCGTGACGGCGCGCGACCCAGCGCCACCGTCCGCGGGTGATGCGATCGCGAAGCTCGAGACCGAACGGCAAGCACGAGCGCGCGCCGAGCAAGCGAGCGCGGCCGCGCAGCGAGAAGCCGCGAGTGCGAAGGAGCTCGCCGCATCGGCGCGTGGTGAAGCGGATCGGTTGCGTGCGCTCGCCGCCCAGCAAGCCGACAAGGCGGCCGAGGCACTGCGCGCCGCGGTCCACGCCCAGGATGGCAGCAAGGCGAGCCGTGCCGAGATCGATCGCGCGATCGCAGCTGCGAGCACCGCCCGTGAGGAAGCCGCGCGTGCTCGCGCCGACGCGGATCGCGCGAAAGCCGCGGCCGAGCTGGCGGACCGCGACTCCGAGACGCGCCGGCTCGCCGCGCTGGCCGAAGCCGATCGTGCGCGCAAGGACGCCGACGCAGCGAAGGTCGAGCTCGCGGCGACGCGCACGAGCGCAGCGCACGAGGTCGAGGTTGCGGCGCGCGCGACCAAGGATGCCGAGACCGCGAAGGCCGCTTCCGATGCCAATCGCCTCGCCGCGCAGCGCGACGCAGATGCCGCGAAAGCGGAGCTCGCGCGCGCGATAGCCGCAAAGACTGCCGCTCAACACGACGCAGAGACGGCGCGCGCGGCAGTCCGCGAGCTCGAGGCGGCGAAGACGGCCGCGCTACGCGAGGCCGAAGCGACGAAGGCAGCCGCACGACGCGATGTCGAGCTGGCGCGCGCGCAAGCGAAGGCTCGCGATACCCAGAGCGCGCAGCGCGACGCCGACACTGCTCGCGCAGCGATCCTCAAGGCCGAGGCGGCGAAGACTGCCGCGATTCGTGAAGCAGAAGCGACGAAGGCCGCTGCCCAGCGCGAGGTCGAGCTCGCGCGCGCCCAAGCCAAAGCCCGTGACGCGGAGGCGGCGCACGCCGGCGAACAAGCGCGGCGCGATGCTGCAGACAGAGCTGCGACCGAGCAAGCGCTGCGCGAGGCGCAAGCCGCGCGAGACGCTGCCGTGCGCGAAGCAACCGCATCGAAGGCCACCGCCGAGCAGGCAAAGCGCGAGAGCGAACAAGCGCGGCGCGACGCCCAGGCCGCGCGCGATGCGGCGCTGCGCGACGCGACGGCCTCGAAGGAAACGGCCGACCAAGCGAAGCGCGAGAGCGAACAAGCGCGCCGCGAGGCACTTGCCGCGCGGGACGCTGCTTCGCGCGACGCCACCGCGTCCAAGGCGACGGCCGCGCAGGCAAAGCGCGACAGCGAGCAAGCGCGGCGGGAAGCTGCAGACAAGGCCGGAGCACTGCGCGACGTCGAGTCCGCGAAGCAGGAGCTCGCGAAAGCGCGCGCCGATGCAGATCGAGCGCGCGCCGACGCCGAGCAAACCAAGCGCGATGCCGAGCTCGCCCGCAGCGAGGCGACCAAGCGCCGCGCCGAGGTCGCCGCGCTCGATGTCGGTGCCCACGATACGGCCGCTCGGGCGGCGGCCGCGATCGCGAAAGCGAACGCCGACGCCAAGGCAGCGCGTGGCGAAGCGGATGCAGCAGCGGCCGACGCCGCGCGGGCTCGCGCCGAAGCCAAGACCGCGCGCGGCGAGCTCGAGCTCGCGAAGGCGAGTGCCGAAGCCGAGCGACTCGCGAGCGAGACCGAGCGTCGTCGTGTCGAGCGCGCGCAGGCCGAAGCCGATCGAGCACGAGCGGATGCCGAGCTCAGCAAGCACGACGCGGAGATCGCGCGCAGCGAGGTGACCAAGCGCCGGGCCGAGGCCGCGCTCGACGTCGGAGCGGCGCATGACAAGGCGACCCGGGCGGATGCAGCGATCGCGAAGGCGAACGCCGAGGCCACGGCCGCGCACGGCCAAGCGGATGCGGCGGCGGCGGACGCCGCGCGGGCTCGTGCGGAGGCCAAGGCCGCGCGCAGCGAGCTCGAGCTCGCGAAGGCGAACGCCGAAGCTGCACGCGTGGCCGCCGACACCGAGCACAAGCGCGTCGAGGCCGCGCGCGCTGACGCGGATCGGACCCGTGCCGAAGCGAATCAGAAGGTCGCCGCGCTCGAGAAGCAGCAAGCAGCGGCCGCGCTCGAGAAGCAGCGCGCGGTTGCCGCGCTCGAGAAGAAGCCCGTGGCTGTCGCGATCGAGAAGCGGCCTCTGGTTGCGGCGCCCGAGTCGAAGGCCGTCGCGGCCCGGCCAGACCCGCAGCGCACGCGGTCCGCACCCACGCGCGTCGCGCTCGCCGAACCCGCATCCACGATCACGTTCAGCGGCCGCAACGGCAAGGGCGAGGTCCACCTCGTGCTGCCTGCGAATGCGCGCGTCGTCGAGGGCGCTCCGCTCCACGGGCTTGCTCAGCTCGTCGTCGACGGAGTTCCGCTCGACGCGCGCATCGAGCAAGACCGCGACGTCTCCGGGCTCGGCAGCCCCGTGACCAAGGTCAGCGTCCACCGCGATTCCAGGATTCCCGGACGCGTGACCGTACGTCTCGAGTTGCTGGTGCCGTGCTCGACGGCGATCCATCGCACCGCGGACGGCGTGCGCTGGCAGATCGCCGAAGCCGCGGCCTGGTAGCGGCTAGACCAGCACGACGAGCTCGCGTAACACGAGCTGGCAGAGGTGCCGGCACGCGTCGCGCCGCGGCAGCCCGCACGTGGCGAGGAGCTCGGCGACCGTCATGGTGCCGTCGATCCGGGTCAACAGATATGCAGCGCGCTGATCGATCGTCACGCCGACGAGCTGTTCGAGATATTGAGATAGCGCGACGGTGCGAGCTTGGTCGCCGATGAACGCGGTGAACGTGGCAACGAACAGCGCCTCATGCGCGGCGAGCAACGCGTCGATGTCGCTCTCGGGCCTGGCGGCCGAGAGGGCGAGCTCGAGCTCGAGCACCGCGGTCTCGAGCTGGTCACGCGCCTGATGCCGCATCGCCTGACCGATCAGCTGTGCGACCGCGGTCGCGGGCAGATCGCGTGCGATCTATCTGTACCGCAGCGTCGGGCGACTGGCCGCCGAGGCCGCCGCGAAGGCCGGTATCGCCCCGCCGCCCCCGCAAGCGAAGGTCTCGCGCTAAATGCGGCGTCCTGTCCTGAACGCCGCGCTGATCACCGCGCTGCTCGTCGCGGCGACCGCTTCCGTGCGGGCTGACGGCGGCGGCGCGCAGGTCAACGCGATCTATCCCGACATCGACAAGCTCTACGTCGATCTCCACAAGAACCCGGAGCTCGCGTTTCACGAGAAGCGCACGGCGGCGACGCTCGCGGCACGCGTCAAGGCGCTTGGCTACGCCGTCACGACCGGGGTTGGTGGCACGGGCATCGTCGCGGTCCTCAAGAGCGGCGCGGGGCCCGTCGCAGTGGGCGCCGCTCCGCGAGCCGACGTTGAAAGCAGCGATCAATGCAGAGACCGCGATCCTGCTCGACTTGCTGAAGTGACACCGAGCTAGTACGTGCCCTCGAACGCGTAGACCGCGCCGGCGTAGGGCATGGAGTCATCGGACTGATCGCCGTTGACCCCGCTGCCAGCACCGGCCTCGTACGGCGCGGCAACCGCGATCGTCGTGCCATCGTTCGAGATGCCGACCTCCGAGCCGAAGATGTCGATCGTCGCAGCGTTCGATGCCTTGAGGTACATCGAGCACGCCACGGTGGTCGCCAGTGCCACCGTGATCCACGCTACGCGAACCCGCTTAGCTCCGCTTCCAGCGCACGCCGTCGGCGACATCGAGAAGCTCGATCCTGCGCGACTTGATGAAGTGAGCAAGCGTCGTCACGATACGAGATCACGACGGTGGTCTGGCACCTGCGGACGAAGCGCCTCGGATGGCGCTTGCAGGATTTCGGGCGCGTACAGCGCTTCGAGTGCGGTTCCGTAGCGAGTGAGCACCTCGCGGCGCTTCAGCTTGAGCGTCGGCGTCAGCATGCCGTTCTCCGTCGTCAGCTCCTGCTCGGTCATCACGAACGCGCGGGGGCGCTCGTAGCTGCGGAAGTCGGTCGAGAACCGTTCGAGCTCGTGCGCGATCAAGCCGCGGACCTCGGGCAACTGCGCGAGCGAGCCGGTGGTCGCCTGGCCACGCTCTGCGAGCCAGTCGCGGACCTTGTCGACCGCGAGCACGACGAGCGCCACGTTGAACGGACGATCCTGACCGTGCAGCATCACGGTGAGGATGAACGGCGAGAGCTGGAGCTGCTCTTCCAGCGGCGTCGGCATCACGTACTTGCCGTTCTCGAGCTTGTACTGCTCCTTGAGTCGGCCGGTGATGTAGACGTAGCCGTCGGCGTCGACGTGGCCGAGATCGCCGGTGCGCAGGCCGCCGTCGTCGGTGAATGCGCGCGCCGTCTCCTCGGGGCGATCGTAGTAGCCCTTCATCACGTTCGGGCCGTAGACGACGAGCTCGCCTTGCCCGGGCGTCATGCCGCGACTCTCGTCGACCCAGATCCGGACGCCGGGGATCGCTCGCCCGACGCTACCGAGCCGGCGCGCGCCCGGGACGTTCGACGACACGACCGGTGATGTCTCGCTGAGGCCGTAACCCTCGTAGATATCGATGCCGAGACCATCCACGAATTCGCCGACCTCGTGGCCGAGCGTAGCGCTCGCGCTGATCGCGTAGCGCAGGCGGCCTCCGAAGCGCGCCCGGATCTTCGCGAACACGAGGTGATCCGCGAGCCAGCGCACGAGCCGGGCGCGCAGTGGCAGCGCTTCGCCGCGGCGTTGCCGGATCGAGGCTGCGAGCCCGTGTGCGAACAGCCGCTGGATCCAGCCGGCGCGCTCTGCGATCTGACTGCGCACGCTCGCATGGATCTTGTTGAAGATGCGCGGCACCGCGACGAGGATCGTCGGCTTGACCTCCACGAGGTCATCGAGGAGCCGGTTCGTGTCGTCGTTGAACGCGGTCGATGCGCCGACCGACATCAGGATGTGCAGCTCGACGACCTGGCCGTAAACGTGCGCCCAGGGCAGAAACGACACCGTGCGATCCTCGGCGGCAATCGGGAACACCGACGTCGCGGCGATCACGTTCGACGCGATGTTCTGGTGCGTGAGGACCACGCCCTTCGGCTTGCCCGTCGTGCCCGACGTGTAGATCAGCCCGGCGACCGTGCCCGGCTCGGGATGGATCGCCGCGATCGGATGCGCGCGCCCGAGGTCGCGCACCTCGCCGAACGAGGCTCCGTCCACGCCGTCGAGGGTGAGGACGTGGCGCAGGGCGGGCAGCCGTGGCTGCATCTCGGTGAGCGCATCGCTGATCGCCGCGCCGCGCGCGAACACGACCGACGCTCCGCAGTCGCGGAGGATGAACTCCCAGTCCTGCGGGCGCTGCGCTTCGTACATCGGCACGAACGTCGCGCCGAGCCCGTAAGTCGCGTACGCGGCCGCGGCCCACTCCGCGCTGTTGCGCGACACGATCGCGACGCGATCGCCGGCGCGCACACCGAGCACGGCGAGCCCGCCGCGGATCTCGTCGACGAGCTCGCCGACCTCGCGGTACGACAGCCACCACCACCTGCCATCGCGCCGCGTTCCGAACAGCGGTCGTGCCGCATAGCGTCGTACGCTGTCCTGCTCGATCTCGACGAGAGACGTTCCATTCATGAGCGACCAGGGTGCACCGTGTGTGCCCGGCACGCCGGGTGAACTGATCGACGGCATGGCCGCATGGTTGGACACCTGGACCGCGTTGAGCGACTGGTTCGCACGTGCGAACGAGCTGGTGCCGAAGCGAGATCGGAAGATCCTGCTGTCACCCCCCCGTCTCGTCGCACGGTTTGCGCGATTTGCGCTCGCTCGCCATCGCGGTGCTGCAAAAGCTGCAGGCACCGAGGAGGTGAACTCCCGCGATCCGGCGCTACTCGAGCTCGGCTTCGATCTCTTGCACGTGCTCGCGCGTTACTACTTCCGGCTGCAGGTCGTGGGCCTGGAGCAGCTCCCCACCGGACCGGTGCTGTTCGTCGGTAACCACAGCGGTGGCCTGGTCCCGCTCGAGGGCTTCTTCCTGTCGATGGCGATCCACGAGCGGTTCGGGATCGAGCGCGCCGTCTACGCGCTCGCCCACGACTTCCTGTTCGAAGACCCGGTGTTGCGGCGCTACGCGGGGCGGATGGGCATGCTGCGTGCGAGTCACGACAGCGCGCATCATGCGTTCGCGGCCGGCGGCTCGGTGATCGTGTTTCCCGGCTCCGACCTCGACACGTTCCGGACCTTCCGCGACCGCAACAAGATCGTCCTCGGTGGCCGCAAGGGGTTTCTCCGCCTCGCGCTACGCGAGCACGTACCGATCGTTCCGTTCGTGACCGCGGGGACGCACGAGCAGTTCATCGTACTCGCGCGCGGCGACCGGATCGCGAAGCTCGTGCACGCTCACGCGTGGGCACGCACCGAGGTGCTACCGCTCGTGATCTCCGTGCCGTGGGGCCTGACCTCGGGGTTCGTTCCGTACTTGCCGCTGCCGGCGCAGACCACGGTGTCGGTGTTGCCCGCGATGCGGTGGACCGATCGCGATCCCGAGGATCCCGCCGCCGTCGATCGTTGCTACGACGAGGTGCTCGGGGCAATGCAGCACGGCCTCGACGAGATCACGCGCGGCCGGCACTTCCTGCGCGGTCAGCCACCAGGGCTGGTCCCCACACCTCGTCGAGAAATTCTCGCAGCTCGCGATTGAGTCGGGCAGGGCGGAGCCGCCACTCGGCGATCGAGCTCGCAGTCACGAGCCGAGCGTTCGCCAGCTCGCGACCGATCCGGTCGGCATCGCTGAACGGATGGATCGGATCCGAGGGATGGCCGATCACGAGTGTCGGATGCGCGAGCGCACGGCGCTCCTCGATCGGCGGCGCGACGCGACCGAAGATCAGGCCGTCGAGCACGGCCAGCGATGCCGCCGGGTCTCGGCGCACGAAGTCCATCATGATGTCGACGATGAAGCTCGTGCGCGGCAACCTGCGGGTGACCGCTGCTACGAACCGCATCGTGCGCTGACTGACCCGGAGCGCCAGCGCGAGCGGGACGAACGCGGCTGCTGCGGCCGGGAGCGCGTTCTCGAGCACCGGCATCTCGAGGACGAGAGCGCGCACCCGGTTTGGCGCGAGCACCGCGACCTCGAGCGCAACGTTTGCGCCGAGTGACGTGCCTCCGACGACGGCCCGCGGGACACCGAGATGATCGAGCAGCCCGATCACGTCGCGCCCGAACTGCTGCATCGAGTACGCGGTCATGTCGTGGGGTTGATCGGCCTCGCCGTGACCGAGCATGTCGACGGCGATCACGCGGTTGCCCGCGGCCGCTAGGGCCGGCGCGACGCGCGTGTACATCCGGCTGTCCATCAAGAGGCCGTGCGTCAGCACGATCACGCGCGGCCCGGTGCCGTACTCGCGATAGGCGATCGTGCGCCCGCGCAGCGTGACGTGAACAGGAACGGGTTCGAGATGTACGGCCATGCGGGTAGCTTATGCATGCGGCGTGGATCTTGCTGACCCGAGGTCAGGAAGGTCCCCATGCGCATAGCAACCATCGCACTGATCGCTTTCGCGGCAACCACGGCCCACGCCGGCAAGAAAGCGGGCGTGACGATGCCCGACACGATCAAGATCGGCGACACCCAGCTGAGCCTCAACGGGATGGGCCTGCGCGAGGCAACCTGGTTGAACATCGATGTCTACGTCGGTGGGCTCTATCTCGAGCACGTGTCGTCGGACGCCGCGACGATCATCGCGTCGAGCCAGACCAAGCGGCTGATCCTGCGTTTCGTCCGCGACGTCGATCGCAGCGACATCGTGAAGGCATGGAACGAGGGGTTCGCAGGGAACGCGACGGTCAAGCTGTCGACGATCCAGCCGCAGATCGACCGCCTCGATCGGTGGATGGGCGACTGCGCCGACGGTTCGACCCTGACGTTCACGTACGAGCCCGGCAAGGGCGTCGCCGTCGATGTCGGGTCGACGCGCAAAGGTGTCATCGAGGGCGACGACTTTGCGCGTTCGCTGTTCTCGATCTGGCTCGGCCCCAAACCGCCCACCAAGGCTCTGCGCAAGGGCCTGCTCGGGAGTCACCCATGATCGAAGTCACCGTCTCGACCGAGATAGCCGCCCCGGCGGCAACCGTCTGGAAGATCCTCACCGAGCTCGATCAGTTCGCCGCGTGGAACCCGTTCATCGAAGTCGCGCATGGCGACCTCCGGCCCGGCGGCACCGTGCACGTCCGCGTTCAGACGGGCCTCGGGATCGCGATGCGGTTCAGCGCGAAGGTGCTCGATTTCAGCAGCGGCCGCGAGCTGCACTGGCGCGGCCAGGTCGGCTCGCGCTTCCTCGCGTGCGGCTAGCACGCGCGAGGCCCGCCACGGCTTCGAGGATCAGTGCGCGACGACGCCGAGCTCGTCGGCCGGTGCGATGGCGAGCGCTCGTTCCATCGCGAGAAAGCCCGCTACCTGGCGCTCCACGAGATCGTAGTCGGTGAACTGCGTGGTGATCGCCGGCAAGTGCCCGAGCAGGAGATAGCGCGGCATCGTGATGAACTGGACGAGCGGCACGACCCGGAAGTTCTGGCCCTCGCCGAGGATCGGTGGCCCGCCGACGATCGAGCGCGGGAACTGGCTCGCGAACGCCACCCCGGCGGCGACGAGCGGCGGGTTGGGCCACGTCGACACGAGCTGGATCTCGGGCTGCCCGGTCAGGCTCATCACACCGGGGCTCGTCTCGCTCCACTCGCGCGCACCGAGGTGCTCGATCTCGATCGCCGCGAGTGCGTGGTGCGCGAGCTCGGTCGCGTGGGTGGTGACGTAGCTCGCCATCCCCTGGCTCGCGACGAAGTGTCCGCCGCTCAGCACGAACCTCACGGTGCGCGGCCGCTCCGCCGTGGCCAGGCACGACGCGAGGCCGAGGATCGCGGCGGGCCCGTTATCCTCCAACGAGTTCGGCCCGTCGGTGTGACTGCCGATCAGGATCTCCTCGTCCGCTGCACCGGGCAGGACACCGATCAGATTCTCCGAGGTCGCCAGGCCGATCGTTGCGTCGAGCGTGAGATGCGAGAGCAAGAGCGGATTGCCGGCGATCGCGTCCGCGAGCACGCGCCCGTGCACGCGATCGACGTAGACCGCGGGCAGGTTCGGCGTCGTGATCCCGAAGAACGGCGCGTATTCGCCGCGCGCGGCCTCTGCGGGCACGGGCAGCACGCCGACGGCGCCGGCGGCACCGGCTGCGGCGAACGCGTCGAGCATCGCTGGCACGATCAGCATCGCGGCGAGATCGGAGCGCTCGATCGTCGCACCGGACGCGGGGAGCGTGTGGAGCGGATCGTTGACGTACACCTGCGGACCCGTGAGCGTGTCGAGCGACACGACGACTTCGGGCACCTCGAACACCACGATCTTGCCGGCGAGGCGAAGTGCGGCAAGCGCCGCGGTCAACCGCGTGGTGAGCGCCTGGTTCCAGGCAACCGGATCGACGAGCGCCTGCGCCAGTGCGTTCGCATCGAGCGGCACCGCCGAGGCCGGGACGTAGACCACGCCCGTGGTGACGCCGAGTGGCCCGGTCGATCCGGAATACGGCAGGTAGCCGCTGAGCTCGATCGCACCCGTGCCGTCGAGCAGCTCGAGCGACCAGCTCGCGGGTGTCCACGCGAGGAACGAGAATGGCTCGAGATGAACATCGACGCCGAGCGCCGACATCTCGTCGGATAGTCGCGCGATGTAGGCCTCGTGAGCGGGGCTTCCCGTCGGTCGATAGCCGCCATCGAACTGATCGATCTCGGCTTGCCACGCCGCGAGCTGCGAGCTCGAGATGCACGCGGGGATCGCCGCGCCGTCGTTGCTCGCGGGCGCATCCTGCGCTCCAGCCCCGGGCGCCCCACACGCGAACAACCACACACTGAAGATCGGTAATGACCTACGCATTCGCGCGCCTCCTAGGGATGAGAGGTGAACCACGCCGGGATCGTGATGACTCCGGCGGCGAGCCATTCGTGGCCCGCGTTCGGATCGGTGACGAGCTGGGCCTCGATGCCCTCCGCCTGGAGATCAGCGAAGTACGGCTGCACCGCGGACATCGGCACGATCGCGTCGGTGTCACCGTGGAGGAACAGGACCGGTGGATGATCCGCCGGCAGCGGGGTCGGTACCGCGCAGATCGCGCTGCAGGTCGCGTACGAGCCGGAGTGATCGGCGAGCGCGCGAAACACGCCTGGATAGCTGACCGCCATCCGGCTCGTCATGAAGCCACCGCTCGAGATCCCCATCGCGTAGAGCCGGGCCGGATCGATCGTGCCGAACGTGCCGGCGCCGATCGCGGCGAGCATGTGAGTGACGAGAACGTCGTCGGGGCTGCCCGTCCAGCTCGTCGAGTACGGCGGCACGTTGGTCTCCCAGAACGTGCTGCCCATCTGCGCCGCGTTCGGCGCGATCACGGCATAGCCACCGTCGAGCAACGCCTTGATCGTCAGCGTCAGGTTGTACTCGCCGAACGGCGCACCGACCTGTGCGGCGAACGCGCTCGTGCCGGTGACGAACGAACCTTGATAGAAGATGACCGCCGGCCAGCCGCTCGCCGGTGCGACGCCGAGCGGCACCTCGTACGCGACGTCACGACTCGCGGTGGAGTCATCGAGCGACGTCGTGGCGTGGTCGCAAGTGATCTGCATCGCCGCGATCTCGCAGCGCGAGCCGAGCGAACCGTCCGCGTCGGGGCTCGCGTCCGCGTTGCCATCGAGCGGCACGCTGGCGTGATCTCCACACGCCGACAGCGTGATCACGATCGCGAGCACGCGCGCGCTGCTCATACGCGACCCTCCGGCGCGCCGACCATGCGGAGCACGAGCTGGACGTGGAGCTCCGCGAGGTCCCCTGGAGCCATCAGCTCCGGTTTGTACCAGTGCGGGATCCGTACGCCGATCGCGCCGATCGCGGCCGCGACCACCTGCGCGTCGGGTTGCGAGAAGCAGCCCTTCGCGGTGCCACGCTCGATCACCGCGATCAGCATCGCCGCGGATTGTTTGCGCAGCGCGAGCCCAGGTGCGGCGAGCTCGGGCGACAGCCGCTCGAGCTCGCTGTTCACGATGATCGCGAGCTCGGGATAGGTCGTGTGCATGCGAACGTTCGCGCGCACCAGCGCCGCGAGCTGCGCGATCGGATCGGCGCCGGCATCGAGCATCGCGGTGCGGATCTCCTCGTGGTGCGCCTCGTGACCGGCGCGCACGAGCTCCGCGAGCAGGTGCTCCTTCGACGCGAAGTGCGCGTACATGGCGCTCGGCTGCAGCTCGATCTGCGCCGCGAGGTCGCGCATCGACGACCCGTCGAACCCGCGCCGCGCGAACAGCCGGAGGGCGCCTTCGAGGATTCGCCGGCGCACGCCATCTCCACCGAAGCTCGCCGGCAGGATCGCGCCATGCTTCGCGAGTTTAGAACGATCGTTCACGGTTTATGCACTGTCTATATATTGGATTATATTGTCAATGCAAAGTTCTAAAGAACGCTCGTTATTGGCGATCCGGCAGGACCGAGTGGCTCGCTTCTCGCGCGCGCACTGACACCTCCGGCGGTGGAGAGCTGACGCCGATCACGTACTTCTGAAGACATCGCCCGCGGCACGCGGGCTGCTTGTAGGCAAGGTCATGCGAACGATGCCGCGGGTCGTGGTTGTCAGCGCGCTCCTCTCCGTTGCCACCGCGACGGTCGCCGGCGCCGATCCGCTCGCCAGCGATCGCCGCGATGACTCGCGGATCGGTGCGACCGTCGGCCTGTTCACGCCGACCGGCGAGCTCGGCGTCGAGTACACCCGAGTCTTTCACCCCAACTTCGAGCTCGGTCTTGGCGCGGGCGTCGGCCTCGTGCGCGTCGGGCCGCAGGCCTCGGTGATGCCGCGGCTGCGCGTGCGCCGCGGTCCGTTCACGCTCTCGGGCGGCGCGGGCCTCTCGGTCGGCCGCTTCAACAACATCTCGGCGTTCGCCGACGAGAATGCGCCGCGCGTCCTGTCCTTGTTCGCCAACGGCGAGGTCGGTTTCGCGATCTCGTCGACGCGCGGGCCGTTCGTGCGCGGCTTCCTCGGCGCCGGCAAGATCGTCGCGCACGAGCAGGTCACGGACGCGTATCGCAGCGAGCTGAAGGACGTCATTCCCTACGGCGGCATCACGTTCGGCTGGACGTTCTGACCGCGCTGGGAGTGCTTGCGACCGAACATCACCGCCGCTAGCTCCGCTTCCAGCGCACGCCGTCGGCGATATCCAGAAGCTCGATGCCGCGCTCGCGCAGCCCGGAGCGGATCCGATCCGGTGCGGGCGTCGTGATGTCGTCGGCGCAGCACGACTGCACGAGCTCGCACTCGGGGTGCGGGAAGATGTTGTCATCGCCTCCGTGTGGATGTCGATCGTGTCGCCAGGATGCTCGGCGCGTCCTGCAGCTGGGAGGGCCCTGCGCCGATCTCGTGATCGCACGCGCGCGTCTTCTCTTCACGAACAGGCCGCACGCGATCACCAGCGTCCACACCGGAGTCGCGCTGCCCGGTGAGGTCGTGCATCCGCATCCGCCGTCATCTCCGGGCGGAGCGGTGCACGGCGTATAGCAGAGACATCCCGCGCCTTCCGCAAGACACATCCCGCTCTCGCACGAGCCGCCGGCGACGCACGCCGCGCCGAAACGTCCCGGCGGGAGCCCGCGAAAGCCACACGAGGTGCCTCCCGCGGGATTGGGCGTGCAGCCCATCCCGACCGGGCAGTCCGCATCGCTCGTACACGCGTCCATGCAGTAGTCGGTGCCCGGATCGAATGCAGGCCGCGTGGGTGGCGTTGCGCCGGCCGCCGCCGTGTCCGGATCGATGAAGTCCGTGCGATACGCATCGACCCGCGTGTTGGTCCCCGACTCCATGCACCGCGCATCGCCGAACGAGGTGATGCCCGCGACCTCCTCGACAGAACCGGCGGTGACGAACACGGCGCCGCCGCTATCGCCGTCGCAGCTCATCGCGGGCGCCGGGCCGATCACGAAGTCGC
>JBDUAS010000449.1:0-4411 GCA_040004535.1 Deltaproteobacteria bacterium
GATCTGCCGGCGCGGGCGCGAGCGGTTCCGCAGGCGCAGGCGCGAGCGGATCTGCGGGCGCAGGCGCGAGCGGATCTGCCGGCGCGGGCGCGTCTTCGAATACAGCCGCGGGCGCGAGCGGATCTGCGGGCGCAGGCGCGACTGGCTCCGCCGGCGCGGGCGCGTCCTCGAATACAACCGCAGGCGGCGCTGCGGGCGGATCGGCCGGCGCAGGAGCGAGCGGATCGGGCGGCGCAGCGGGCGCGTCGTCGAACACTCCTGCAGGCGGCGGCGCAGCGGGCGCGTCGTCGAACACTGCTGCAGGCGGCGGCGCAACCGGATCTGCGGGCTCGTCGAATACCGGCGCTGCAGGCGCGGGCGGGTCCGCCGGCGCATCGAAATCCGGTGCCGGCGGCGCAGCGGGTGCGTCCTCGAACACGGGTGGAGGCGGCGCTGCCGGCGCGAGTGGATCCGCGGGCGCGGGCGGATCTGCGGGCGCGTCTTCGAATACGGCCGGCGCGAGTGGATCCGCGGGCGCGGGTGCGGGCGGATCTGCGGGCGCGTCTTCGAATACGGCCGGCGCGAGTGGATCCGCGGGCGCGGGCGGATCTGCGGGCGCGTCTTCGAGCACGGGTGACGGCGGCGCGGCCGGCGCAGGCGGATCCGTCGGCGCAGGTGCGGGTGGTTCCGCCGGCACGGGCGCGTCGGCGAATGCAGGCGCAGGCGGCGCTGCGGGCGTGAGCGGCACCGTCGGCGCGAGCGGGGCATCGTCGGCATCGAGCACCGATGTTGGAGCCAGTGGCAACGCGGGCGGCAACGTCGACGTCGGCGGTGGCGGAGCTGCCGGCGGGAGCGTCGGACCGGGCTCGACGCAGTCGACCGGCATCGCCGAAGGCGGCGGTGGTGCGAACGTCGCACCGCCGGCGCAGCAAGCGGGCGGCGCGGATGTCGCTGGCTCGTCGAGCATCGGCTCGCAACAAGCAGGCGGCGCATCCGCAGCGTCGGGTACCGGCATCGGCACTCAAACCGCGGGCGGCGCATCGGCCGCGTCGGGCACTCGCATCGGCACTCAAACCGCGGGTGGCGCATCGGCTGCGTCGGGAACCAGCGTCGGTGGCGCGCCCGGCTTCGGCACGAGCGGCACGTTCGAAGGTGGCGCGGCTGGCAACACCGGCAGCGGCGGTCTCGAGAGCGGCGCCGGCGCGACGAGCAGCATCGGCGGCGCCGGCGCGACGAGCAACATCGACGGCGGCGGAGGCGCGGCCGGCGGCTTGTCAGGAAACACGCCGGGCGTCGACGCACCGACGGGCGCCGCGACGTTCGGCGGCACCGCGGGCGCGGGCGGCGTCGGCAGCAGCTCCGGCTTCGACACCAGCGGCGGTGGCATCACCGGCGGCAGCCTCTCCGGCGGCGGCGTCGCCACCGGCGCGATCGACGCCGACCTGCCGGGCCAGCCGAGCGCGCCCGCGGCGCCGGGCACCGACGTCTCTGCGTCGGGCGAGGTCGAATCCCGGATCGGCGGCGTGGCGACCCAACCGTCCGCACCCGCCGTGCCCGACGTCAACATCGACACCGTTGCCTCGGTCAGCGGTAACGAGACGCTGCAATCGGGCGTCGCGACCACCGATCAAGCGTCGAACATCAAGGGCCAGGCCCAGATCGCGTACGACGATCCGAGCACGGCCGCGAAGGGCCAGGCCCAGATGGAAGTCGACGGCGCCGTCGCCGACCGCACGCCCGCATCCGTCACCACCGTGCGTGGCGATGTCGAAGGTGGTGTCGCGGCCTACCAAGATCCTGCAGCTACTGCGCGCAACCAGGCCACCGGCATGGTCGACGAAGAAGTTCAATCCAAGCTGCCCGGTGCACCGGTGCCGAACGCGGACGGCAACGTCTCGGCGAGCGTCACCGTGACGTCACCGAAGCCAGACGGGACCAAGTAACGAGCGCGATCACGCCTTGTAGTCAAGCAGACGCGGTCACCACGCATTCCGCTGCAACGGATACAACGCTGCCTCGTAGGCACTGGTGTTTTGGTTGGCCGATGCGTTGATCGGATCGGCATGGGTTTCTATGATTCGCTCTGCGTTCGAAGGTGTCGAAACGAAAGGATTTCGCGCGCTGATGGTGGATGACGAGGAAGCGCTGATCGCATGGCAAGACGTGCTCGACTCGGTCGTCGCGGGACGACCGAACGACCTGTCGTGTCCGTATTGCACCCATCGTCCGCTCACGGTCGAAGAGATCGACAACACGACGCGGATCTCGTGCAACAAGTGCAAGAAGTTCATCCAGGGCCGGTTCTCGGCGTTTTGAGCTAGATGGCCAACGATCGCGATTTCCTCGGCAGAGGCCTGCGCTTTCCCGTCTCCGTTAACTTGAACGGAGGCGTGTCGAGCTCGCAGCTCGAGGAGAACGTGCGTCAGTCGATCTTCATCATCCTGGGCACGGCGCCGGGCGAGCGCATCAACCGCCCGTATTTCGGCTGCCAGATCCACGACCTCATGTTCGCTCCCAACAACGACCTCACCTCCGCGCGCGCCGAGATCTACTGCGAGGAGGCGATCTACAAGTTCGAGCCTCGCATCGAGAAGGTCACGTGTCGCGCGCAACCGAACCGCGACGAGCCCAACCGCCTGGACATCCGCATCGAGTACGTGATCGCGGGCAAGAACGACAAGCGCAACCTGGTGTTCCCGTTCTACTTGAAGAACGAGGACGACGAGGTCGCGCCGCCGCCCGGTAGCAACGGTACGAACGGCCAACATCCATGAGTGCGGGAAGCGCAGACAAACGATGATCCCACCGCCGAAGCTCGACGACCGCAGCTTCAACGACATCGTCGAAGAAGCCATCTCGATGATTCCGCGCTACGCGCCGGAATGGACGAATCACAACCCGTCCGATCCGGGCATCACGCTGATCGAGCTCGCCGCGTGGATGACCGACCTCCTGATCTATCGGCTCAACCAAGTCCCCGACAAGAACTACGTCGCGTTCCTGAATCTCCTGGGCATCAAGCTGCGCGCGCCGCGTGCGGCGAAGGCGCTCGTCCGGTTCGCGCTCGTCGAGGGCGCCGCGAAGCAACGCGTGCCGCGCGGCACCCAGGTCTCGACGCCGCAGGCGACCGAGGAGCACACGGTCACGTTCGAGACCGCGCGCGACGTCATGATCTCGATCGCGCGCCCCGATCGCTGCTTCTCGTACTACGACGAGGCGTACTCGGAGAACAGCCGCTATCTCGATCCGGAACCGGGCGCGGTGCAGGAGTCGTTCGAGATCTTCAACGGCGCGCAGCGGATCGAGCGCTACATCTACCTCGGCGATCCGAGGTTCGCGAACACCGGCGAGTCGGCGTTGTTGAAGGTCTTCCTCGGCACGCCCGAGCGCGGCGGCCGCGACATGGCGCGCCTGCTCGAGTGGGAGCACTGGGACGGCACGCGCTGGAAGGATCTCCAGCCCGCGCAGATCGATGTCGATCGCGGTGAGGTCGCGTTCCTCGGCCCGATCCGGTTCGAGCCGACGACGGTCAACCACGTCGAGGGCCTCTGGCTGCGCGGCCGGCTCGCCGAAGTGCCGCAGTCGCCCGAGGACACCGAAATCGACACGATCCGTACGAAGGTCGAGGTCGTCGGCGAAGGCCTGTTGCCGACCCAGGCGTACGCGAACCTCGACAACGCGGCGTTCCTGCAGCTCGACCTGTCGAAGAATCTCTATCCGTTCGGCAAGGAGCCGAAGGTCGACTGCATCCTCTACCTCGCGTGCGACGAGCTGATGCAGACGCCCGACGCGTACATCTCGCTCGAGATGTTGCTCGCCGATTCGACGATCATCCCGCGGCCGAACCCGAGCGATCAGCTCGTGCTCGCGTGGGAGTACTGGGATGGCAAGCGCTGGCGACACCTCGGCCGCACGGCACCGCGCGGCTCGTTGCCGGGCGCCGGCGACGAGCTCGGCTTTCACGACGACACCAAGGCGATGTCGCAATCCGGCACCGTCAGCTTCCGCCGGCCGAAGGACATGGAGGCGCTGGAGATCAACGGCGTCGCCAAGAAGTGGATCCGCGTCCGGATCGAGAAGGGCGACTACGGCGAGCAGGGCCAGTACACGCTCGAGAACGAGAAGTGGCTGTTCAAGGACGATCGCCCGCTCAAGCCGCCGGCGCTGCGCTCGATCACGTTTCGCTATCGCGAGGACTATCGCGACGTCCGCCACGTGCTCGCGTTCAACGACTTCCAGTTCACCGACTGCACCGAGGTCGCGCGCACCGAGTTCACGATCTTCCAGCCGTTCCAGGCCAAGCCGGAAGAATCGCCGGCGCTGTACCTCGGCTTCACGAACAAGCCACCGAACGATCCGCTCGGCGTCTATTTCCATCTCGAGGAAGAGCTCGGGCTCGGCTCGCTGCCGACCGACGAGGCCGAGGTCGCGA
>JBDUAS010000182.1:0-14875 GCA_040004535.1 Deltaproteobacteria bacterium
AATCGGGCACCGCGACCTCGGGTCCGGACACCGGACCGCCGGGCCAGATCGGCCACAGGATCGGCCGCGCGAGCCCGTCGAACACGCGCTTCGCGATCACGCGGCGATCGATCAAGAGCGCGAGCGCGTGGCGAACCCGCGCGTCGTCGAGCGGCGTCCGCGCGGCGTTGAGCTCGAGATAGCGCAGCCGCGCCGGGGCGAGCTCGAGCGGGCGAAACGCCGACGCGACCCCCGGCGCGCTCGCCTGCTCCGGCCAGTGCGCCGGGATGAGGGCGGGGATGAGATCGAGCTCGCCGCGCTTGGCCGCGGTCAGCGCGATCGCAGCATCGGGCTGGTAGACGAACTCGAGGTCCGCGATCGCCGGGGCCTTGCCCCAATACTTGTCGTAGCGCGTGAGATGGACGACCCCGCTCTTGTTAGACACCAGCTTCCACGGTCCGGTTCCCACGAGTGCACCGCCCGCGAGCAGGCTGCCGTCGTAGATGTGCATCGGCAGGATCGGGATCTCGGCGAGCGCGCGCAGCACCCAGCCGCTCGGCCGCTTGAGCCGCAGCCGGATCTCGTGCGAGGTGATCAGCTCGATCGCCTCGACGTCGTCGAGCATCGCGCGCAAGTGGTCGATGTGCTTGCTCGGATCGCGGACCGAATCGAGGGTGAACTGAACATCTGAAGTGGTGAGCGGCCTTCCGTCGTGAAACGTGATGTCGGGCTGGAGCTTGATGCGGATCTCGAGGCCGTTCGGCATCACCTGCCAGCTCTCGGCGAGGGCGGGCTCGAAGTGGGCCGGGGCCGCCCCCGGCCCGGGCGGTGCGTAGTGAATCAGCGGCTCGAAGATGGTGCCGAGCGTGATCCGGTGCGCCCACACCGACGGTGAGACGAGCGGCGTCAGCCGGCCCGGCTCCGCGTCGACCGCGATCCGCAGCGTGTGGCTGCGCTGCGCGTGCACCTCAGCCTCGCTCGGCCCGAGCTCGCCGCCCCCGGTCAGAACCTTCGACGACGGCTGGGCCTGGGCCTCGGTGGTCGGGTCCGGTGCGTGCCGCCAAGGCTTGACGCGCGCGGGCGAGTCACACGCCGTCAGCGTTGCGACGATGACCGCGACTTGAGGGGCCAAGCGCACCATGTTAAGACCGCAGCATGTCGCACGTTCTCGGGGTTCGCACCACTGTCTTCGCGTGCCTGGTTCCGCTCGCATTTGGCGCTTGCGGCAAGGACCAGCTCCAGGGCCCTGCGGCCGAGGTCAAGAAGACCGACGTCAAGCTCGATCTCCCGGCGGTGCCGGCGTTCGACTTGCCGCCGGCTCCCGCCGACGGCGGTCACTCGGTCAAAGAGCTTCGCGTGAAGGGCAAGAAGCTGTTCGAGACCGACCTCACGGTGCATGGCTACATCACGTGGGCGTACGACTGCGCGACGGCGAATCGCAAGCCCGACGAGACCGACAAGGATCTCCAGAAGCGTCTCGACGAGGATCCGACGCTGTGCGAGCGCCCGAAGTTCTACATCGGCGACGCGAAGGACACGCCGGCCGAGAAGAGCCTGTGGGTCGTCGACGTGCCGCGGCCGTACAACAAGCTCGAGATGGAGCGCATGAAGAAGCCGGAGCGCAATCTTCCGGATCGCTGCGAGCCGAACGAGAAAGATCCGAAGAAGAACATCTGCCCGCCGTACGCGGTCGGCGATGAAGTGTCGATCACCGGCACGTTCAAGATGAGCTCGCCGCACTCGGAGCGGAACTCGGATGGCCTCCTCGTCTACAAGAAGATGAAGAACGTGACCCAGACCTGGGAGACGCCGGACATCGCGCCGCCTCCGGGCACGGGCAGCGGTGCGCCGACCCCGACGACGCCGCCGCCCGCGACGAAGCCGTCGCCGTCCGATCTCGTCAAGAAGAAGGCGTAAGCCTAGAACAGCCAGCCGACGTCGAGGCCGACGAGCGCGCCGCCGCGGGACGCGCCGGACAGTCGGCCGGAGAGATCGATGTCGCGCTGCACCTCGAAGCCCGCGCTCGGCGTGATCGCCAGGGCGCGCCACGGTGCCATCCGGTAGCCGATCCTGGTGGCCGTGCCCGCCTGCAGCGCGGTGCCGAGCCAGCGATGGTCGAGATCGTCGTGGGTGCGATCGAGCGCCAGGTAAACGCCCGCACCGAGGAACCAACCGGCCATGCTGCCGGCGGGCAACACCGACAGCCACGCGCGGCGGTCGGAGTGCCAGAACCACTTCGCTTCGCAGCCGGTGCCGAACCGCCATCCCGTGTAGTCGCCGGTCGCCGATTCGCGAACCTCGCCGCGCACCTCGTACGCGACGCGCCACGCCGGAAGCCAGGTCTCGTAGCCGGCGGCGAGCCCACGCCCGGTGTCGAGCGAAGGCAACGCGATGTCGATCGTGTGCGTGAACAGCTCGGGCTCCGCCGGCGGAGCCGCCGCCGTGACATCACCGGCGGTCGCCGCGTTCAGTGCCAGGGCGAGGAGGCTCGCGCTCATGGCGGCGGTCCGATCGTGTGATCGAGGAAGTCGATCATGGCGTCTTGTGCCTCCGGTGTATCGATCGACGCGAGCGGGACTTCCCACGAGCTGCCGTCGACGCCGCGGTTCCAGATATGGCCGCCGCCAGGCACGCGCAGGAGGTGGGTTGGCACACCGGCCGCGGCGAGCGCAGCGATCATCGGCTCGTCCTGGTGAGTGAATTCGACGAACCAGTCATCGTCTCCGGACACGAACAGGTACGGCGGATCGCCGGCCGCCACGTGCGAGAGTGGCGAAGCGGCGTGATACGCGTCGGCGACCTCGTCGATCGATCCGCCCATGAACGCGGTCACGCTCGAGACCTCGGGCAACGCAGCCATGTCCTCGACGCCCGCGCCGGAGATCACGGCGGCGAGCGGCGCGACAGGCGCACCTGCGGCGGCGGCGCAGTCGGGCTGGACGTCGGGATCTCGGTCGACGCCGAGCATCGAGACCAGATGGCCACCCGCGGAGTAGCCGAGCCCGGCGATCCGATCGGGATCGATCCCGAGCTCCGTCGCGTGGCCGCGCGCGTAGGCGAGCGCGCAATAACAGTCCTGGACGGCGCGCGGGTACTGTCCGTCGGGCGTCAGGCGGTATTCGACGTTGAGCGTGACGTAGCCCGCGGCGGCGAACCGTCCGGCCTGGAACATCATGCTGTTGCGGTACACGCCCGGCGCCCAGCCACCGCCGTGGATCACGAGGACCGCGGGGCGCGGCGTACTCGCCCGCGGCGGCGAATAGATATCGAGCACGGTCTCGTCGGGAAACCGGTCGTCGTAGACGACGTTACTGGCTTCGGTGACGTCGTCGCACGCGGCGAGCGCAGCCACGACTCCCACGAGAACACGCGTCCACACTGGGCAGCCGAGTGTCGGATATCGCATCACGGCGACGATCACAGCAATCACCGCGCCAACGCGGCCACCGCGGTGCAGAGCGAGAGCGGCGCGGTGACCGGCTCGGTATTCAACAACGCCGGGCAGCCGGCGGGGCCAGGTGCACCGAGCGCAACCTCGCGGGTGACCGCGCCTCCGACCGGCGGGGCAAACGTGATCCGGAGGTGATGCGGCGTCAGCGCGCTGTGCGGTCCGGTGCTCGCACGACCGGGTGCGCGGAGCTTCGCGGCGGCTTGCGCGACGGCTTCGACGATCATCGGGTCGAGCTTGCCGGCGGGCTCGCGCGACCATTCGCCGATCACGGCGCCGCGGTGATACGTGACACCATCGAGCACGAGCGAAGTGATCGTCGACGGCTCCTCGGCCCAGCGTTCGGGATCGAGCAGCGCGGTCGCGGGGCGACCGAGGATCGCGCGCGCCGCGGCGGTGATGCGCAGCGCGAGCGCCTCACCGCGGCGATGGACCGCGTCGGGGAACACGTCGAGCGCGATCGCATCGCCGCGGACCGGCGCGATCGAGAGGGTGAAGGCGGGCGTGGTCGCAGGCACCGCGATCGGTTCGCCTGGCTCGGCGAGCGCGCGCACGAGCTCCGCGACATGATCGGGATCCGCGGGGTTCGTGGCACCGCTCTCGAACGTGAGCGTCGGCCGGCGCACGAGCGAGAGCGTCGCTCCGACGAGACCGATGTGATCGATCGCGAAGCCCGCGGGGCGGCGATCGAGGATGTCTGCGGCCGGATGGAGGAGCGCGGCGATCGCGGCGCGTGCCGTGCTCCAGGCGGCGGCGGCAACGCACCCGCCGGCGCCGTCGACCGTGATCGCGATCTGATCGGGTTGCGCGCACGCGTGGCCGATCAGAACGTGCGGGCCGTTCGCGAGCGCGATCGTGGCGAGCGGCGCGCTGTGGCTAGGCGGTGCGGGACCGACGAGCACGACCCCCGCTAGTGCGGTCGCGAGCGCATCGCCGAGCGCCGGGGCGACGAGGCCGTCGTGGGTGCGCCACGGTTCGCTGTGGAGCTCGAGCGTCTTGCCGCCCAGCTCGATCGTGATCGTCGAGCTCGCGGCGGCGGCGAGCGGCGCGCGATCGCGAAACGCGAGCGGCCCCGGATCGAGCAGGTTTGCGAGCCAGTCGTCGACGAGCAACGCCGGACCACCATCGACGCGGATCCACGCTTGCTCGGTGCCGGCGAGCTGGTCGCCGATCGCGATCGAATGCGTCGACGTACCACCATCGACGGCGAGCGTGCGGTGGACGTGAATGTCGCGGTGCGCGTCGCGGCGGTGCCAGCGCGCGGAGCGCAGGGAGCCGAGCACGTCGTCGACGGCGCGAGTGTCGAGCTCGTGGTCATCCCCTGCACCAGTCCAGCTGTCGCCGCGGCGGACGAGCGCCGGGCCTTCGCCGCCCGTCGGCGCGGTCCACGTCAGCTTGCGGACCTTCGCAGGAGCGAACTGCGGCACGACCGCGCGATCGACGGCGCGCGCGCCACCGCGATCGATCACGAGCGCGACGAGCAGCGCGAGCCCGATCAAGGCGAACACGACGAGGCCGCGGATCCCGGCGATCACGCCGCCCTCCCCGCGCGGCGGCGCCGCCACCAGACGAGCGCACCGCCGAGGACCAGCCACGCGAGCGGGATGCCGGCGACCGACAGTGCGATCACGTCGCGCCGTTCGCCGGCGGTCATGACGAGCCGGACCTGATCCGGCGTGCGCGCCGCGATCGCGAGCGAGGGTGCGGGCTTGTTCGCGAGCCAGCGCACGACGTGCTCGAGCCACAGATCGCCGGCCGACGCGCCGCCCGAGAGCGCCGCAGCCGTGAACGATTCCGCGGAGCCGATCGCGACGACGCGATGGCCGCTGGTCACGGAGCTCGCCGCGGCAAGCACGACGGGACCCGAGAGGTCGCGTTCATCTTTCGCGGGTGCGGCGTGAAAGTCGACCTCGCCCCAGCTCGCTCGGGACGCCGTGACGAGCGCCTGCGCTCCGCGCGAGATCGTGACCGCGCGCGGTTGGAACCACAGCGTACGCCGGCGATCTGCGAACCCATCGTTGATCGGGTGCGCGCTGTAGCCGCTCGCGATCATCAGCGCGCCCGGCAGCTCGCGGATCGCGAGCGACGGATCGATCGCGATCGCGAACGGCAGGCCGAGCCCGTCGGCGGCGAGCACGCCCTCGAGCCCCGTGGCGGCGAGCTCGGGGCCGTTTGGCACCGGCCGGCCCGCGGCAGCAACGAGCAAGCCGCCACCGCCCGCGACGAAGCGCTGGATCGCGAGCGCCTCTTCGGCGGACAGCTCGCGGATCGGGCCCGCGACGATCACGACCGAGCAGTGCGCGAACAGCGTCGGCGTCGCAGTCGCGCCGGCAACGACCTCGGTCGTCGTGATGCCATCGGCGCGCAGGCGATTGCCGACGGCGGTCCAGTCCGCGCCCTTCGGATCCGAAGTCTCGAGTGACAGCTCGCCGTGACCGGTGGTCGCGCACGCCGTCACCGGAACCGGCGTGGCGAGCTCGGCGAGCGTGCCGGCGAGCGCTTGTTCGATCGCGAGATGCTCGAACGTCGGCGCGCCCTGGACGCCCGCCTCGATCGTCGCGAGCTCGAACACGTCGACGACGCGGCGCCTGCCGCCGAGCTCGACGACGACCCCGCCGTTCGACGCGAGGTCCTTCGGTTGCAGGCCCGCGGCGCGCGCCGCGGCATCGAGGCCGCCCGGCAAGGCGGCCGGATCGACGCGACGCACGGTGATCCCTCCGGCGCGGCGCATCCGCTCGGCGACCCGCGCGACCTCGTCGTAGAGCGGCTCGAGTGCACCGTACGTCGGCTCGACGATCGTCAGCGTCGCCGGCGCGGGCAGCTCGGCGAGCACCGCGGTGGTCGCGGGATCGAGGGAGCTCGCGTGGTGCGCGCTGACATCCCACGCGTGCGGGTGACGCACGGCGAGCACGATCGCGAGCGCGCCGATCGCGGCGAGGTTCGCGGTCGCGAGGATGCGTTCGCGCAGCTCCTTCATCCGGCGCCGCCCCGCGCACGCGAGCACGACCGCGAGCGACAGCCCGGTCACCGCGATCGTCGCGACGACGAGCACCGCCGCGAGATCGATCTCGCCACGCGCGAATGAAGTGAGCCGCGTGCGCAGGCCGATCGTCGAGAGCACGGCGGCGAGCGTGGGATGATCCGTCGCGAGATCGGGCGACAGCGCCGGCAGCTCGCCGACCAAGAACCACGCGACCAGCAGCGCGAAGCCAAGCCCACCGGCGGCGAGCGTCGTCGAGGTCGCGGCGCTGGCTGCAACCGCCCACGCGAGCAACGCCGCACCGATCGCGATCGCACCGGCGTAGCCACACGCGATGCTCGCGAGGTCCCAGCCCCCGCCATCGCCACGGAACGCCGCGACGACGCCGAGGTACGCGAGCGTCGGGATCCACAGCAGCGCATAGACGGTCGTGGCCGCGAGCCACTTGCCGACGACCGCCGCGCGCTCCGAGACCTGCGCGGTCAGCAGGAGCTCCCAGCCACCCCCGCGGCGCTCGTCGGCGATCGTGCGCATGCCGAGCAGCGTCAGCACGACCAGCTGCAACACCCACGTCAGCAGGGTGCCCGCGAGCTGACCCTCGAGCAGCGCGCCGAGGGGTGCGGGCCGCCGCGGATCCGACAGCGCGGTGACGAGCCCCGCGAAAGCGAGCCCCTGCACCACGAGGAACAGGCCGCCGATCACGTAGACGATCGGTGCGCGCAGCGTGACCGCGAGCTCGCGCCGCCACACCCAGTACACGGATGTCATGACGCGACCTCGGTGATCGCGGCCTCGCCGAGGAGCGTCACGACCGCATCTTCCAGCGAGGACGTCTTGGTCTGCCTGCGCAGAGCCGCCGGCGTATCGACCGCGACGAGCACACCGTCCTTCAGCACGGCGACGCGGGTCGCGAGCGCTGCGAGGTCGGTGACGGCGTGACTCGAGACCAGGACGCCGCGATCTTTGGTCGCCGTGATCAGGTGCTCGCGCAGCTCGCGGGTCTGGATCGGATCCATGCCGCTGGTCGGTTCGTCGAGCACGAGGAGCGGCGGCTCGCCGAGCAAGGCGTCCGCGAGACCGACCCGCTGGCGAAAGCCCTTCGACAGCGTGCCGATCCGGCGATCGGCTTCACTCGCGACCGCGGCAGCCTGCATCGCCTGCTCCCAGTCGGCGACGCCCTTCTGGCGCGCGCGCAGCTTCAGGTGCTCCCGCACGGTCAGCTCGGGTGGCGCCGGCGCGTGCTCGGGCAGGTAGCCGAGCTGGCGCTGCGCCTTCGCGCGCTGGCTCGCCATGGCCAGGCCCGCGATCGCGACCGTGCCGCGATCCGGATCGAGAAATCCCGTCGCGATCCGCAGCAGCGTCGTCTTGCCCGCGCCGTTGCGGCCGACGAGCAACACGGCTTCGCCCGCCGCGACCTCGAGCGTCACGCCCGCGAGCGCGCGGCGCGTGCCGAACGCTTTCGCGATGCCGGTGAGCCCTGCGAGCACGGCCACCGCGCAAGCATGGCAGATCGGGGAGGTCGGCGTGCGGCGGCGCGACTTCGATGTACGCTGCACGGGTGGAAGCGTTCGTGCTCTTGCTCGGCTCCTTCGCCGCCTCGGGCGTGCTGTGGACCTGGCAGAACCGCGCTCGGCTCCGCGAAGAGCGCCTGCGCCAGAAGCAGCTCGCGACGATGCTCGACGAGGACATGCAGATCGCGCTGCACCTCGCGAAGCATGCCGCGATCTCGCGCAACCAGCCACTCGGCCCCCTCCACGTGCTCTACGCCGTGACCCAGGACGAGAAGGTGGTCGCGGCGATCGCGAAGCTCGGCGGCGATCCGGCGGCGCTGGAGACCGCGATCACGGCGCAGCTCGACGAGGAGCTCCACGATCTCGATCCGCGCGAAGGAAACCGCTTGCTCGGCACGGCGCTCGGCATCGCCCACGGCCACGCACGGCCGATGACCTGCGTCGACGCGCTCGTGATGATCCAGCGCACGCCCGCCGGCGCGTTACTCGAGCAGGCGCCGCTCTCCGCCGATGCGCTCGTGTTCGCGCTCGTCCATGGCGACGTGCCGCCCATGACGCTGCCGCGCGAGACCCACGTCCACGTCGTGCTGCGCAACGACGACTACACGACGATGCAGCTCGTCGAGCACGTGCTCCAGACCGTGTTCGATCTCGATCCAAAAACGTCCCACGACCAGATGCGCGCCGTCCACGACGGTGGCCGCGCCGTCGTCGGCCGCTTCGCGATCGAGGACGCGCGCGAGCGGATCACGAAAGCCCGCGAGATCGCGAAGTCCAGCCATGCCCCACTCTGGCTCGGCGTCGAGGCCTGCTGACTTCGTACTCGTACTCCGTCTGGTAGGCTCACCGTGTGAAGTTGGCGGGTTGGTTGCTCCTCGTGTTCGGTCTAGTCGTTGCCTGCGGCGACAACAAGCCCGTGGCCGAGGATGCGACTGTGATCCGTGATGCATCCGCTGACGCACCGTTTGACGCATTCATGGGTTGTGAAGCGTCGGATCAGTGCCTCCTCTCTACTCCGATCTGCTGCGTCGTCGTCCATGCCGGCGGGGAGGTAGGTCGAGGGTGCGAGGTGGCAAATGCCGGACCGGTTTCGTGTCCGAACGTGTCCTGCCGCGGCACCGGCGACCCGTGCCTCACCCTCGGCGGTACGAGCGGGACGTGCACGAGCGAGACCGCTCACCCTTCCAATATCCAGTACTGGGTTTGTCAGTAGCTCAGTTGATCTTCGTCGCAGCCGCGAGCTGATCGACCGACTTTGCATCCGCCGCGCCGTCGACGATGAAGACCTTCATCCCGTCCTGCTTCAGATAGATCTTGCCGGCGCCGTCGCCGCGATCGAACCCGGCCGGCGTCGTCGGATCGCCCGAGCCTTTCGCGAACCGTTTCGCGAGGCTCGCGACATACGCGCCCTTGAATTCGTCCGCGTCCTTCTGGGTGTCCCACACGGTCGCGATCCAGGCGGTCAGCTTGCCCGCGCCGTTCTTCGTCACCTTCACGCGGTCGCCGCCCCAGCCCTCGGACGCGATCGCCTTCTGCGCCGGGAGCCACAGCTCGAAATAGATCTGCCACTGGAGCTCGCCGAACACGATGTTGGCGACTTCTTTCTCGGTCTTGTCCGACGCGAGATGAAAATCGACGGCCTTCGGATGATCGCGGGTCGGGAACAGCTTCGTCGCCGGATGCAGCGTCTGCTCCGTCGACTCGGGCGGATCGGTGTACAGCGCGTCGACCGCCTTCCAGCCGCCGCGGTCGAACGCGGCCGCGACCATCAGCGCGCCCTGCATGTACGAGTCGATCATCGGCACGAGCACCGTCATCGGAATCTCGCCCATCGCATCGACCGACTTCTTGATCTCGGGATCGATCGAGGTGCCGAACGCGGCCGCGTTCTGCTTGATCATCTCCTCGGGCGACATCGTCGCGAACGTCTCGAGCTGGCCGCGCAGGAGCTTCATCACGGCGCCGGGGACCTCGCCATTCGGCGCGGCCAGGTAGAGGAACATCGTGAACGTCGCGTCACCCTCGGCGACGAACCGGCGCGCGGTCTGGTGATCGTCGTCGAGCTTGTTGCCAGACGGCATGTACTTCTGGAGGTCGAAGTGTTGGTCCTGGAGGCCGTGCGTCAGCTCGTGCGCCGACATGGTGTCGAGCATCATGTCGTTCTCGGGCACCATCACGACGAAGAACTTCTTCTGCGCGGGGTCGTAGTACGCGCCGGCCTGGGTCGTGAACGCCTGCTCCTCGAGCTCGGCAAGGTTGCCCGGCTTGGTCAGCAGGCCGACGTGATAGAGCGCCGCGCTTTCGTCGGCTGCCTTGTCCTTCGACATGTCCTTCGCGATCTCGGCGTGGACGAACGCCTTGAACGCCTCCGCGGTCTGGTACTCGCGCGGGATGTCGTGCTCGAACGTCAGGCCGCGGACCTTCGCGAGCTTCGGCATGATCGACGCGACGCGCGCGAGCGCGACCTCGGCGCGCTGCTTGCGCTGCTCCGGCGTCTCCGGCACCGTCGACGCGTCGGCGGTGACCCAAGGGTCCTTCGCACTCCCCGAGCCTTCGTATGTGATCTCGGTTTTCGTGACGACGACGTTCGGTGGCGCTGCCTTTTTGTCGCCGCCCTTGCACGACGCGATCAGCAACGCCGCGAATAACAACTTCTTAGTCACCATCGGTCGGCCTTTGTAGCGGCAACTTGAGCACGAAGTTCGTCCCCGTCGAGCCGGTCTCGACGGCGATCGTGCCGTGATGATCGTCGAGGATCTTCTTGACGATCGCGAGCCCCAGCCCGGTGCCGCCCTTCCTTCCGGTCGAGAACAGCTCGAACAGCCGGCCCTGCAGCTCCGCCGGAATGCCCGGCCCGCTGTCGCGCACCGACCAGATCAGAGAATCATCGAGCTTGTCGACCGTCACGGTCAGCCGGCCGCCCTCGGGCATCGCCTCGACCGCGTTACGCGTCAGGTTGTGGAACACGCGCAGGAGCTTCTGCTCGTCGAAGTACGCGATGCCGTCGTACTTGGCATCGAGCGCGAAGTCGATGTTGCGGCCCGCGGTCGCCGCTCCGAGCTGGGTCGCCAGCTCCTCGACATAGCGATTCATGTAGACCTTGCGAACGACGAGGTCGGTGTCGCCGCGCGCGAACGCGAGGACCTCGCGCGTCATGCCCGCCATCAGATCGAACTGGCGCTGGATCTGCTCGACGTACGCCTCGCGCTGCGCGGCATCGTCGCTCGCCGCCATCAGCTGGCCGTAGCCCGAGATGATCGTCATCGGCGTCTTCAGGTCGTGCAACAGGCCCGCGAGCATCCGGCCGATCGACGCGAGCCGATCGGTCTTGCTCTGCTCGTTGCGCTGGCGCGCGAACGCGATCGCGGAGGCCGCCTGCGAGGCGATCAACACGAGCAGCTTGAGATCGACCTCGCTCCACTGCGAGCCCTCGCGGGTCTTCTTGCGCTGATCGATGATCTCGACCGCGCCCATCACCTCTTCGCCGTCGACGAGCGGAGCGACCATCAGGTGCGCCGGCGTCACGCCGGACTCCGCCGCGACATCGCGCGCGTGACGCGGATCGTTCGCCGGATCGTCGACGATCACCGGGGTCTTGTGGGCGATCGACCAGCCGATCAGGCCGGTGCCGTGCGGCAGCGTGCGCTCGATCAGCCGCGGCGCCGCCGGGCCCTGCACCGTGCGAAACCGGAGCGAGCCATCCGACTCGACGAGTGCGATCGATCCGGCACCGCCGCCGAGCACCGCGATCGCCTGCGCGAGGATCCTCGACAACAGATCGTCGAGGTCGAGCGCGTGCGACATGTCCTTCTCGACCTCGTACAGGACGTTGAGCTCGCGCTGGCGCCGCTCGAGATCGCGGCGCGTGTCCAGCAGCTCCTGGTTCTGCGCGACCAGCGATTGATACAGCCGCGCGTTCTCGATCGCGATCGCCGCCTGGCTCGCCAGCGCGCTCGCGAGCTCTTCGTCGCCGCGCTCGAACGATCCTTCGTGCTTGTTGATGAGCTGGAGCACGCCGACGAGCCCGCCGAGCGCACCGACCATCGGCACGGTCAGGATCGAGCGCGTGCGATAGCCGCTCTTCAGATCGTAGGCCGGCTGGAATCGCTGATCGGCGTACGCATCCGGGATGTTGAGCGTCTCCTTGGTCTGCGCGACCCAGCCCGCGATGCCCTCGCCGACGGTGAGCCGGATCTCGACGACCTCGTCGCCCTGCACGACCTTGCTGGTCAACGTGCCGCCGTCCTCGCTGACGAGGTACAGCGTCGAGCGATCGGCCTCCATGAGCTCGGTGACCTTCTCCATGATCAGCTTCAGCAGCTGATCGGTGTTGCCCACCGAGGACAGCGCGCGGCTGACCTCCTGGACGAGCGCGACCTTCTTCTGCTCGCGCTTCAAGGCGGACGCGAGCGACTGCACCTCTTGAGGTGCAGCAACCGCCAGGCCTGGGCCGTCCGCCATCGCGGCCATCCTACCCCAGCGGCGCTATTCCATGCCCCGGCGACGCAGGTCGTCCTCGTCGAGGCCTTCCAGGTGCCCGATCTCGTGCAGCAGAGTGTCGCGAATCTGCTCGGTCAGCTCGACCCGCGTCTTGACCGCGCGCGCGAGGTTCTTGCGATACAGCACGATCGAAGACGGCTCGTCATCGGGTGCCGGCGCGCGGCCGACCGGCCCGCGATACAGCCCGAGGATGGTCGGCGGGAACGGCGGGTTCACCGCCTTGAGATCTTCGGCTTGCGGCAGGTCCTCGATCTCGACCTTGATCTGATGGACGCGCGCGCGCCGCTCGGGCGATAGCGTCGCGAGCACCGCGTCGATCTCTTTCTGGAACTCGGACTTCGTGATCAACACCGGCGGCGTCAGCTCGGTCGGAGCGAGCTTGACCGCGCGTGCGAGCTCGCTATCGGCAGCGGGATCCGCGAGTTGCTCGAGCGTGAGCCCGAGCATCTGATGGGTGTACGCGTCGTCGGGCTGGATCCCGAGCGCCTTCTCGAACGCGGCCTTCGCGTCGGCGAACCGCGACAGATCGAACAACGCGACGCCCTTCTCGTGCAGCGCATCACCGCGGCCCGGCGCGATCCGCAACGCCGCGTCGATCCGCTCGAGCGCCTCGTCGCTGCGGCCGAGGTCGTTCAGCGCCTGCGCCTCGAGCACGGCGAGGTCCGCGGCGAGCGGTGCGTTGCGGCGACGCCGTGCGAGCGCCCGCCGGCTACCGCGCTGCGCGAGCTCGAGCCCGAGCCGCAACGCATCGCGGCCGCGCTCGCCCTTGCCGTTGATGTAGAAGTCGGCGACCGCGCGCAGGGTCTCCGGATCGTCGGGATCGAGCGCGAGTGCGAGCGAGTACGCGGTCGCGGCTTCTTGGTCCCGGCCGAGTGCTGCGAGCGCTGCGCCCCGCAGGTGGTGCGCCTCGACCGACGTCGGCGCCAGATCCGCCGCGCGATCCGCGCACGTCCATGCCGCGCCGAACACGCCTCCCTCGATCTGCTTGTTCGCCTCGTCGAGGAGCGCGGTGACCTTGCCGTCGTCGTCGAGAGCGTCGGGCACCTTCGCCGGGCAGTCGACGACCTGCTCCTCGCGGTGCGGCTTGACGCCACCCTCGATCAGGTTGCCGGCCTTTGACAGCGGCGAGGCGGTCGCGGCGGCCACGCTGACCTGGCCCGCGCTGCCGACGTGCTTGTCGACCACAACGACGGGCGCCGCGCTGCCGGTCGTGACCGCGCTCGGCGGCGTACCGTTGCACGCGGCGACTAAGACGACAGCGGCGAGCCGGCGCATCGAGGCTCTATTCTACCGGCACAGCCGGCGAAACGCCAAACCCCGTTAGAGCGACTTCGTCTTGGTTAACAGGGTGTTGACGTCTACGCCCTTGTCGGTCGCGCACTTCATCAGCGCGGTGAACTGGGCGGCGGCGTTTTGCTCGTTGCCGCGCGGGTTCGGGTTCGCCTTCACGTAGGTGACGAAGTCGTCGATCACCTTGTCGGCGCAGGCTTTGTCCTTGCACTGGCTGCAGGTCTTGACCATGCCCTCGACGTCCTTCGAGGCATCGTGGCAGCCGGCCGAAACACCGCCGATGAGAGCGATCGCGAACAGCCAGGTCTTCACGCCCGATTCGTAGCACGAAGCTTCATGGCGGCGGGCAGGTTCAGGCATCGGCCCAGGTGTCGCCAATCCCGATATCGACCTCGAGCGGTACGGTCAGCGTGTAGACCTGCTCCATCTCGCGCTTGAGCGCCGCACCGACTTCGTCGGCGATCTCCGGCGGGCATTCGAACACGAGCTCGTCGTGCACGGTCAGGAGCATCTGGACCGGCCAGCCTTCGCGCGCGATCCGCTCGGTCGTCCGCAGCATCGCGAGCTTGATGATGTCCGCGCCGGTGCCCTGCATCGGCGTGTTCTGCGCGACCCGCTCGGCCGCGTGACGCGCCGCCGGCGACTTCGACATCAAGTTGGGAATCGGCCGCCACCGCCCCAGCAACGTGCGCGCCCCGCCCTGCGCGCGCGCGACCGCGACGATCTCGTCCATGAACTTGTGGATCGTCGGGAACCGCTGGAAGTAGCGCCGCGAATACTCCGCGGCCTGGGTGCGCGAGATCTCGAGCGTGCGGGCGAGACCGAAATCGCTCTGGCCGTACGACAGCCCGTAGTTGACCGCCTTCGCGATCCGGCGTTGCTCCGCGGTGACCGCTTCGCGCGCCACGCTGAACACCTCCGCCGCGGTCTGGGTGTGGACGTCGACGCGATCGCGGAATGCGGCGGTCAGCAACGGATCGCCCGACAGGTGCGCCAGGATCCGGAGCTCGATCTGCGAGTAATCCGCCGCGATCAACTTCATGCCCGGGGCCGCGATGAAGCCGCGCCGGATCTTCATGCCGAGCTCGGATCGGATCGGGATGTTCTGGAGGTTCGGATCCTGCGACGAGATCCGCCCGGTCTCCGCGACGACCTGGTTGAACGTCG
>JBDUAS010000450.1:0-4360 GCA_040004535.1 Deltaproteobacteria bacterium
GGAACACCTCGAGCGCGCGAATCATCCGCTTCTCGTCGTTCTTCTCGATCTTCGCGGCAGCGGCCGGATCGACACGCTCGAGCTGCTCGCGCAACGCGGCGGTCCCTAGCGTTGCGAGCTCCGCACGCAGCTCCGGGGACGCGGGCGGGCCTTCGAACAGGCCGAGCAGCAACGCGCGCACGTAGAGCCCGGTGCCACCGACGACGATGATCGGCTTTCCCCGCGCCGCGATCTCCGCGATCGCCGCATCGGCCATCGCGATGAACCGCGCCGCGGTCATGTCCTGATCGGGCTCGACGACATCGAGCAGATGGTGCGGGATCCGGCTGCGCTCGTCGGCAGTGGCCTTGCCGGTGCCGATGTCCATGCCGAGGTAGACCTGTTGGCTGTCGCACGAGATCACCTCGCCGCCGGTCGCCTCTGCGAGCGCGAGCGAGAGCCGCGTCTTGCCGGCGCCCGTCGGGCCGACGATCACGACCAACCGCAGAGCCACGGATGTAGCTTACTAGCGATCCGCGACGCGGCGACGGAAGTACTCACGCATCTGCGTCAGGTCCGCCGTGAGCTTGTGCTCGCGTTGGTCACGAACTTCGCGCTCGCTGACGACGAGCGTCGCGACGCCGTGGACCTTCGCGTAGAGCCGGATGTGGACGCGGGTCTGCGCGGGCTGTGCGGCCGGCGCGAAGACAATTTCACCCCACACATCCGCGCGACCACGGTTGCCGGTGTCTTCGAAGAAGATCAAATTCGCCTGCGGCTGGTTGTGGAAGTGAAGGTTGTCGCGATGGCCGTTTGGAGCGACCAACGTGACCTTCGCATCCACACCCTTCTGCTCGTGGATCTCGACCTTCGCCACGTCCGGCATGATCTGGGTCCACTTCGCGTAATCCTGTGCGAGCGCGTACAGCGCGGCAGGGTCGCCATCGACGATGACCTCGCCTTCCGTCATCGCCTGATCGGCCGGCTGGGTCACGCTGACGCCGCTTGCCACGCCGCCCGCCCCCGCGAACGCCCCAGCAGGCGCCGATAGGGCGACCGTCAAGCCGAGGAGGATGAGCGAACGCATGCCACCCATACGAGCAAGGCCTATGCCCGGCCCAGATCCACGGGTCTCACGCAGTTGCGCTGTTTCCAAACGCGGCACCTGTCGGGATTGCCGAACATCCACGACCTGGATGTCGGAATGACGACGGGCCAAATGGCCAGGATACGCCGCGCGAACCATGCACGTTGGAGTGCCCGACCGGTACCAATGGCTTCGCGAACAGTCCGTTCTTTGCCAGCTTCTTTACCGCCCGAACCGGCGTGCAATCTCGGCGAGCGGCAGCCGGAGCAGCACCGGCCGGCCATGCGGGCCGTGGGTCGAGAAATCGGCGCCGTCCATCGCGCGGAGTAACGCCTCGGCCTCACCTGCGGACAACCGATCGCCCGCACGCACGACCGAGTGACATGCGATCTCGGCGAGCACGCGCTCGAGCCGCTCGGCCTCGCTCGGCGCGCCATCATCGGCCCAGTGCGACAACAAATCTCGCAGCACGTGCGCGGGGTCGCCGTGGCGAATCCCCGATGGCACCGACTTCACGGCGAGCGTCGACACGCCGAACGCGTCGGCTTCGAACCCGACCTTCGCGAGCAGCGGTGCGAGCTCGGTCGCGAGCTCGACGAGCTCGGGCCGGACCTCGAGCGTGGTCGGGAACAACATCCGCTGGGTGCCGGTCACCCGCTGGCCGTCGTCGCCTTGACCTTTGAGCCGCGCGAGCTCGACGCGTTCGTGCGCGATGTGCTGATCGATCAGCACGAGCTCGCCCTCGGCTTCGCACACGAGATACGTGAGATCGAGCTGGCCAATGAACCGCAGGGACGAGAAGAAGCCGGGCGCGCTTGCCGGTGCCGAGCCTTCCGCGAGCTGCGCTTCACCGCGCGGAGCCGCGTGCTCGACGTCCGCGAACGCATCGTACGTCTCCGCCGCGAGCGCGCGCCGCGCTTCGACCGCGACCGCCGTGACTCCATCGGGCAATGTCGTCTGGAGCTCGGCGTGGTGGCGCGTCGCCGCGAGCGCACGCGACGCGAGCTCCGCTTCGCCAGCACGTGCGGTCCGGACGCGAGCCTTGACGTTGGAGACCCACGCGCGCGGGCCCTCCAGATCGAGCCCGAGCCGCGCTTGCGCGGAGCCACGCATCCACTCGCGCTCGCGCGCTTCCTTGAGCTGCGCCGCGTAGGTCTGCGCGCTCGCAGAGGCGACTTGCTCGAACGGCAGCCGCGGCGGCGCGATGCTCGCGATCGCCGTCATCATCACAGCGCCCGTACCGCCGAGCTCGTCGCGCCACGGCGCGCGCGCGATGCCGCTCTGGATCACGTGGCGCACGGCCGCGTAGACCGCGCTCGGATCGGAGAACCGAACTTCTGACTTCTGCGGGTGAACATTGAGATCGACCGCTCCGTTCGGCACGTCGACCAGCACGACCGCGACCGGATAGCGCCCGCGCTGCACGAGCTCGCCGTAGCCCATCGCGAGCGCGTGCAGCATTCCGCGATCGCGCACCGGCCGGCGGCCGACGAACAGCTGGACCCCGCGCGCGGTCGTCTGCGCGAGCTCGGGCGCACCGAGGAAGCACTGGACGCGGATGCCGCCCTCCTCGCCCGCCGCGCACACCATCCGCGCTGCGATCCGCGAGCCGAGCAGCGCCTGCGCGCGCGCGAACCCGTCGCGATCTGGCGGCGCCTCGAGTGCGGTGCGGCCGTTGTGGCGCAGGCGCACGTGCAGCTCCGGGTACGCCATCGCGATCCGCGCGACCAGCTCGGTGACGTGCGTGGCCTCGGTCGCATCGCTCTTCAGGAACTTCAGCCGCGCAGGCACGTTCCACAGCAGGTCGGCGACCTCGACGCACGTGCCGACCGGCGCACCGACCTCGCCGATCTCGCCCAGCCGACCGCCCTCGACGACAATTCGGGTCGCCGCGACATCGCCCTCGCGCCGGGTCGTCAGCGTGAACCGTGACACGCTCGCGATCGCCGGGAGCGCTTCGCCGCGGAACCCCATCGTCGTGAGGCCCCACAGATCGTCGAACGCCCGCAGCTTGGAGGTCGCGTGGCGCTCGAGCGCCTTGACCGCATCGCTCGGTGACATTCCGCGGCCGTCGTCGACCACGCGGACCAGATGACGCCCGCCACCGGTGGTTTCGACCGTGATCACGCGCGCTCCGGCGTCGATCGCGTTGTCGACGAGCTCCTTGACGACCGACGCCGGCCGTTCGATCACCTCCCCGGCGGCGATCTGGTCGATGACGTCGGATGGCAAGACGCGGATCACGTCCATGCCCGCGGATACCACACCCCTCTGATCCCTCGGAAAACTGCGCTATAAGGCGAGCCATGCCAGGAGCTTCCACGCCATCGGTCGGCGGCCGCGTCGTCGCGGTTACCGGCGCGTGCACGTTCCTGGGCGGCGAGCTGCTGCGCCGGCTCGGTGAGGACCCGCGGTACTCGCGCGTGCTCGCGCTCGACGTCCGCCCGCCCGCCGCGGCGTCGGTCACCGGCAGCAAGGTCGAGTTCGTCAAGCTCGACCTCACCCAGCCGACGGTCGATGGCGAGCTCGCGACGCTGTTGCGCTCCGCGAAGGTCGACACGTTCGTCCACGGCGCGTTCCTGTCGCACCCGACGCACGACGCGGAGTGGGCACACGAGCTCGAGGACGTCGGCACGATGCACGTGCTGAACGCGTGCGCGGGCATCGAGCCGCGCCGGTTCGTGATGGTGAGCTCGACGCTCGTCTACGGCGCGCATGCGAAGAACCCGAACTTCCTGACCGAGGATGCCGAGCTCCGCGGCCACCGCGACTCGCGGTTCGTCAACGACAAGGTCCGCGCCGAGCGCCAGGTCGCACGGTTCGCGAGCGAGCACCCGAACGTCGAGACCTGCGTGCTGCGGTTCGCGCCGATGCTCGGACCGACGGTGTCGAACATGTACACGCGGTTCTTCTCGCGCATGGTCGCGCCCGTGATGATGGGTCACGACCCGTTGATGCAGTTCGTGCACGAGCAGGACGCCGCGTTCGCGCTTGCCCACGCGATCGACAGCCACGCGACCGGGCCGTTCAACATCGTCGGCAAGGGCGTGCTGCCTTACACGACGGTGCTTGCCCTCCTCGGCCGCGTGCCCGTGCCGATGCCGCAGATCGTCGCGCGCCAGCTGACGAAGGTGCTGTGGACCACGCAGATCGTGGGCTCGCCGCCGTCGTTCCTCGATTTCTTGCTCTACCTGTGCGTCGCGGATGGCACCCGCGCCCGCAACGTGCTCGGCTTCTCACCGCGGCTCTCGATCAAGCGCACGATCCTCGACTTCCTCGGCGTCGCGCCCGAGG
>JBDUAS010000183.1:0-14787 GCA_040004535.1 Deltaproteobacteria bacterium
ACGTGAGACTCTTTCATTCTCTCCTCTCTGCCGGTTTATCCCGGCGCACTATCCGCTGCACGGACACCGTCCTTCCACGACGCGCGACGTGATGGCACCGTCGATGCGTGACGACAGCCGCGAGATCAGCTCGCCGACGATTGCTCTGGCGGCGGCGGGATCGTGATCCAGCCGATCTCGATCTCGAGCTGAGCGGCGTCCAAGCGAGCACGGGTGGCAGTCCAGTACTTGGGAGCGAGCTCGATATAGCGGTCGCGCGGCCACTGCGGCAGGACGCGGAACAAGTCGCGCAAGTAGGCCTCTGGGTCGAGACCATGGAGGCGAGCGGACGCCACGAGCGTGAGGTGGTTGCCCGCCGCTTGTGCGTGATCGTCGCTTCCGCAGAACAACCACGCCTTTCTCCCGGTTGCGACTCTTCTGAGTTCGCGCTCCGATCCGTTGTTCGTCAGCTTGAGGCGACCGTCGTCGAAGAATTGCGTGAGGGCACCACGCTGGCGGACGGCGTAGCCGAGCGCGGAGCGCAGCAGGCCGCGCTGATCTTTGACGAGCTGGTACTGCGCCTCGACGAACGTGAAGAACGCGTCGACGTGCGGACGGAGGTGGAGCTCGCGAAGAGCCTTGATCTCGGAATGCGATTGCTTCTTCCAGCTCCGGTCGAGCTCGAAGATGCGCATGATCCGCGCGAGCATCTCGCGCGCGACCGGATCCTTGCTCGTGATCGCGACCTCCCACGCCTTCGTTCTTACGTGGCTCCAACACCCGAGCTCGTGGCGAATGGCGAGGTCGGGCTCGTAGTCGTCGATCCGAACACGCTCCTCGGGTGGCCGAAACAAGAAATCGTAGACGCTCTTGGCGTCCGCCTGTACGTACCCCGAGAATCCGTGAAACATCTTGCCGACGGCGGCCGAGGTCTCGCCCGGCGTGTACTCGAAGAAGATGTGATCGCCGTCGGCGATCTGGACGAAGAAGTGTCCGCGTCGGCATGCGCGGCGCGGCGCATTGCCCTCGCGGATCGGTTGGATGAGGATGCCAGTGGCGTCGGTGGCAATGCAGAACGCGGTACGGAGTGCTTCTTGGCGCATGGCCTCGACGACGGTGGCGCCGAGCGTGCCGCCGAGCTGCTGGAGCCACCGCGACATCGTGCCGCGATCGATGCGGAACCCAGCCTGCGCGAAGCGCTCCTCCTGGCGATAGAGCGGCAGACCGAACGCGAACTTGTCGCTCACGATGTGCGCCCAAACCGACGCGGTAACGATCGAGCGATCGATCATTTCGGGAGGCAGCGGTGCGGTGATGATCCTCGCCATCGTGCCTTCGTTAGCCTCCGACTCCGACTCCGACTCCGACTCGGACTCCGACACGGCGTTGGCGGCCGCCTTGTACTTGATCCGCTCGGTCACGACGCGCACCCAACCCGCGCGCCGCCACATCATCCGGCTTGCTTCCTCGGTCCCGATCGGTTCGGCCGTGCCGTCGAGGGTCGGATCGGAGAGTGGGATCCGCTCGACTGGGACATCCTCGTCGCGGAGGTCGCGGCGACCGGTCGGTTTGGCCTTGCCCCGCGGGCCGGTGGTCGTCGGTCCCGACGTGCTCGAGCTCGGATCCTCGACGTTCGTCGCTGTGCCGGCGAGCGCATCGAGCGCCGCAAGTGTGGCCGCAAACTCGATCTCGAGTTGGGTCGTATCGATGCGCTCCGCCTTCGCGACGAACAACCGTCGTCGGATCAGCTCGAGCTGCTGCTCGAGCGCCTGGTAGGCCCCGAGCAGTCGATCGTGCTTGAGCTCCCACTGTGTGCGGAGCTCACGCTCGGCAGCGAGCGCGGCCTCTAGCTCGACGACGCGATCACGGGTGACGATCACGTCCCCGCTCGTGCTCGCTGTGTCGTTCACAGATCTCTACTAACCAGATCGGATCACGCTGTCGATGCCTCCGATCCAAATTTTGATCAGTGTGTCAATGCACGCGTACGCCGAGGCTGCGCGGGCTCGAGATCGATGCCGTCGAGCAAGTCGTCGAGCTCGCGCTCCTCGATCACCACGGTGCTCGCACCCTCGGGTCCGGTCGGGATCCGAAACGTTTTTTGGTCGAGCCTTTTGTAGAACAGGCAGAGCCCCGTGCCATCGAAGAAGATCACCTTGAGCGCCGAGCGTCGCTTGCCGAAGAACACGAACAGCGCGCCGCTACGCGCACTGCGACCGAGCTTCTCGGCGACGACGCCCGAAAGGCGCTCGAATCCCCACCGTAAATCTATCGGATCGAGCCCGACGAACACCTCGACGCCGTGCGGAATCACAGACCACCGCCGATCCCGAGTGCACCGAACACGACGTCCAGCGTCTCGCGCTCGACCCCCGACTCGACAGTCACGCGCGCACGCGCGTCGACGACGTCAATCACCACCGAGCCTCGTCGCGTCGCCGGCGAGGCCGAGCGAATCACCTGTGCCATCCGCACGAGCGGTACCTCCGGCGGAGACTGCTCTCGTTTCAGCTGCGATGCCCACCAACGCAGCGTCCCGGCTGCGATTCCGTGCTGCGCCGCAAACCCGTCAGCCGTCAGTCCGCTGGCGCGCCAACTCGCGACTCGCCGTCGCCATGTGATCTTCGTGTCGCCCATCGCTCAGCACGATGCGCGCACGCGATCGCTCACGCCAGAACGTGGTCCATGCAGCGCATACCCATTTCTACGGTGGCGTTGCGAACTTCGTTGCCGTCGCGTGAGCGCCGTCGTCAATTGCGATCGCGATGCCTCCGCCGTCGCTGATCGGGATCAAGGCGTGGGTCCTGCAGCCTCGGCTAAGCGATGCCCATGCCCCGGTTGCGTTCACAAGCGTGCGGAGCCGTGCGCCGGTGGCTGCATCGAATACGTCGTAGCTGCATTTCTGATCGGACGACGTTCCGAGCACATCAGATTGATGAGGTCCGAAGTACGTAAAGAACCAGACCTGTCGGCCGTCGAAGCCGACCGCAGCAGTGCCGCGACCTGGCTCCGGCGGAAACGGCTCGACGTCAACCGGGAGCTTGAAGCTGTTGGCTACGCGGCCATCTGCCAGACTTCGCGTCTCGACTCGCGGGCACAAGGCACACTCCGCGTGCTCGTTGAATACCGCTGCGAACAAGCCAGCTCGCTCCGATGGCGCGATGACCACCTCGGTTGCCGGCAGTGATGCGACCGGGTGTGTTTTCCCGTCGAGTAGCTGCACACGCACGAGCTGCGTGTCCGTTGGGTGTTCAATGGTGAGCAGTGCCGCATCCGAGAGCCAAGCGGCGATTCTCGCGTCGCGAGCAGTGGGATCTGAGAGCGTCTGCGTCCACGTAGCTGTGGGCTTACCGCCGTCGAAACGCGCGATCGCGATGCGCCCTCCGGCATGGTCAACGGACATCACGCCGTGGTCGATCGCGTACCACCGTGTTGCTTTCGGAGGCTCGCTCGCACGCGGAATGGTGTAGTTGTCATCAAGCCCGGTAATGACCCAGGCGCTACCACGTGCCTCGACATCGAGCACCTCACCATCCGTCTGGCCGGGCGGCGTGGTCGTTCCGATGTTGGTCGGCGCGGTCGTCGAAAATCGAGCTAATGCGACGATCGTGGGGCGAGGAGCTCGCGTCGCGGCGACCTCGGTGACGTTTGCGAAGGAGTACGCCGTTTCACCAGGCGGCATCGCGAGCCGCACTTGCCATGCTGAGTGCACGGTTGAGCTCGTTGGGTTGGGGGCAGCCTTAGTCGCCGGCGGCGCAGGCTCGGGATTTGCGCCGGGCTGCGAGCCGGAGCAGCTCAGCACGATGCACGCAGTGGCGAGTGTCGCTTTCATGGCGATGCGTTGAGAAGCTTCGTGAGGCTTGCCTGCTGGCGGTCGTCGAGGTTCTTGTAGAGATCGTGCCCGCTGTCCTCGAGGGAGCCAGTCCACGGTCTTCCCGAGACAGTGTAGAACATCGCGCGTCGCTCGCCGGCCGGAGCGGTTTCGAACAACTCAACGATCTTGTCGCCTTCGTTCTCGGATGTCGTCCAACCGCGAAAACTTTCGAGGTTGTGAACGTAGTGAACGCGCTCGGTCATCGTGAGACCACGAAGTCTCGCTTGCGGATCGCCCGATTGCTGCTTGCCCTGTGTTTTCAAGCGATCCATGTCTTCGCGGGTCGCGTCGTCTTCATTATGGCCCGCCTGGCCCTTCCCGGGATCGTAGTCGATGATCTCCTGGATCTTGTCCTTGGGATTCGTCTGTAACTCCCTTACGAAGCTGTTCATGTACGCGTCGCGGGGATGCAAGTGCGACCAGCCTGGCGCATCCTGCACCGACGGAAATTTCGAGGCGAGGTCGCCGACCTGATCATGTATGTCGCCGCTCTTGGCAGACGCCTTGATGAGATCCGCGAACTTCTTCCCGTGATCTCCCGTGCGCACTGGCGCGTCCCACAACGCTTTGAAACTCGGCTGATCCCATGCTTGCGTGCCGTTGTCCGAAGCAGGTGCTGTCGGATCAACGTATGGCATCTCCTGCTCGGGCCCGTACTTCGGCTTGTTCGCAATCGCGGGCGCCGGCGTCTGTGCGCGCACCGTCTGGTGCACCTGCTCCGCGCTCGCGGTTGGATCCACCGTGTGCGCGTTCATGACGTCAGCCACGCCGAGTTGAACGGCCTGCTCGACGTGAGCCTTCGTTGGGCCCTGGTCCTTTGCGCTCGGATTCAAGACGCCGCCGTGACCATCGCCAAAGGTTCGCCAGTGATCGCCGAGATCGTTGGTGACTAACAGTCCTTCGGCGTTATCAACATCGTGCTCGAGACCAGACACGATGTCGCCGATTCCGATCGGTGGAAGCGCCTTCGTCGCATCATCGATCGCGGGTAAGATCTTTTTCTCGATCGCGAGCACGCTTCCGCCGATCGTGGCGACGTTTGTCTCGTGCGCGTTCATGTAGATCGAGACGTCCTGCGCGATCGACTTCTTCAGATTCTCGAAGAACAGCGGATAGATGATGTCCCAGTGTTCCTTGATCGACTGTCGCGGCGTACGCAGGTGGCCAGCGGCAAATCCATCGGTGAGGAAGTGCTCGGCGGCGGCTTCATGCGCCATCGCCTCGTTGACGTCCTTGCCTTCTTTTTTTGCCTCGTGCGCCATATCGAGCGCTTGCTCGTGCAGCGCGCGATAGCTGCCACCGGCGCTATGCCGGTTGCCCGAGGCCGGGCCTCCACTGTTTGGCCCGCGCGGATTCGCGAAGTGCTCGGCGTTCACTGCGGCGAGCCGGAGATACCGGTTGTGCATCGCCGCTGTCACGGGGGTGGGCTTGACCCGGTCTCGTGGACACAGGACTACGCTGCAATTTCTTGTTGCGGGAACTGACGCTCGAAGTCAATGGGGCTGAGATATTGATTGTGCGAGTGCCTCCGTTCTGAGTTGTAGAAGCCGTCGATGTATTCGGCGACGTCACGCTCGACGTCATGCACGTCGGTCCAGTGCGCGTCCACCTCGAGCTCGAACTTGAGCGACGAGAAAAAACTCTCGGCGACCGCGTTGTCCCAACAGTTCCCCTTGCGGCTCATGCTCGGTGTCACACCATGGGTCGCGAGAAGCTCACGGTAGGCAGCGCATGCGTAGTGCACGCCGCGGTCGCTGTGGTGGATCATTCCCATCGGTGCATGACGCAGCGCGAGCGCGCGCCGCAATGCTTCAACGGCGACGGTGGCGTCGAGATTGACCGACACCGACCAACCAACGACACGACGCGCGAACAGGTCCAGCACCACAGCCAAGTAGACGAATCCGGTCACCGTCGGTAGGTACGTCAGGTCCGAGACCCAAACCTGGTTCGGCGCCGACACCTCGAACTTGCGAGCGACGACGTTCGGCGCGATGGGAAGTTTGTGCTTCGACTGCGTCGTATGGACATACCGCCGACGAGGACGAGCACGCAGCCCGTCTTCGCGCATCAGCCGGGCGACACGTTTTCGCGCGACGACGTGCCCACCGGCCTTGAGCTCGGCGTGGACACGCGGGCTGCCGTAGCGACGACGGCTCGTCTTGAACGCGGCGCGAATATGCGTGGCAAGGACCTGGTCGCGCACTGCTTTCTTCGACGGCGGACGTCCCTGCCACGCGTAGTAGCCCGACGGTGCCACGCCAAGCACCCGACACATGAACACCACCGCGTAGGCTCCGACCTGAGCCGCGATTGCCGCGTACCTCACGACTGGCTCCTCGCGAAGTACGCCGCTGTTTTTTTTAAAAAGTCGCGTTCCTGTTCGACTGTGCGCAGAGCGCGGCGCAGGCGCGTCAATTCAGCGCGTTCGTCGGTCGTCAAGGCACCCTGCGAGTCGCCCTTCGCGTCGACGCCAGCCTGACGCACCCAATCGTGCAAGCAGGTCACGGTCAGGTCGAGCTCGCGCGCCACCTCGGTGATGGTCTTGCCTGGCCTGAGCGCGAGACGTACCGCCTCGACCTTGAATTCTGGCGTGAACTTGCGGCGCTTGCGCGGCTTGGACAACTTCGTCGGGCTCATGGACACCTCGTTCATCATGACGTGAGAGGGAAGGAAGGTGTCCACGAAAACGGGTCAGGCCTAGACCCCGCGCGCATGATCTGGCTCATGTGCTCCATCCTCGACCTGCTGTACGGCTGGCCCTTTCTGGAGGTGCTCGAGGTCTCGATCGTGAAGGACGACCGAGTCGTGAACTAACCCGAAGGATATAGCGGCGAACAGGTTGCCGACGGCTGGCCTACTGGATCACAGGCGCAATCGTCGTCACCGCGGCGCCGTACCACTGCAATCCAGTGTGCTCGACGAGCACGCCGACGCCGGTCGCAGCGTCGATCTTGATGAAGTCGCCCGCGAGCGTGAACCCGAAGATCTGGTTCTTCCAGAATCCGACGCCGTAGATCTGGCCGAAACCGGTGTTCGTACCGATCGGCGTGGCTGCGAACGTCCCCGGCGCCAGCCGAACCAGCACGTCATTCGGCGCACCCTGGACGGTCTGAAGGACGCCAAAGTTGTCGATGCCCACCGTGTCGCCGCTCGACGCGTACGCGCTCCCCATGTTCCCGATCTGTGACGCCACGCCGGTCGTTTGGTCGATCCGGAAGACCAATCCATCGTCGCCACGCGTCGCAATCAATACGTCATCGCCGGTCTGGTTGATCGCTGTCGCTGGCACGAAGGACAGACCGTTGAATGTCCCCCCACTCAACGCATGCAGAAGCGTCACCGCGGCGTTCGTCGGATCTACGCGATAGACCGAACCAAACGAGATACCGATCATGTTCCCGTTGCGATCGATCGCGAGGTCCGTCATCTGATCGGAACCACTCGGCCAGCCGAAGGAGCCGACCAGCGTCCGAGCGAGGGTGTCGGGATCGATCTTGTAGAGCTCTCCCGCGGTATGCGCGTAGACGTAGGTCGTGCCTCCCGTTCCGGTCGGCGCATCCTGAAACGTGCCGGAACCACTACCGCCGTGCGCGTCGAGATCACCATTGCCGTCGCGCGACGGCGTTCCACACGCGATCAATCCAACGGCGAGCAGGGCGACCCTCATGCGGCGGAGCATACGCCCGACCGCGAAATCTCGGTGCTCGAATCACGGAGGCGACGACCGGGCACCCGGCGCATCGAGGCGCTTGCGCAACGTAGCCAGCGTCTGCTCGACCGCATCGATCGCCGTACGCTTCTTCGCGATCGCGTCCTCGTCGCGGGATTGCGCCGATTCGAGAGCCGCGAGCTCCTTCTTGGCCTTGGTGAGCGCCGCATCGAGCACGAGCGCGTCTCGCACGTCCTTGTCCTTTCCACTCAACTGGCCGGATCCGCCGCTCGGGTCCGGCTTGGGGCCGTCGCCCTTGCAACCGCTGATCACCAACGTTCCGGCGATGATGAACAACGCCATTACCTCACTTTGCAGCCCGCACGCCCGACGAATGATCGACATCATGGTCCCCGCTGTCGGCCGCGCGCCGCGGCCGATTACGCCTCGTATCATCGCGAGTTTGGTGCATGGAGCCAAGTAGGCCGGCGCCTTCATCTCCTGCCAACTCCACGGCAATTTCGGACGCAACTCCGCGCATGAGGTGCCGATACCAAACCTATGCAAGGAAACCGAACAACCCCGACAAGCTGCTGGGAGCCGGGCGCGGCGTCCGCCGTTGAGTGCTCCGAGCTCGAATCAACGTTGACCTGGACTCCGATCTCGCTCGAGACCGAGATCCTCGCGGCGCTCGACGCACCAAAACAAGACAGCGAAACGTTCGACGCCGCGTTCCGACGCAAAGAGCATGAGATCGGTGCCGTGCTTTCGCGCCTCACGCCGACGGATTCGCTCGCGCTGGAGAGACGTCTGACCTTGTCACTCGCAGGCGACCCGATCGCCGCACGCTTTTCCCGGCTCGGTGCCGCTCGCCGCAATCGGCTCGTCAGGTTTGCTTCTGAGATGCGGCACCGTCGTCCGTCGCGCGCTGCTGATGTTGGAGCTCGCCGTGGGTAACGCTCCGCTCGCAGCCGATCCGTTCGCCTACGAAATCCGGCGACTGTCCTCGGCGATGGTTTCGTCCTCGACGCACTCCGCGTCCGAAGTGGCGCCAGCGACGCCCGGCGAGCTGGCCGCTCGCTTGGCCACGTCGTTCGATCTCAGGTTGATCGACGTCGACATCGCGCTCACGGTGCTCGCGGCACAGATCGATCATGAGTTCGGAACGCTCCTACACACCGTTGCTGGAGCATCCGAGCTTGGAATTCTTTCCGCGCTGCTGCCACGTCTCGAGGACAGACTCTGCTTCTTCGATGCAGTCGGAGCCGATGCGCCAGCGGTCGCGGCACGCTTGCTCCGGCGGTCCGAGGTCGACGGGCACGGCGTGCTGTCCGCGACGCGGCGGTTTCGATCGGCGGTCTTCGGCGTGAACCTGCTGTCATCACTCCCCGCGTTTGCGGAATTGATCGTGACGGACGGTCCAGGAACGCCCTGGGTGCAGACGTCGCCCAACCTCCACGGCGCGATGAGCAAATCAAGCAGCGCCATCTGCATCGTCAGCGGTGAATCCGGAAGCGGCAGGACGAGCTGGGCGACCAAGGCTGCTCGATCAGTCGCGAGTGTCGCCCTACGGATCGATGCCGCAAGCGCGGCACGCGCTCACGGGAACGTAGGCGTCGAGCTGCGCGAGTTGCTCGAGGATTCCACGCTGCTGAGTGCCGCGGTCGTTCTCGACAATGCTGGTGAGTTGCTTGGCCCGAATTCTCGCCTCGCGTCACTCGTCGAAGAAGTGGTTGCTTCCGCACCGCTAAAGATCTTCGTGGTGGCTGATGACATCGCTGCGGTCGATCCACGGATCCGGACGCGTGCATTGACGCACGTCCGGATCGAAGTTCCCCCGCCAGCCGTTCGGCGAGAGATGTGGTCGTGTGCTCGCTCCGGCTCTCCCATTCCGACCACGCTCGCGGACGATCTCGTCCTGACCCCGCGACAGATCCGCAACGCGGTCACGCTGGTCGAGGCTGGAGTCGATCCGGTCGCCGCAGCACTTGAACAGTTGTCTGCTAACAACCTGACGATGCCGGACCGCACCTCTAGCAAGCTCGACGCACTCGTTCTGCCCACCGATGTGCGCGCGGAGATCGTCGAGCTCATCGGCGCTATTCGTTCACGTGGCGAGGTGGCAATGGATGTTACGTCGGGGCGCGGGCGCGCGATCACGGCGATGTTCAACGGCGAGTCGGGGACGGGCAAGACGTTCGCTTGCGAAGTGATCGCCGCAGAAGTGGGCCTCCCCCTGATGCGGGTGAATGTCGCCAGCCTCGTCGATAAGTACATCGGCGAGACCGAGAAGAATCTCGTTCGCGTGTTCGCGCAAGCGCAAGGGCAGGGCGGAATTCTATTCTTCGACGAGGCAGACGCGATGTTCGGCGCTCGCACCGATGTCTCGCGTGCCCAAGATCGCTACGCGAATCTCGAGACCAACTTGCTCCTTCAGCTGATGGAGCAATTCACCGGCATCGTGCTGCTGACCACCAACCTCAAGCAGAACATCGACCCGGCCTTCATGCGACGGATCATGTTCAAGGTCTACTTCGAGGCGCCCGAACCCGTCGAGCGCGTGAAGCTTTGGCGCTCGGTTCTGCCGAGCGAGCGCTACGAGCCGGGCATCGACTTCGGTCGGCTCGCGCGGACCTTCGAGCTGAGTGGCGGTTCCATTCGCGCCGCCGCGCTGCGCGCGGCGTACCGGGCAACGGCAGCGAAACGCGCCGTGTCGATGACGGATCTTGCTGAATGCGCGCAACTCGAAACGCACGGGATGGGTCGCGTCGCGACCTGGTGAAAGAGAGATTCAAATGGCGGACAAGACGGAAAAAGAGAAACAACACGCTCTCGATTCTTATGAGCTGGGCAGCGTCGAGAGCGTTAACGACCTCGCACCCGACAACAAGGTCGGTGCCTCGCGCGTAACGAAGGCAACGGATCGGATCGACAGAGGCAAGGGGACCGGTTACTTCGAGTCCGAGGCGGTCGGGCTCGGTGCACCGCTTCACATCGGTCCCGAGCTCCGCAAAGATGCTGGCCCTGCGCTCGACCGCTATGTGGACGCTTACTCGATCTATGCAGTGCCGCTTCGGTCGATGCTCGGTTCGATGGGACGTCTAAAGGATGTATCCCAAACCGGCGCGCCAATGACTCCCGAAGAGCTGATGAAGCGCCCCGACCTAGCGGCGCGTTTCGCTAACCTGACATCGCAAAGCTCGACCTCCGTGCAGGAAAGCGCCGCGGCACATTGGAGCTACACCCAGCAGAAACTTCGAGTCGACACCGAGAACTTCACGGCCGTACAGACGAACGTCGCCGCAGCGGTCGCAAATTATCGACGTGTTCAAGCAAGACTAGAAGGTCGGCGTGTGAAGGCCCAGCGCGATGCGGACCAGAAGCAGCTCCACGAGATCGAGGAGGCCGCCGAAACGCTCGCGAGGATCGTCGATGTCACCGTCGAGGCAGCCGGCTCTGTCGGCGAGTTCGGCGAGTTGCTCGATGCCAAAGTCGGCCTAGACGAGAGTGCGGAGGGACTTGAGAGTTACGAAAACCTACCGAAGAACGGCAATACGAACTACGAGTTCGGAACCATTCACGACGCCACGGGAGAGAACACTCAAACCAAGAGCAAAGCCAAGCGAGCAGGCGACGCGATGAGCAACGCAGGCGAGACGGGCTCGATGGCAGCGAAGCTCGCGAAGCAGACCAAGGCGCAAGTCGCGAAGGTAGGCAAGATCGATATGAGCCTGCAGGGCGTATTCATCGGGTTGATGGAGCCAGCGAAGTACACGCAGCTACAGAAGGACATCGCGAGGCTGGACGGGAAGATCAAAAGCCTCGCCTTGAAAGAAGAAGAGCAAGATCTCATCGCCGCGGAGGGCCTGTTGAGCGCGGCTACCTTGCAGCTCAAGGCTACGCGACACGAAATACAGGTCGATCGAGTCGCAGCGAGAACCGGAGCGCGTGCGTACGGCACCTCGGTCGGCGAAGGTCACGGCGATGCGAGCCCCACTCGGATGGCAATGTACGCCGCGGAGGCCTACCACGAGCTCGCAGCCTTCGGAGCGCAGGCGAAGCTGCAACGCACAAAGACGGTGATGCCGCGCTGGACCCCGGTGTTTCACTACATGAACGAAACGCACGTCGAGCGTTTCGTGGCGCTGAATGTTGTCGACGATGCGCGCGCTCTGGCGACGAACTTACAAGCGGTCCGAGAACAAGGGACGTTCTTCGACGAACACATACCGGACTGGCAAAAGAATGCCGAAGCGTGGAGTCGGTTTCTCGGAAACCATTCACCTTCGGAGCTAGACTCGGGGGAGAAATGAAGCGCTTGGCACTCCTGACGATCTTGTGTGCGTGCGGTGACAAGCGCGCCGAACCTGAAGTCACGGCAGTCAATGCTCTTGTGCCCGCGAACCTGCAGGGTCAACTCGAGTTCGTCATGCGTGACGTGGATGAGCTCCAGGTGATGCCGACCAAGCAGAAATGGAAGGTCGCCGCGCCGAAGAGCTGGGAAGTTCGACGTGACGGCGGCCGCATTTCTCCACCGAACCAGCCAAACGACGGTACGCTTAACTCGCGCGTCGGTTCTTTCATCGCGTTGTGGACGGAGAAATGCGAGAGCGAGTGCACGCCGCCACCACGCTTGCAGGCGGTGCTGTCTGAGCACGCCGAGGATATCGTGGTCAACGGCAAGCCTCTGCACAGGCGTACCCAGGTCTGGTCGATGGACGGTACTGGAGACGAGGGTGTGTACATCACCGTGCACACGTGGGCTTCGGCCGGTCCCGTCTATCACGAGTGCAAGGTACGGCTCTTGCCCGAGCTCAAAGATGCGGAGAAGGCGTTCGAGGCTGCATGCACGCTCGCGACCGTGAACTAAGCAGACCTAATCACTCACAGTTCGTTCTCGCGCGCTGATGTGCTGTGCAGCGTCGCTGCATCGCTCAGCGTTGGTCGCATACAAAACGATGGTCAAGATCGTTCGATGGGGTCAGATCGCCGGCGCAACCTCGTCAAGCGCGCTCCGATACGACGGGCTATGACGAGCCCGAAGCTAGAAGATGTGATCATTGATCTCAGCGCCGACGAAGAAGCCGCGTTGGAGCGACTCTCCGAGCTCTTTGAAGATGACATCGCGATGCGCGCCGAAGTCATCCAGTGGTACGCGATGGGTAAGTCTACCGACCAGATCGTTCGAGCCAGCGGCATCGAGCCAGACCTCGCGCTCTTCTGGAAGGCGAAATTCTTGGAGTACGGTGTTGAAGCGCTGTTCAGTCAGAGCATGGGAACGCTCACCAAGCGCCGCGGATGACGATCTGCATCTCCGAGGCGATGATCCAAGAAGAAGCAAGCGGATCACTTCGGCTCAGCAACCCCACCTACCGGTCCGACGGAAGTCGCATCCTCGACGCCGAAGGTCGTCTTGCATGTGTCCCGGTATCGGGTTTCGGCGAGCTGAACTCCGGCCGTCTGCCCTTCCAGGTCAACGGCGACTTTGTCGCGCGAAGCGCCTCCTGCTGTATCCACCAAGAACAGAGCGGAGCAGTCCAGATACACCGTTCGTTCATCGACATGTATTGCCGGCTCGTGAATGAGCGCCGCCATTTTTTCGATAGCAGCGTGTAGCTCCTGGGCGCTCTGACAAAGTGCGAGAGCTGCGCCGGCATGCATCGTCGCTCGTTTGGCTGCACCGCTGAAGAGCTCAGAGCCATCCTCCGCATCGGTGACCTGCTTCCGGCTCCAACGGTCGGCCATTTCAAGCGCTCGATCTGTGTCCTTCAGGCGTTGGGTGACCCCCGCGAGCAAGCCACCATTGACGGCGATCGCCTTGACGATCACGGCGCACGCAGCCTTGCCGGCGATCTTCGTTTCGTCGACGTGTTTGCAGCCATGACCTGCGCACGCAAGCGCGAGGGCAACGATCTGGAGAACCGCGCGGCGTCCATGGCTGATGTTTTCGGCGAACATGCTCATGTCGGTGGCTATCGACATGAGCGCCCAGCGGTTGCGGACGACGGGTCGTGCCGCAAAAGCCAAATGCTTATCCGAGCCTATATCCCCGAACTCGTCTTGTCAGGATAGAGCTGCGCGACACGAAGGCTCGCGACGTTCAGTGCTGCGTCGAAACGACCGAATTCGCGCTTGGTCGCGGCGACTAGCCCGCGGGGTCCGTAACGATTCACGAATGACGCGTCGATGGTTGTTCCACTCGCGAGGAACGATGCGAGCTCGTTGATGATCGCGTCTCGCGTCCATCCCCGCTTCGCGTTCGGTTGTACCGGGACCGGCGCCGCAACCTCCGAACCGGGCACCGGAGTGACCGATGCCTTTCGCTTCGTACGCCGATAATGTTTCGGCGGTGATGTCAGGCTCGCTTTAAGGTCTTCGATGCGGTGCTGAAACTCCACACGGAAGATCGACCGCGCGAGCTCGATCGCGAGGCCGTGGATCTGGCTCTGAAATCTCGCGAGCTCCTCTTCGAGTGGCACGTGGGAGATCCGGCGATCCATTGGGAAACCGTACAAGGAAGCCTCGAACCGGGGCAATGCTAGGGCTGAGGCTTGTTGTGCCTACATGCACAGTTAGCGGTGCGCTTCCGACTTGGAACCCTCCGCGAAAGCCGCGATGATACGTGGCGCAACCGGCCGCTTCCGTGGCCGATAACGGGACCATGATGTCGATCGTTCGTTGGTGTTTGGTGATGGGGTGCCTGCTTGGTTTCCTCGGAACGGCGCGCGCGGACGATCCGCTCGCGAAGCCGAAGGATCCGGTTGCGCAAGAGCACCTCTCGCAAGGGAACAAGCTCTATCGGCTGCGCGACTTTGACAAGGCGATCGAGGAGTACAAGGCCGGTGCCCTCAAGGAGGACGCGCCCGTCTTCCTCTACAACCTCGGCCAGTGTTATCGCCAGCTCGGTAAGTACGAGGACGCGATCTGGCACTACGAGCGCTTTCTCTCGCGCGCGCAGCCGACAGGTGACATGCGCACCGCCGTCGAAGACTTCGTGAAGCAGATGAAGTCCGAGCTCGACAAGAAGGCGATGTCGCAACCGCCGACCGAGCCTGCGCCGGAGCCGAAGCCAAAGCTCGAAGCGGCTCGACAACCGGTCGCGCCGCAGCCCGTCGCGCCCGTCGATCCTTGGTACGCCGACGGACTCGGTTGGACGTTCGCGGGTGCCGGCCTGCTCGCGACCGGCATTGGCGGCTACCTGCTGCTCGACGCTAACGATCTCTACGATGAGTGTGAGCGCGCTTTTTGAGGGCGTGGCGATCACGCTTTTTGAGGTTTCCCG
>JBDUAS010000184.1:0-14739 GCA_040004535.1 Deltaproteobacteria bacterium
GCTCGTGCTCGTGCTCGTGCTCGTGCTCGTGCTCGTGCTCGTGCTCGTGCTCGTGGGCGTGCTCGTGCTCGTGCTCGTGGCCGTGGCCGTGTGCGTGGGCGTGGGCTTTGACGGCGACGGCATCGTGGAGGTAAGCGGCGGCGTGGGCGCTGCCTGCGTCGACGCCGGCGGCTTCGGCGGTCCCACTCGGGTCCCCGGCGTCGTCGACTTCAGCTCTCCGCCGCCGCCGCCGCCGCCCGAAGAAGCTAACACCCGCACGGCACCCTTGCCGGCAAGCCTGGCCTCCAGCTCTCCCAACCGCTCCAACAAATCCCCGAGCGGTACCAGCGGCTCGATCGTCGCCACGTCGATCAACGCACAATCCAGCACGAGCCTCGGCTGCAGGGTCTTGCCGAGCTCGTCGCAGCACCGCAGCATCCGATCGAACATCTGCGTCACCCGCGAGCGCTCGATCTGCTTCGCTTCCGCGGCTAGCTCCGCTCGCTCGTCATCCGACGCATCGACGAGCCCATCCCGATCTCCCGCCGCCTGAAGCACCGCCAGATCACGCAAGTACCGCACGATCGCGCGTGCGAGCTGAACCTCATCGACGCCGCGCTCGATCGCGGACTCCACCGCCGAAAGCGCCGCACCCGCATCACCCGCCGCGAGCGCCGACACGAGCGTGCGCGTCAGCGAGCGATCGGCGACGCCGAGCACTTCCGCGACATGCTGCTCCGTGATCTTCGCGTCGCCGACGTACGAGATGATCTGATCGCACAGCGACAGCGCGTCACGCACGCTGCCGCCGCTCTCGCGCACGAGCAAGCTGATCGCGCCCGCATCCACCGCGAGCTTCTCCTGCTTGAAGATGCTCGCCAGGTGCTGGGCCAGCCGCGACGCCGGCACGAGCTTGAAGTCGTAGCGCTGGCACCGCGACAGGATCGTGTTCGGAAGCTTGTGCGGCTCCGTCGTCGCGAGCACGAACGTGACATGCGGCGGCGGTTCCTCGAGCGTCTTCAACAGCGCGTTGAACGCCTCCGTCGTCAACATGTGAACTTCGTCGATGACGTAGACCTTCTTCTTCAGCATCGCGGGCTGGTACCGCACTGCCTCGGTCAGCTCGCGGATCGCATCGATGCCGCGGTTCGACGCGCCGTCCATCTCCTGGTAGTCGACGGCGCTGCCGTTGCCGATGCTGACGCACGCTTCGCACTTGCCGCACGGCTCGCCGGTCGTGGAGACGAGGCAGTTGAGCGCCTTGCCGACGATGCGCGCGACCGTGGTCTTGCCGCAGCCGCGCGGGCCGCAGAACAGAAATGCGTGATGGACGCGGTTACTCGCGAACGCGTTCGTCAGCGTCCGCGTGACGTGATCCTGACCGACGACTTCCGAAAACGTCGACGGCCGGTACTTGCGAGCGAGGACCAGGTAGGACACGCGTCGGGCACTATACCCGGAGCCTCTGTCGCTACAACGCCAGGGACTCGCAGATCTTCTTCGCGGTGTTGACGACCTTGTCGCGCAGATCCGGACCGAGCGCCGTCGACTCTTTGTCTTTGTACAGCGAGCCCCAGCACACGATGCGCTTGCCGCCGTAGGTCACGAGCATCCGGAACGCCGGGTTGCCGGCGCCGTCGGTGCCTTCGAGATACCAGGCCGCATTGCGCTGGCGATCGAGTGTCACGTTCAAGACTTTTTGATCGGCCAGGAACTTCTTGTACGCCTCGCGATCGGTGGGTGCGCCGTTGAGATCGTAGCCATAGTGAAACGCGAACACCCGCGTGTCGGTCGTGTTCGGGACCTTCAGCACGAACGAGATCGTGCCGGCATTCTCGTAGTCGCGATCCCAGTTCGGCTCCATGTCGAGCTTGATCGCGCCGAGTAGCGGACCGGGATCGACGTGCGCGCGCTTGTCGGCCGGCCGCTGCGGCCCGGTCTCGTGCGACACGACCGGCTCGGGCACGCTGTTGTGGTTGCCGTCGTCCTTCGTTCCGAATGCGCCGGTCGGCGCCTTCATGTCCGGTTTCGGCGGATCGTCCGGCGTGATCTTTCCCGGCGCCGTCGTGTCGGCCTTCGGGTCCGTTGTCTTCGCGGCGCCCAGCGCAGGATTCGGCGTCGGCGTGGTGTCCGAGCCGTCCTTCGCCATCTCCGCGTTGAGGCTGAGGCCGCCCTTCTTCGCGGCGGGCGCTGCCGAACCGGCGCTGCCGACCGGATCCGTACCGCCGCCACCGGTCATCGAGTTACAGGCGCCGAGCAGCAGCGCGCTGACGATTGCGAGCTTCACGCCCGATCAGTGATACCACCGAAAACACGACGAGCGACGATTGGTTGAATCGTCGCTCGTTCTAAAAAGGTGGCCCCAGGCACCCACTATTTCCGCTACCGTTGCTTCCTTCCGGACCTGGCGGGGTTCACAGCTTTCGCGTCACCCGGGACCATAAAATGGCCGTCACGCAAGTCGTGGGCGGAGAGAGAGGGATTCGAACCCTCGGTACCTTTCAGTACACACGCTTTCCAAGCGTGCACCTTCGGCCACTCGGTCATCTCTCCCTATCGGGAGCTTCGGGAATTGCGGAGGAGGAGGGATTTGAACCCCCGTTGCTTGCGCAAATCTGATTTCGAATCAGACACCATCGGCCACTCGGACACTCCTCCAAAACTTACGAGCTGAACGTCGGCCCCTTGCGAAGCTCCGCGAAGAACTGGCCGAGCAACCCGGCGCACTCGCTTGCGAGCACTTCGCCTCGAACCTCCATCCGGTGATTGAGGCGCGGGTCGGTGACGATCGAATAAAGCGATTGAACCGCGCCGGCTTTCGGATTGAGGCAGCCGAACACGAGGCGCGAGACGCGTGCGTTGACGAGCGCGCCGGCGCACATCGGACACGGTTCTTGCGTGACGAAGAGCGTCGCTTCGACGCGCCAGTGACCGATCGTTTGCGCCGCTTCGCGCAGCGCCATGACTTCAGCGTGCGCGGTCGGATCGCGATCGAGCTCGCGACGGTTGCGACCGCGACCGACGACGTTGCCGTCGAGCACGATCACCGCACCGACGGGCACGTCGCCCTGCGCTGCGGCTGCACGCGCTTCGTCGAGCGCGTGGGCCATCCACGTTTCATCACTAACCATGAGCGGATCCGAGAGGGGTCGAACCTCTAACCCCCGGTTCCGTAGACCGGTGCTCTATCCATTGAGCTACGGATCCGTAACTAAAACAAAAAGCGTCGCGGAGAGAGAGGGATTCGAACCCTCGGTACCAGAATACCCAGTACGCCGGTTTAGCAAACCGGTGCCTTCAGCCACTCGGCCATCTCTCCAAGTGCGGTTTGCCAAAAAAAAACTGTAGGCGCGGGACGCCGCCGATCTCGAGATCGACCCGACGACGTCCCGGCCATGACCACTTGCGTGACACTATTCGATTATCAAGAAGCCTTCAGCGGAGGAGGAGGGATTCGAACCCCCGGAGCTTGCGCTCGGCGGTTTTCAAGACCGCTGCCTTCGACCGCTCGGCCACTCCTCCAGGCAGCCCCAGAGGCACGGCGTATTTATAGGGATCGAATCCACCTTGTAAAGCAGGATCTAGGCCTTTCGCAGCGGCGACCACGCCAAGGTCGCCTGTGGCCTGCGGTTCCGGGACACAAAACCGGCATGCGCGCCCTTCTTGTCCCGCTCATCGTGCTTGTCGCCTGCGTGTCGGGAGCGACCTATACGATGTCGGTCGCCGCAACGACACCCGTCGCGGCGAAATCGCAGACGTGCGATTCGGGTCGTCTCTCTGCCGCCGAGTGGTGATGGCTACGAGGAGAGCGCCGCTCACCCCGAGCTCGGGGCTCACCGCCAGCGATCCGGACCGGTTCAAGGAGATCGTCCACGACGACGTCTGTCGCGTCGGGGGCGACACCCTCGTCACCGAGATCAACGGCCAGGGCAGTTACGTGCGCGGGACGGTCCTACGCGCACGGACGCCCGTGCATGCGGAGCAGCCCCTAGCTCACGCTTTCTTGATCAGCGCGAGCCCGGCCATATAGGGACGCAGCGCCTCGGGCACGACCACGCTGCCGTCTTCCTGCTGGTAGTTCTCCAGGATCCCCACGATCGTCCGGCCGATCGCGATACCGGATCCATTGAGCGTGTGGAGCGGCCTTGGCTTCTCGCCGGGGAGCGGCCGATAGCGGATCTTCGCGCGGCGCGCCTGGTAGTCCTCGAAGTTCGAGCACGACGAGATCTCGCGATACGTGTCCTGACCGGGCAGCCAGACCTCGAGGTCGTACGTCTTCGCTGACGATTGCCCCAGATCGCCGGTGCACAGCTCGACCACGCGATAGTGCAGGCCGAGGCCTTGAAGCACGCGCTCGGCATCCTCGCGCAGCTTCTCGAGCTCGGCGTAGCTGCTCTCGGGGTGGACGAGCTTCACGAGCTCGACCTTGTCGAACTGGTGCTGGCGGATCAGGCCGCGAATATCTCGCCCGCCGGTACCGGTCTCGGCGCGAAAGCACGGCGAGTACGCGCAGAAATGTTTCGGCAGGTCGGAGGCCTCGAGGATCTCGTCGGCGTAGAGGTTCGTGACCTGGACCTCCGCCGTCGGCGACAGGAACAGATCGTTGTCGCGCTCGTGATCGGGCCCGACGGGGATCGCGAGCTGAAACTGATCGCCTTCGAACTTGGGGTGCTGGCCGGTGCCACGCAAGCAAGCGCGACGCACGACCGCGGGCGGCCAGATCTCCGTGTAGCCGTGCGCGGTGTGGAGATCGAGCATGTACATCATCAACGCGCGCGTCAGCTTCGACGCACCGTCGCGCAGCACGGTGAAGCGGTGACCCGCGAGCTTCGCACCGCCGGCGAAGTCGAGGATGCCGAGCGCCTCGCCGACATCCCAGTGCGGCTTCGGCTGGAACGCGAACGTCGGCTTCTCGCCCCACGTGTGGACGACCGGGTTCGCCGCTTCGTCGGCGCCTTCCGGCACGCTCGCGTGTGGTGCGTTCGGGATCGTGAGCAGCAGCGCTTCGCTCTCGCGCTCGAGCTGAGCGAGCTGCGCCTCGCCTTCCTTGATCCTCGTCGACAGCCCCTTGAGCTCGTCGCGCGTCGCCGCGAACTCCGACGACTTCTTGTCGAGCTTCGACATGCCTTCGTTCGCCGCGTTGCGGCGCTGGCGCGTCCCGTCGAGGTCGCCTTGCAGCTTGCGGCGCTGCTCGTCGATCGTGCGCCACGCGTCCACGAGCTTGGAGACGTCTCCGCCGCGGCGCAGCACGTCTTCCATTCGTTGTGGGTCCAGCATCGGTTATCCTAGTAATGCCCGGGGGTTGGGACACGGACGCTACCGTGGTGTTAACCAGTCGGCAAGGCCGGGGTCTGAATCATGTGGACAGCACTGCGCTTCCCGCCGCGCTCCTTACGGCCTCGGCAGTACGAATGACCGAGATCGCGGATCCGGATCGCGACCTCGTCGAGCGGTTCCGCGCGGGAGAACGCAACGCGTTCGACCTGTTGGTCCGCCGCCATCAGAAGGGCGTGTGGCGGATGGTGCGGCGCTACATCAAGAGCGACGCCGACGCCTCCGATGTCACGCAGCAGGTGTTCGTCCGCGCGTTCAAAGGTCTCGTCGCATTTCGCGGCGCCGCGAGCGTGCGCAGCTGGTTGTTCCGGATCGCGATCAACTGCTCGCTGACGTGGATCCGCGACCACAAGCGCGAGGAACCGGCCGAGGTCCCCGAGGACGCACTGACCGAGGAGCCTGCCGGGATCACGAACCTCGCGGGCGGCGAAGAGGGCGCTCGGCTGCGCGCCGCGATCGAGCAGCTGCCGCCGAAGCAGAAGCTCGTGCTCGAGCTGCGCGTGTTCGACGATCTTCCGTTCAAAGAGGTTGCAGAGCTCGCCGACTGCAGCGAGAACACCGCGAAGGTCAATTTTCACTACGCGGTGAAGCGGCTGCGTGAAATCCTAGGGTCTGTCCGTGAGTAAGTCCGACGACAACAACGCACCGGCCGACCTCGACCTCGAGGCGGAGGATCACGCGCTCGTCGCGAAGCTGCGGGCGTTGCCGGGCGAGGGACGTGAGCCCGAGTGGGGGCAGCTCGAGCGAGACATCGCGCTCGCCGTCGGTCCGCGCGTGCCGTTGCCGTGGTGGCGCACCTGGCGCTGGCTCGTGCCGGCAGCCGCGCTCGCGGGCGTCGCTGCCATCGCGCTCGTCGTGATCCGGCACCATCCCGCGCCGAGCATTGCGGTCGTCGCTCCCGATGCGTCCGGCCTGACACCGGTCGCGGAAGGCACCCCCCCGCCCGCACCGAGCACCGGTGACTCGGCGCTGTGGCTCGACGGGCAAGCGGTCGACGTCGGCGATGTCGATCCGACGCAGCTCTTGCTCGACGATGTCGACGAGACCGATGAGCTCGCCGCCGATACCGGCACGTTGTTGCCGGCCGATGACCTCGGCTGGATCGACTCGCTCGACGAGCACTCGCTCGATCGCGCCGAGCACTGGTTGAACAAGAAGGGACACGCTCCGGGATGAAGTGGTTGTGCGTGATGGTGCTCGCGTCGTCGACGGCGTTCGCGCAGGCCCCCGGCCAGACGCCGCCGCGCCAAGGCCCGGCCGTCGCCGTCCCTGCACCGGCGGGTCAGCCGACGCGAAGGGAGACCAAGCAGGAGCGCGTGAAGAAGCGCGTCCGCATGATGCGCGCGATGGCGCTGACCGAGGAGCTCGGGCTCGACTCCGCCGGCGCGGGTCGATTGTTCCCGCTGCTCGAGAAGTACGACACCGAATTCGATCGTCTGCTCGTCGAGCGCGGCCAGCTCCAGCACCAGCTCGATGCCGCCGACGGCAAGCCACCGAAGCAGATCGACAGGCTGATCGACGACTCGCTCGCGAATCAACGCAAGTTCTGGGACCTCGAGGACAAGCGCGTCGCCGAGCTGCGAAAGATCCTCACGCCGGCGCAGGTCGCGCGCGTGCTCGTCGTGCTCCCGGTGCTCGAGCGCAAGATCCAGAACCAGCTCCGCAACGCGGTCCGGCCCGGTGGGCGCAAGCTGAAGAACCAGCCGCTCGACAGCGCCGACGATGACGACCTCGAGCCGGGCGAGCGCCCCGGGCCGAAACGCCAGGCCCCGCGCAGCAACCCGACCCCTACCCGAAACACGCCTCCCTGCGATCCGTTCAGTACGCGCCACGGCTGCTGACAGGCAATCCCGATTCGCTCGGGGTAGAATATTCGTTGGATGATCGAGGCCACCTGCGCGGCCTGCGGGACCGTCAACCGCATCGCCGAAGCCGACGTCCCGTTGGGGGCGAAATTTGTCGCGTGCTCGAGCTGCAAGTCGCGCGTGATGCTCCCCGCGAGTGCGCTAGCGAGGTCGATGACCTCCAAGGTGCCGATCATTCCGGCGCCCGCGATCCCGAAGATCCCGGCGCCCGCGAAACCCGCGGAGCTCGCAGATCTGCCCGCGCCCAAGCGGCAGGGTCCGCTCGCCGGGCTGGAGGCGAGTAAGCCCGCGCCGAAGTCCGGGCTCGATCTCGTCGATCTACCCGCACCGAAGATGGACCTGCCTGATCTCCCCGCGCCGAAGTCAGGGATCTCGAGCGGCATCACCGATCTCCCCGCGCCGAAAGCGAAGTCGGTGCTTCCGCCGCGCGCGACGCCACCGAAGGGCAGCGGCATCGCCGATCTCCCGGCGCCGAAGGCGAAGACACCCGGAGCGTTCGATCTGCCGGCACCGAAGCCGCGCGCAGCAACCCCACCCGCGCCGATGCCGGCGGTGAAGCCCGCGGTGGAGCTCGACATCGTCGATCTGCCCGCGCCGAAGGGGATCACGGATCTGCCCGCGCCGAAGGATGGCGGCGTCGATCTACCCGCGCCGAAAGGCTTCTTCGACGATCTCCCGCAGCCCGCGCGCCAGAAGCCGGGCAATTCAGATCTGCCCGCGCCGAAAGGCTTCTTCGACGATCTCCCGCAACCTGCGAAGCATCAGAGCGGCCTCCCCGTTCCGATCGGATCCGCCGCGCCATCGAGCGCGGATCTGCTGGCGCCAAAGGGCTTCTTCGACGACCTCCCACAACCCGCGAGAGCCGAGACGCCCGCCCCGCCGGCGCCCAAAGGGTTCTTCGACGATCTGCCGCAGCCGAGCGGCAAGCCTCCGACGGTGCCGCCACCGATGCAATCCACGAAGGCCACGCCGCCCGCGCTACCCGCGAAGGCCGCGCCGGCCGGCGGCACCGGCGTGTTCGACGATCTGCCCGAGCCGATGGGCGGCGGCGAGCTCAGCGGCACGGATCTGCTCGGCGGCTTCAGTCACGGCGACCTCGATCTCGGCCCGGGCACCGGGCCCGGACTCGAGCTCGATACCGGCGGTGGCGATCACGCCGAGCTCGATCTCGGTCTGCCCTCCCCGTCGTCGTCAGCTTCGCCGAACCGCGGCGACTTCGCGGATCTCGATCTGTCGTCGCCGACGGCGCCGCCGGCACCGCAGATCAAGACCGGGATCTCGATCAAGCCGACCACCTCGAAGTCGAGCACCGCGAAGGCTTCCAGTGCGTCGTCCGCATTCGACCCCGGGGGGAAGAGCGCCTCCGAGATCCGACTCGATCTCGAGGACGACGGCAAAGCTCCGCCGCAGCAACCGGGCCTCGTCACGCCGAAGCGACGCGACGCCGCGAAGAAGCAAGCTGCGGGACCATCCGCCGAGGCGAAAGCGAAGAGCGCGAAGCTTCGCAAGATCCTCCTCGGTGCGGTGCTCGGGCTCGCGCTCGTCGGTTCGGGCGGTGCGTTCTTCTACAAGCGCTACGCCGACAAGCAAGCACGCGCGGCCGAGGTCGCCGAGCACGTGAAGGCGGCGCGTGCCGCGATCCATGGCGACAACCCGAATCACTGGACGCGTGCATCGAGTGAAGCGGGTGAAGCGCTCCAGCGCGATCCGAAGAATATCGACGCGATCGGCCTCCAAGCCGAAGCGCTACTCGGCGGCGCGCTCGACACCGGCATCGGCGGCGACACGCGGATCGCCGCGGGCCGCAAGAAGCTCGCTGATGCACTCGAAGCCGGGGTGACCGGACCGCAGCTCGACGGCGCACAAGCGCTCGGGATGATCGCGTCGAACCAGGCCGATCGCGCGATCCAGAAGCTGCAAACGATGACCCAGCGCGAGCCCCAAAACGGGTTCTGGCTGCTGTACCTCGGCTGGGCACAGGCGGCGAAGGGCGATCCGGCGAGCGCGGTGAAGTCGTTCGATGCGGCGCTCGCTGCCGATCCGAAAGTGAAGCTGCCCGTGCTGTATGCGCGCGGCAAGGCGAAGCTCCAGCTCAACGATCTCGCCGGTGCGAAGGCCGATTTCGCGGCGGTGCTCGAGCTCGCGAAGGATCACATCGGCGCCCAGGTCGGTCTCGCCGCGGCGATGCCGGCCGCGGAGTCATCGCGACGCGAAGCAGAGCTGCTCGGGATCCTCGCGCGCAAGGACATCGGCACCGGTGATCCACGGGCGGTCGTCCAGGCATGGACGCTCGCGGCCGAGGTCGCTCGCGTCGGTGGCCGGCTCGATGTCGCGCGCGAGCGCTATCACAAGGCGCTCGAGCTGGCGAAGCTCGATGTCCCCGCCCTCGTCGGGCTCGCCCGCGTCGAGCTCCGCGACAACAAGCTCGCGGTCGCCCAGGATCTCGTCCAGAAAGCGCTGAGCCAGGCCGCGGACAACGTCGACGCGCAGCTCGTGGCCGCCGATCTCGATATCGCGCAGGGCAAGCTCGCCGACGCGAACGCGATCGCGACGAAGCTGGGAGCTCGCACGCCTCCGTTGCCACCCGCGCAACAGGCGCAGCTCGACCTCGTGCTCGGCAACGTGCTCGAGGCGCAAGGCAACGAGGACGGTGCCATCGAAGCATGGACCGCCGGTGCCAAGCTCGCCGGCGATACCGACCTCGCGCCGATGATGAGCGCCGTGACCAAGCTCGGCGAGCTCGCGAAGAAGGCCGCCGACAACAAGGATGCCGCGAAGGCCGCGGACTATCGCGCGCGGGCCGATGCCCTGTTGCAGTCGCTCGCCGATCGCGCGCAGGAAGACGCACAGCTGTCGAAGGCGCTCGGGGCCGCGTATCTCGGCGCCGACGATCCTGCGAAGGCCGAGAAGTTCCTGCGCCGCGCCGTCGAGATGAAGACCGACGACATCGAGACGCACCTCGAGCTCGCGAAGGCCCTGTCGAAGCTCGACCGCGTCGAGGATGCGCTCGAGCAGCTCGAGGCCGCACAGCAGCTCGACCCGTCGCGCGCGGACATCGCACTCGAGATCGCGCGCACGTATGAAGATGCAAAGCGCGACGCCGATGCGCTGGCCGCGTACCAAAAGCTGCTCTCGATCAAGGATCCGCCGATCCAGGCGCGTGTCCGTGCCGGTCGCTTCCTCGCGCGCAAGGGCGACATCAAGGGCGCGGCCGAGCAGGGAGATCTGATCCTCAAGGCCGAGCCGGACAACGCGGCCGGACACTACTTGAAGGGCGTTGGCTTGATCGCCGCGAATCGCCTCGACGAGGCGCGCAAGGAGCTCCTCGTCGCCGTCGACGGAGATCCCGATCCGCAATACCTCGACGCTGAGGGCACTGCGGCCGAGCTCTCCGTCGCGGCCAGCAGCGATACGAAGTACTACGACCTCGCGCTTCGCGCCTACGAGCGTGCGATCGCCGCTGCGCCGGAGATGTTCAACCCGCAGGCCGGCACCGGGCGGGTCTACGTCGCGCGCAAGGACTGGACGAAGGCGATCACGCCGCTGCTCGCAGCGAATCGCATCAAGCCCGACGACGCCGAGGTCATGTATAACATCGGCCTCTCGTACAAGAACATCGGCCAGTCGAAGGTCGCCGCCGAATGGTTGCAGCACGCGGTCGCGAAGAAGCGCGATGCAGATACGTACTACCAGCTCGCGCAGCTCTACCTCGACGCGAACAATCCGAACGCGTTGACCGCGCTGCGCGAGGCGACACATCTCGGGCAGGAAAAAGAGACGAAGCTAGGCGTGAAAGTCCCCTGGCTGACCGAGGCCTACCATCAGCTCGCGCAAACCGAGTACGGCAATCACAACCCCGCTGGCGCGAAGGCAGCGTTCGAAGCGTATGTCGGCCGCTCGCCAGCGCCGGGTGCCGCGCTCGACGACGCGCGTCGTCTGCTCAGCACCGAGCTCCGCGGCCAATAACGACCTGTTACCCGCGTGTGATCGCTGCACCCGAGATCAGCGTATTCTCGCGGCGTGCTCGACCGATTGCGCAAGCGCCTCGACGCAGGCCTGTTCTTCGCGAAAACGCTGCGCGCCGCTGGCGTACTCGCTCCGATCAAACCGACGGCGATCGCCCAGTTCGCGCGAGCCGCGCGGCACTCCAAGCTCGGGCCGCACCTCGCGGTGATGTTCCACGCGGCCGCGCATCCCGACAAAGAAGCGATCGTCGAGTACGGCCCCCGCGGCGTCACGCGCCTGACCTGGAGCGAATTCGATGCGGCGATCAACCGGCTCGCGAACGCCCTGCACGCGCGCGGCGTCACGGCCGGGAGCCGGGTCGCGACGATGCTGCCGAACTGCACCGAGTACCTGATCGCGCAGCAGGCGCTCGCGCGGATGAGCGCGACCGCGGTCCAGATCGGCTACCGGCTGAAGGGCGCCGAGATCGCCCACATCCTCGAGAACTCGCAGCCGAGCGCGACGATCGTCCACTTCGACTACCTCGGCGCGCTGCGCGAGGCGCGCACGCTCGCGGGTCGCACGCTCACGGGTCGCACGCTCGCGGGTCGCACGGAAGAGGTGATCGTCGTGGGCGCGGCGCCCGGGCAGGACGTCCGCGACGCGGATGACTGGGATCGCGCGCTCGCGGCGGCGGATCCGCATGCGCCGCCGAAGATCTCCGGTGGCGACGGGGGTGGCGTGATCGTTTACACGAGCGGCACGACCGGCAAGCCAAAGGGCGCGAACCGCTCGTACAAGAAGACTGGCTTCGAATCGGTCGCCGACATGATCCTGCAGATGGGGATCCGCGCCGACGATCGCCATCTCGTCGTGTGCCCGCTCTACCACTCGGCGGCACCGGCGTTCGTCGCCGTGATGATGGCGCTCGGCGCGACGATCGTGCTCCAGGACCACTTCGAGCCCGAGCCGTGCCTGCAGATCATCGAGCGCGAGCGGATCACGTGCACCCTGATGGTGCCGACGATGCTGATCCGGATCGCCGCGCTGCCACCGGAGACGATCGCGAAGTATTCGCTGCGCTCCCTGCGCTGGGTGATGAGCGGGGCCGCGCCGCTGTCGACCGAGGCTGCGCGCAGGTTCATGGACGCGTTCGGGCCGATCCTGTGGAACTTTTATGGCTCGACCGAGACCGGCCTCGTCACGCTCGCGGGCCCCGGCGATCACGTCACGCGGCCCGGCACGATCGGCAAGGCGATGCGCGGCAATCAGATCCGGCTGCTCGACGATCAGGGCTCCGCGGTGCCACTCGGCCAGGTCGGCGAGCTCTACGCGCGCAACTCGACGTTGATCACCGGTTATCACGGCAACGCCGAGGCCACGAGTGCCGCGCAGCGCGAGGGCTTCTACTCGGTCGGCGACATCGGCCGCGTCGACGCCGCAGGTTATTACTACCTGGAGTCGCGCAAGCACGACATGGTGATCAGCGGTGGCGTGAATATCTATCCGCGCGAGATCGAGGATCACCTGAGCACGCACCCGAAGATCCTCGAGGCCGCGGTCGTCGGCGTGCCGGATCCCGAGTGGGGGGAGACGCTGCGCGCGTTCATCGTGCTGCGCAACGGCGAGCGGCTGACCGAGACCGACGTCGTCGATTACTGCCGCACCGCGCTCGCGGACTACAAGCGGCCGCGCAAGGTCACGTTCCTCGCCGAGCTACCGCGCAATCCGACGGGCAAGATCTTGAAGCGCGAGCTCCGCGAATTGTCGTGATTCGTGATGACGTCGAAGTCGACCTGAACCTGAACGCGAACGCAAAACCTGAACCTTGACCTCGACGGACGAATCGCTCGGCTCCGCGTCCGGCCGTTGGCCGCACCGGGAAACAAGCGTTCGCTTGAGCACTGCGCGACCGAGCACGCCAACGACACTGGTGGCGTTCAGGTTCATGTTCAAGTCGACGTCAAGGACAACGACTCGGGGGGAGACGTAGTGGCGATCGTCGTCGGCACCGCCGGTCACATCGACCACGGCAAGACGGCGCTCGTGAAGGCGCTGACCGGCATCGATACCGATCGCTTGCCGATCGAGAAGCAGCGCGGCATCACGACCGAGCTCGGGTTCGCGCCGCTCGAGCTCGCCGGCCAACGGATCGCGATGGTCGACGTGCCCGGCCACGAGCGCTTCGTGAAGTCGATGGTCGCCGGCGCGACCGGCATCGATGTGGTCGTGATGGTGATCGCGGCCGACGAAGGCACGATGCCACAGACCCGCGAGCACCTCGCGATCTGCGATCTGCTCGGCGTCCAGCGCGGGGTGCTCGCGGTGACGAAGCTCGATCTCGTCGACGACGAAGGCCTCGCGCTCGCGCGCGCCGATATCGCGGCCGCAGTCGCCGGGACGTTCCTAAAGGACGCGGCGGTCGTGCCGGTCTCGGTCCGCACCGGCGTCGGTCTCGACGAGCTGCGCGCCGCGCTCGCCGCCGCCATCTCGACGGTGACGCCGCGCGCGACCATCGGCGTGTTCCGGCTCGCGATCGATCGCGTGTTCACCAAGAAAGGGTTCGGCACGATCGTGACCGGCACCGTGCTCGGTGGTGAGGTCCGGACCGGCGACGAGCTCCACGTGATTCCGAGTGGGCTCGCAGCGCGCGTCCGGGGCCTCGAGGTCCACGGCGCGGCCGTCGAAGTGGCAACGGCCGGCCAGCGCTGCGCGATCAACCTCGGCGGGGTCGCGGTCGAGGATCTCGCGCGTGGAGATATGGTCGTCCATCCCGAGCGCGTGATCGGCTCGCACATCCTCGATGTCGAGCTCCGCACGCTCGACGACGATCTGCCTGCCCGCTCGAAGGTGCTGCTCCATCACGGCACCGCGCAGGTGCTCGCCACGTTGGTCCGACTCGACGGCAAGCTCGCACAGCTCCGGATCGACAGAGAGACCCCGCTCGGCGCGTTGCCCGGCGATCACTTCATCGTCCGCGGCTTCGAACGCTCGCCGCTCCACGGCTCGACGCTCGGCGGCGGCACCGTGATCCGCGTGCTCGCCCCCAAGGCGCGGCGCAGTCACGCCGAGGTCGTCGCCGCGCTCGCACGTGCGAAGCTCGATCAACAGCTCGTTCACTTCGTGAAGGCGAGCGCGACGAGCGGCCTGACGGCGATCCAGCTCGTCCAGCGCACGGGCATCGCGGATCTGACCGCCACGCTCGCCACGCTCGTCGCCAAGGGCGAGCTCGTCGGGCAAGGCGAGCGCTTCCTCGCGCCCGAGGTCGTCGTCGTCCACGAGCCGAAGCCGCAAGCTGCGCAGCTGCTACCGATCGATCAACAAGTGCTCGCGAAGCTCGAGGCTTCTGGCGTCGAACCGCCCCGGCCGAAGGAGCTCGCCGGCGCGATGGGGCTGACCGATGCGGTCGTGAAGCCCGCGCTCGATCGGCTGCTCGCCGCGAAGCTCGTCACCAAGATCAAACCCGATCTGATCATGCACGCGCGCGTCGTCGCCGACATCCGCACCCGCCTGCTCGCGTTCCTCGGCGAGCACACCACGATCGACGCGCAGCACTGGAAGGACCTGACCGGCGCGAGCCGCAAGTACACCATCCCGCTCGCCGAGTTCTTCGACG
>JBDUAS010000185.1:0-14673 GCA_040004535.1 Deltaproteobacteria bacterium
ATCGCGATCGAGATGCTGTATCGCGACGACTTCGAGTCCGAGGCGCTGATCCCGACCGTGCTCGCATCGGTGATCGCCTACTCGGTCTCGATCTCGGTGTTCGGCGAGGCGACCCTGTTCGGCCACCTCAAGGCCTATCCGTTCAAGCCCGGGCAGATTCCGCTCTACATCGGCCTCGCTATCCTGGTCTCGGCCGCGGCCTCGTTGTTCGTCGGCACGCTGCGGCTCGCGCAGCAGGTGACGAAGCGCTTGCGGATCGCCGAGTGGATGCGGCCGGCCGCAGGCGGCCTCGCGCTCGGCGTGTTCGTCGTGTTGTTCCTGCACTTCGTCGGCCCGACGATCGGTCGCACGGATGAAGGACTCGGGATCCTGGGCGGCGGCTATGGCGCGGCCCAGGTAGCGATCACGGGCGCCGACTGGCTGCCGCTCGGCTGGCGCGGCGTCGAGATCCTGGTGCTCCTCGCACTCGTCAAGATCATCGCGTCGAGCCTGACGATCGGCTCGGGCGGTAGTGCAGGCGACTTCGCGCCCGCGCTCGCGATCGGCGGCATGCTCGGTGGCGCGTTCGGTCTCGCCGCTCGGCTCCTCCTGAACGACCCGTCGATCGAGCCTGGTGCATTCGCGCTCGTCGGTATGGGCACATTCTACGGCGGCATCGCGAACACGCCGCTGGCATCGCTGGTGTTCGTGTGCGAGATCGCGGGCAGCTACGAGCTCCTCGTGCCATTGATGCTCGCGGAGGGCGTCGCGTTCCTCGCGCTGCGCAAGGTCTCGCTATATCCGGCGCAGATGCCGACGCTGCGCGATTCGCCGGCCCACCGCCGCGATAACGATCCGCTCAGCAAGCTGCGCTGCAGCGACGTGCTGCGCCGAGATCGCGCGTTCCTCAAGTTCGCCCCGAGCACGAAGGTGCCGGAGCTGACCGAGCGGATCTCGGCGGCCGCCGATCAGGACGTGTTCCCGATCGTCGACGCAGACGGCGTGTTGCGCGGCATCATCTCGGCCGAGGCACTCCGCGTGATCGCGTCGAACCCGGAGCTCCACCAGCTCGCGCTCGCGGCCGATCTGATGATGGAGCCGGTGTCGGTCGCGCTCGATGCAGACCTGCGCGCAGCCGCGCAACTGATGGTGTCGCGCGATCTGCGCTCGCTACCGGTGGTCGATGCGGCCGGCGCGATCGTCGGCCTGATCGACGAGCACGATATTACGACCGCGACGACAGCGTGATGTCGACGCGGCGATCGGTCGACCAGGTGCTATCGCTCGTGCCGGTCGCGTCGAGCGCGCCGCGCGTCGTCTCGCCGAGCTGACCGCCCGCGACGCCGAGGTGCTCGAGGTAGGTCTTGACCGAGCCGGCCCGGCGCGTGCCGAGGCCGAGGTTGTACTCCTCGGTGCCGCGTGGGTCAGCGCGCCCCGTCAGCTCGAGCTTCTTGCCCTTGAGCGGCCCGGTCGTCACGCACGTCGCGATCTGCTGGAGCACGTCGCGGTCATTCGCCTCGAGCTCCGACGTGTCGTAATCGAACTTCGGCGCGGCCTGCGTGTTGCCGAGGTCGAGCTTGCACTGCCTCGCCAGATCGTCTCCAACCGACACGTTCGTGCTTACAGGCTTCGGCGTGGGAGCGGGCGCGGGCTTCGCGGCGGGTGCTTGTGCCACAGGAGCGGGCTGCTGGACCTTATTGGGATGGCTGCAACCTGCCGCAACCACGAACAGAACTAGTGAGAGCGTCTTCATGACCTGGAAGACGTGCAGGCGGCGGCCCTGTTCACTACGATCGCCGAACAACCGCCTTTTTGGACCGTCATCGTCCGCGGGGGTCTCCATGTCGTCCGCCGCAGATACCCAGATCGCCGACCAGCTGGAGCGCATCATCCGGCGCGTCAAGCAGTCGATGAACTATCGAGGCTCTTACTCGACGCGCGATATCTTGGGCTCGCTGGTCGCGCGCTGGGTCCACAGCGGCGAGTGGGAGCGCTTGAAGGAGCTACCGCCCGAGCAGCGCAAGCTCGGAGAGAGCGTAAGGCGCTTCATCCTCGATCGTTTCGATCAGTTGCGGCGACGCGGCCATCGCGAAGAGCTCGATCGCGATCAGATCGCGATCCCGGACGAACAAACGCTCGGCGAGCTTGTCGAGCTCGCCGAGCTGCGTCAGTGGGTGATCACGCGGATCGCGGAGCTCGAGAACGATGTCGTCGATGCACGCGTGCGGATCCCGTTGCAGCGGCCGTCGCACGTCGGCAAGGTGCTCGCGCTGTATCTGGCGGGCAAGACGCAGCGCGAGATCGCGACCGCGCTCGGGATGTCGCTCGGTGTCGTCAACAAGCGGATCGTCGAGGGCACGAACTACCTGGTGCTGATCCAGAGTATCGAGGCCGGGCTGGCATGAAGGAGCTCGTGGACGTGCTCGCGCAGATCGCGGCGCGCCCCGAGGGCGATTGGCCCGAGCTCGTCGCGCAACGGTTTCCAGCGGACGCGAAGCTCGCCGCGCAGGCGCTGATCTGGTTGCGCGCGAACCGCGAGCGCGTCGACGACGATGACGTCACCCCCGAGCTCGCCGACGAGCGCTACCAGCTCGGTGTGTTGCTCGACGTCGGTGCGACTGCATCGGTGTGGCAGGCTTACGATGCGAAGCTCAACCGCAACGTCGCGGTCAAGGTGTTCCGCGGCGAGCGCTCGCCGGTCCTCGACGAGATCCTGACCGAAGCCCGCGCGGCGGCCGAGATCGCGAGCGATCACGTCGTGCGCGTGCTCGATGTCCACGATCAAGATCCGACGAACGGTGGCGCGCCGTACATCGTGATGGAGCTGGTCGGCGAGTGGGAACCGCGCAAGGGCGTGCTCGCGCCCGGCGGTTCGGCGGCGACGCTGCGGCCGCGCACGCACGTCGAGGCGGTGCGCTGGGTCCGCGATGTCGCGCGCGGCGTCCACGACGCACACCTGCGCAACGTGTTCCACCGCGACCTCAAGCCGCACAACGTGCTGATCACGCCGTTCTCGCGGCGCGCGCGGATCGCGGATTTCGGGCTCGCGATCCGCGAGGCGCAAGAGCCGGGCGCGCTCGAGATCGCGGGGACTCCGGGCTACATCGCGCCCGAGCAGGCCGCGGGCCTGTCGCCGACACTCGATCCGCACGACCTCGACGATCGCGCGGTGCTGGTCGCGCTCGACGTCTGGGGGCTAGGTGCGCTGGCGTTCGATCTGCTCGCGGATCGCCCACCGTGGGAGGCCGATGAAGGCTTCGAGGCGTGGGAGCGCGCCGCGACGGCGCAGCGCTCCCCCGAGCTCCCGCGCGAGGTCCCACGCCGGTTGCGGCGGATCCTCGACAAGGCGCTCGCGATCGATCCAAAGGCGCGCTACGCGACGGCCGGCGAGCTCGCCGACGACCTCGACGCGTATCTCGCGCGCCGGCCGACGAGCCACGACGCATCGCGCCGATCGCGGCTCGCGCTGTGGATGCGGCGCAACCCGCAGCTCGCGGTCACCGTAGGCCTCGCGACGGTGCTCGCGGCGATCAGTATCGTCGCGTACGTCAACGTCGTCGAGGTCAAGAATCAGCGCAACGCGCTCGGCGCCGAGGCGGCGCGCGCCCGGATCGAGAACGAACAGCTCTCGAAGCGCGCGCAGATCGCCCGCACGAACCTAGCCGCGACCGAGACCGAGCTCGCGACGAAGGCGAAGGAGCTCGAGGAGCTTCGCACCCGGCTCGTCGACGCCGACAAGGAGTACGAAGCGATCGTCGCAGCGAAGGAGCGCGCGCTGCGCGATGCCGACGCGGCGACGAAGCAACTCGCAGACCAGCTGGGTTCCGCGCGTGCGGAGCGCGACGAGGCGCGCGTCGCGCGCCAGCTGTACGAAGGGTTTTGGACGCGCGCGCGCAAGGAAGGCGCCGATGCCGCGAAGGATCGCGATACGGCGCAGAAGGATCGCGATCAGGCCCACAAGGAGCGCGATGGCGCGCAACACGAGCGCGAGGCAGCGATCGCGGAGCGCGACGCCGCCGAGCAAGAGCGCGACAAGGCGCTGACCGAGCGCGATCACGCGGAAGCGGTGCGCCGACGCGTCGAAGCGGATCTCGCGCGCGTGACCGCAGAGCTCGCGGCGATGCGGCCGCACCCGCTGCGCGATCGCGCAGCAAAGACCCCGCCGACGCAGGCACAGACCAAGCCCTCGGCGAAAGGCTCGGCCGACCCGGCAGCTGCGAGCACCCTTCCGAAGGCGCCTGCCGACGCCGCCACAAAGACCGCGACGAAGCCGACCGAATCGCCCGCGGCTGCGACCTCTGCACCGAACAAGACGGCGCAGAAGCAGACCGAGACCGCACCCGCAACGTCGCCTACGAAGGTCCCGGCAAAGGCGACCGGAGATCCGGCGCCCTTAACGACACCCGCGCCGGTCGTGATGCCGGCCGACGCGCCCGAACCGACGCCGTAGCTCGAGTTCGCCGAGGTCCGTCTATGAAACGAACGTGCGCTGGAACGTCGCGCGGTTGTTCGTCGCGGCGAACGTCAGCTGGCGAACCGCCGCGGCGACGCGACGCGCGAGCTCGGGATGTTCGAAATCGGTCGTGACCGATGCGGTCGCGCCCGAGCGTTCGACGCGGACGTGCACGGTGACGACACCGTGTGCTTCGAGGTCGCGCGCGAACACTCGTTCGCGAGCGGACGTATGGTGAGCATCGGTTGCTCGATCAGATCGCGCGTCAGCGTATCGGGCAACGACGGATTCATCCGCGAAACCGAAGGCGCGCGCGTGGCCGGCGGTGCGACCGGTGCGGGTGCCGGAGGCGCGACCTCGGCAACGCGCACCAGCCGAGGCTGCACCGCGTACGCGATCGCCGGAGCCATGCGCGTCGCGACCGATACCGATACCGATACCGATACCGACCCCGATCCCGATGCCGATCCCGATGCCGATCCCGATACCGATACCGATGCCGATCCCGATGCCGATCCCGATGCCGATGCCGATGCCGACCCCGATGCCGATGCCGATGCCGATGCCGATGCCGGTCACGATACCGACCCAGATGCCGGTGCCGGTGCCGTTTGGTTTGCGCTGGCGCCGGCGCGGTTCGTTATCGCCGCGCGCGGTTGCGTCGTTACGGCAAGTCCTTCAACAGCGCCAAACCCTTGAAGGCTGCCTCGCGCGTGCGCACGAACCCGCCGGTGCGCCGGGTCTCCAGCGCCTTGCGGCCCTGCCCGCCCGCGCGCTTGGCGCCGAGCATGCCGATGCCGATCGCCGCGTTGACCTGGACGTTCTCCGCGGGTGATTCGATCGCGTCGCACAAGATCTCGACCGCGTCGGGCAGTGCGTTGACGAGCTCGAGGATCCGGCGCGCATGCGTGTCGTCGTCGGTCTCGAGCCCCTTCAAGAGCGCGGTCAGCAGCTTCGCCTTGCGCGGTCCGAGCACGCCGGCAACGGTCTTGCTGACCTCGGCGTCGCCGCGCAACGCACCGATCAGATAGGGCGCGGTCTCTTTCACGACGTCGTCGCCGAGCTTGTCGAGCGCCTGGGCCGCCGCGATCCGGACGCGCATGTCGTCATCGCGCATCAGCACGCCGAGCCCGAGCGCCGCGGCCTTCGCGTTCGGTCCGATCGCACCGAGCGCGGTCGCCGAGTTCGCGCGCACGACCGAGCGGCCGTCCTGCATGTACGCGATCAGGTCGTCGGCCGACAGCTTCGTCGGGTCGGCGAACGCCGCGGCCTCGAGCACGCGGATCTCGAAGCCGTCGATCTTGATCGGCTCGGGGCCCGAGCGCTTCGGTCCGTCGAGCATCTCGAGCGCCGCGAACACCGCGATCCTCGTGCGCTCCCAGCCGCCGGTGCGCGCGCCCTCGAGCGCCTTGCGGCCCTTGCCGACGCGCTTCGCGCCGAGCATGCCGAGGCCGAGCGCCGCGTTGACCTGAACGTTGACGCCGGGGTTCTCGAACGCGTCGCACAGGATATCGACCGCGTCGTCGAATACGTTGATCAGCTCGGCGATCCGGCGGCCGTGATTCGGCTTGTCGCTCTCGAGCCCGCGGACGAGCGCGCCGATCATCCGGCCCTTGCGCGCGCGGAGCACGCCGGCGACAACCTCGGCGACCTTCTCGTCCGTATCGCCGAGCGCACTGACGAGATGATCGGCGACCTCGATCACCGCGGCATCGCCGACCTTGTCGAGCGCCTGTGCGGCGGAGAGTCGCACGCGTGCCGAGTCATCGCGCAGGAGCGTGCCGAGCGCGAGTGCGGCCGCCGCCGCCGGTGCACCGATCACGCCCAGTCCGAGCGCGGCGTTCGCGCGGACGACATCGCGGCCATCTTGAAGGTGACCGGTGAGATCCGCGACACCCGCCTTCTCGAGCTCGGCCTTCGCCTTGTCGAGATCCGCTGCGGCGAGAAACTGCGATTCGAAGCCCGCAACTTGGAGCGGCTTCGGGCCGGTGTCGCCGCGCGGTTCGAGCACGTCGAGTGCGCGGCGCACGGCATCGCGGGTGCGTGCATCACCGCCGGTGCGCGCGCCGTGGAGGGCGGCGAGCCCCGCACCGACCTTCTTGCCGAGCATGCCGAGCGCGAGCGCGGCGTTGACCTGGACGTTGACCGCAGGGCTCCTGAATTGCTCGGTCAGGACGTGCGACGCGTTCGGCACCTTCGCGAACAGCTCGCCGACGCGACGCCCGCCTTCTTCGTTGCCGGTCTCGAGCCCTTTGATCAGCACATCGAGCGCGGCAGTGCCCATGCCTTCGAGCGTGTTCTGCGCTTCCTCGGCAACCTCGACCTCTTGATCCGCGAGCGCACCGATCAGGTCGTTCGCGGCAGCGAGCGCCGCCTCACCGAGCTTCGCGAGCGACTTCGCGACCTCTTTGCGCACCGCCGGCACGCTATCGCGCATCAACAGGCCCATCGCTGCCGCCGCGTCGCGACCTGCCTTGTCGCCTTTCACGGCGAGCGCGCGCGCGGCGTTGATCTTGACGTGCGCGCGGCCGTCCTGGAGCGCGAACATCATCTCGGCTGGATCGATCACGTTGTCGTACTCCGACAGCTCGGACGCCGACAGCTTGCGCTCCTCGAAGTCGGGAATATTTTTCGGCAGCCGATCGATCACGACCTGCTTCTCGCGCGCGATCACCGCGAGCGAGGCCTGCTTGGCAGCGGTCCGGACGTCGGGCACTGGATCGGTTGCTTCGAGCTCGGTCAAGAACGCCATCGACGCATCGATGTCCATCTTGCCGATTCGCGCGAGACCGCCGACCGCGTTGATCCGGATCCGGCCACGCTCGTGCTTCGCCGCCTTGATCAGGAACGCGACGCCCGGTTTACCGAGCTGCTTCGCGGCCGGCACGATCGACTTCATCGCGAGGTCGTACGGAACGTCGAGCGCGAGCGTCAGCTCGTCGTCGGCATGGCCAACTTGATCGGCGAGCGCGGCGATCACTTTCGTCGTGATATCCGGCTGCGTGCCGTCGAGCGCCGCGACGATCTGCGGGATCAACGGGCGGATGCCACGCCCGAGCTTGACGATCGCTTCGGCAGCGGCGCCGGCAGCGACGGCTTCGCTATCGCGCAAGACGGGGACGAGCTGGGGCACTGCCTCGCCGCTCGCCGCGAGGCCGAGCACCGCGTTCGCGCGGACGTGGGCGCGACCATCACCGAGCATCGCGAGCAACACTTCGGGCGAGAGCTGCGATGCCGCGCGCTTGAGCTCCTCGAAGCTGTAGCGCCGCTCCTCGAGCTCGAGCGGCTCGTCCTTCTTCGCGGGCGTCGCGGCCTGTGCCGGTTTGGTCTCCGCGGGTTTGGGATCCGCGGGCTTCGCGGGTTGAGCTTTCGCCGTCTTCCCTGAACCGTCCGATTCGTTGCTCATGAGGCCGAGCTAACACCGGGGCCGCACGACTCGCCACCGTTCCGGTGGTCTCGATGATCCCTCAGCGCGCTCCGGCCGCCGGGACCCCAGGAAGTTCCGGCGTCATGCGGGGTTCCATGCGACGCTGCTGGATCGCCATCGTGACCTCGGCCTTCTTCACGAGGGCCTCGCGGATCCGTTCGATCCGATGTAGCGGATGATGGAAGAAGTTGCGGTCGAGCGCGGGATCATCGGCGTACGCGCGCTGGATCTCTGCCGGATCCCAGCTTTCAGGGAATGCGGCGTACGCGAGCGGCGGGTCGCGCAACCACCAGCCGGTGAACCCGTGGCGTTCGTGCTCGCGCTCGTACAGCTGCGTCGCCGGGTACGGCACGACGACACCGCGCGCGTTGAAGCCGCCCGCGATCGGAGCCGCGCGATCCATGAAGTCGATCGTCGCGGCGAGCTCGGCGTCTGTCTCGTCCGGCCACCCGAACATGAGGTTGACCACCGTGTGGATGCCGAGCTCGTGGGCCCACGCGAGCACGTCGAGCACCCGCTCGACGGTGACGCCCTTGCCGATCCGCACGAGCATGCCGGGATCCGCGCTCTCCATGCCGATATCGACCCCGCTGCATCCCGCGCGCTTCATGTCGGCGAGCACGTCGCGATCGAGGTGCGCCGGGTGAGCGGTGCACGTCCAGTACGACGGCGTGCCGACGCCGACGATCGCGTCGCACAGCTCTCGAACACGACGCTTGCCGACCGCGAACGAGTCATCGAAGAACGAGAACGCGGGCAGCGCGAACCGATCGCGAAGGTATGCGACCTCGGCGGCGACCGAGCTTGCGCTGCGATAGCGAAACCGCCGGCCGGTGACGTCGTTCGAGCAGAACGTGCAGGCGGCCGGGCAGCCGCGGCTCGACAACAGGCCCGCAGGTGGCAACGTCTGCGTCGCGCCATACCAGGCCGGATCGAACAGATCGAGCGCGGCGAGCGGTGGCGCCAGCCGATCGAGCTCGGTGTTGAACGGGCGCTCCGGGTTGTGGCGCGCGAGGCCGCGGTCTTGCCACGACAGGCCCGCGATCGTCGAGAGCTCGCGCCTTCCGTCGAGCGCATCCGCGAGCTCGCATGACGCATCCTCACCTTCGCCGCGGATCGCGAAGCGAAAGCCGTGGGCGAGCACTTCAGCGGCGCAGATCGTCGCATGCGGTCCACCCGCGACGAGCGTGTGATCGGATAGCTCCGCTGCGAGCGCGTACGCCGGCTGGACGTGCAGCGTCTTCAGGTGCAGGCCTACGAGATCCGGCGCGAACCGAGCGATCGCGGCTCGAATCCCGGCGACGTCCTTCGGGGCATGCGGCGCACTCGCATCGAGGAGCGCGACCTCGTGGCCGCCCTCGCGCAGCGCCGACGCGAGGTGGCAGAACGACAACAGCGGCGTACGCACCGGCTCGGGCGACGGCGGGTTGAGCAAGAAGACGCGCGCCACTAACCCTCAGTATGAACCAAGTGTCTCGGTGCCAGCGTGAAACCTTCGCCACTCGCGCCGTCACACAACGCCGCGACCGCGTTCGGAATCGCCTCGACGCCGCCGAGGAACAGCTCGTAGCCTGCATGGCCGCGCGCGCGGACTGCGGCCGCGACCGCCGGCGGCAGCCAATACCGCGGCGCGACGGGATCGTGCTCGCCGCGTGGCGGCGTCGCGATCTGCGCTGCCATCGCGTCGACGTGAATCGGTTGGTCGGGGACCCGCGACCGCGTGCGGAACGAGCCATCCACGAGCTCGGTCGCGAGGCACATCGCGTGCAACCCATCCGCGACGATCTGACGATCGAACGCCGGATCCTCCGGCATGCCCCGGCCGAGCGCGTGCGCGACCCACGGATCTGGATCGAACGTGTCGGCCAGGAAGTGCAGCGTGCGCCGCGCGCGCCAATCGGTCCACGCCGCGCGCGCTAGCTCCTCCACGACGGCGGGCCCGAGCGCGGCCTCCCACGGCAGCTCGCCGCTCTGCGCGCGCACGACCGCGGAGATTCCGTACGCGCGCGCGAACGCCTGGCCCACCTGCGCGAGCCACGGCGCGGCGTAGATCGCGTCGTCGTGGCCAGCGGCGGGATACGCGAACTCCGGCCACACGTACACCGCGAGCCAGCCACCGATGCATTCATCGAGGTGCGGCGGCAGCGCGTCACGTTCGGGCCCGAAGTGACACAGCTCGTGGAGCAGCGGCGCGGTGAGATAGCGATCGATCACGCCGTCGCGGTCGAGGCCGAGCTCGCCGCCGCGTCGTTCGAAGTAGGCGAGGTCCGCGGCGGAGCCGTAGAGCAGCGGCATCGCGCCGCCGTAGTGCGTACGCTCGTAGAGCCGCGCGAGCGACGGCGCGTCCCCGAACAGCGCGCGTGGCGTCGCGAACCCGAGCACGCCGCCTTGCACGCCGTGATCGTGGAGCACCGCGAACAACCGCTCGATCGCGGCGCGCATCCGCGGCATGCGATGCCACGCGAGTGGATGATGAAGTAACGGCGCGCCGGTGTTCGCGAGCTGCGCCGCCCGCTGGCGCGGCATCTCGAGCGCGTAGTGCATGCGGATCGTCTCGGCGAATTCGGGCTCGGCCGTCATCGCGTGACTCGCGAACATGCGGAGCTGCGCCGGGGCGCCCGCTGGCAGTTGCGACGCTGCCGCGGTCGCATCGATGCCGGTCACATCACCGAAGATCGCGGCGACGCCGCGCGGCTTGCGCGCGACGAGCACGATCGCATCCGGCGAGCTCGCGAGGCGATGCTCCTCGATCGCGGTCAGCCCGGCTTGCTCGAGCCAACCGCGCAGCTCCGAGGTCCGATAGACATCACCGCCGCCCGTGAAGATCGCCATGTTGAGCGCGAACAACAAGCTCGCGAGTGGCCCGCTGCGATCTTCTTCGACGCGCAGCTCCTTGATCACGACACGCCCACCGGGCACGACGAGCCGCGCCGCGCGCGCGAGATACTTGGCGCAGAACACCGGCGCGTGGAGATGCAACACGTTCGCGAGCAGCGCGACGTCGTAGACGTCACTGCCCTGCACCGTCGAGATTTCGTCACCGAAGATCGTGACGCGGTCACCAAACCGCGCGAGGTGCTCCTTCGCGAGTGGTACGACATCCCAGAAATCGATCGCGGTCGCGTGCGCGGCGGGGTGCTGATCGAGGTACGCCGCGGTGTACGTGCCCGCACCGCAGCCGAGATCGACGAGCGTCTTGCCTTCGAGCCGCGGCGCGAGCTCGGCGGCGGCCGCCTTGCCCGCGGTCGTCAGGTACCAGTGATAGCGACGCTCGACCTCACCACCCTGGACGTCGAGCGCTTTGTCGCTGCGAAACACGTCGACCATCGCGCCCCATCCCCCGCGCGCGACCTCCGGCTTCGCAGGTGGCGCTGCCGGGATCAGCGAGTCGCCCTCGCGTCGCAACGCGCCGAGCGCGACGAGCACGTCGAGCAGCGGACGCAACCGGCGCCGGCCCTTTCCGATCGCGTTGTCGTCCGCGATCTGATCGAGCGTGCGTGCGCGGCCGTCGAACACGCCGAGCTCGTAGCCGGCGGCGATCGCTGCATCGCGCAGCGCCGCGCCTGCTTCGGTCACCGAGAAGCCAAAGACATCCACCCTAGTTCAAGTAGATCATCTTGCCCGCGACGCGGACCTCGCCCTTGGCATCGACCTCGACCGATTCTTCGCTCTCGATCTTCACCTCGGTTGCCCTGATCGAGACCTTTTGCGACGCGAGCTCGATCGCCTGATCCGCCTTGAGCTCGAGCTTCACGGCTTCCATCCGCAACACCGGGCCCGCTTCGGTCAGCTCGATCCGGACCTCGATCTGCCCCGACTCGTTCCGGATCTCGACGAGCTGATTCACGCCACTCTCGCCGAGCACTAGTTTGCGCCCGTCGCGCAAGTAGACCTCGCGCGATTCTTCTTCGGTCTCGGTCGGCTCCTCGGTCAGGAGCTTCTCCTTCGGGGAGCCCGCCATGGATCAAGGCTAACATATCGCCCACCACCGGTATGGACATCCTCGTTTGCCCTGGTTGCCGCACGCGCACCGCCGAGCGCCTCGACGTGCGCACGTTAGACCGTCACGGCGACGTGCTCGGATGTGCGTGCGGGAGGCGGTACCCGATCGTCGACGGCGTGCCGATCGTGCTCGCCGATCCGACCGGTTACCTCGCGAACGAGATGACGACCGTCGTCGAGCGCGACCTCGATCCGGAGGTCGCAGCGCTGCTCGTCGAGCACGGCACCGACGATGCACCGTATGCGCGCCTGCTCGAGCATGTCTCGATCTACATGGACAACCAGTGGGGCGACCGCGCGACACCACCACCGGATGGTCCCGGTGCGGGATTTTGTGAGGCGATCCTCGGCAAGCTCAGCGACCGAGCCGCGCATCGCGTCGACCTCGCAGTCGAGCTCGGCTGTAGTGTCGGCCGCGGCGTCGCCGAGCTCGCCCGCGGCGCGGTTCACACCGTCGGGCTCGACCTCCAGTTCGGTGCGGTTCGTCGCGCACGCCGCTTGCTCGCCGGCGATGACGTCGTCTACGGGCGACGCACGATCGGCCGGAACTACCAGCGGGCGACTGCGCGCGGCATCGCGACCGCGAACGTCACGCTCCTGTGCGGCGATGCGCTCGACCCACCGCTGATTCCCGCGGTGTACCAGCGGGTCGTCGCGCTCAACCTGCTCGATTCGGTGCGGAGCCCGCGCCAGCTGCTGTCGGTCGTCGACGCGCTATGCGCGCCCGGGGGCGAGGTGATCCTGACCTCGCCGTACTCGTGGCAGAGCGCGTTCGTGGATGAAGACGAGCGGTTCGGCGGCGACGATCCCGCGACCGCCCTCGTCGACCTCCTCCAGCACGGCCGCGGGCTCGAATCTGGCTACCGCATCGAAGAGGTCGCGGAGCTGCCGTGGACCCTGCGGCGCGATGCCCGCAGCGCGGCAACTTATTGCATCCACTACATCCGCGCCCGCAAGGGGAACGTTAGCGGCCAAAGCTCCGTATAATTGGCAGTCCCAGGTATGCCCGCGCCGCAAGCCACCGCGATGAGCCAATTGGCTCGTCTGAAGTTCACCTCGTTTGGCCTGAAGGTTCCCACGAACTGGCAGGAGCCACAGGGTCAAGCCGCGGACCACTACGGCAAGGCGTTCCAGGACGGCGAGAAGGTCACCGCGCCCGGCGCGCCTCCATTATTCCAGCCTGCGTCGATGAACAAGTACCACACGCAAGCGCAGAAGATGCACATCGACAAGATCGGCAAGTTCATCGACGACACGACGAAGGCGATCTGCAGCGCGTGGTCGCAGTGGCAGACCGCGACGACGATGGTCGGTGTCGTGATCAACGCGGTCACCGCGGTCGGTGGTCAGCTGGTCGGTCCGCCGCTCACGCCGCTGATCCTCGCGACCGCGCCGAAGAACACGCCGTCCGAGCTCAAGTACTCGAACGTGATCGCTCAGGTGATCGGAACCGCGTGGCTGGCGTTCACCGCGACCGTCAAGATTCCCGGCCTGCCCTGGTACCCCGCGTACGCCGCGGTCCCCTCGCCGATGGCGCCACCGGTACCGAACACACCGGTGCCGTTCGCGACGCTGACCCAGGTGCCGACCTCGATCGGTTCGGCGATCATGAAGCAACAGATGGTCGCGCAGCTCGCCGATCCGCAGGCGCCGTTTCACAAGGAGCTGTTCGAGTCGATCACCGACGCGTTCGAGAAGTCGTACAACCTGTGGAAGGTGTCGACGATGGTGACGCAGGTGATGCCGACGCTCGCGCCGGTGCCGACGTTCGCGCCGCCTTACGTGCCGGTCGGTCCCGTCGTCGGTGGCGTCGCTGCGATGCTGCCGGGAGGTCTGAAGTAGATGCCCCCCCAAGGAAGACTCGGCGACAAGTCGAACGTGCCGGCCGACGCGCACGGTTGCCCGGCGTGCCCGCACCCGTGTGTCGGTCCGGCGATCATTGGCTCGCCGAACGTGCTCGTGAACACGATGCCCGCACTCCGCGTCGACGACACTGGCATTCACGCGGCGTGTTGCGGTCCCAACACGTGGACCGCGCAAAAAGGCAGCGGCACGGTGTTCATCAACAACAAGGCCGCTCACCGGCTCGGCGATGCCGACAAGCACTGTGGTGGCATGGGTCAGCTGATCGAGGGATCGACCAACGTGATGGTCGGCGGCTAACGCCTTGCTCCGTCACTCGCGCTAGCGCAGTGTCAGGTCGTGGTCCGTGCCGTCTCGGTCGCAACGATCGCGCTGCTGTCGTGGTCGGCCATCGCGCGCGCCGACGACGACGACGATGGCTTGTACTTGCTCGCCCATCCCGACGCCGCGTGGTGGGTGTCGGGACAGGCCAATAGCATCTGGCAAGCGCAGCCCGGGTTTCACTCACCGTACGAGGGCGATCACAGCTTTCTGCCCGGCGATCACCACGCGCTGTCGTTCGTGGTCACGCTGTACGCCGGCTACGAGGTGGCCCCGAACACGGCGATCGTCGTCGCGGGTGAATCCGCCGGCGGCGACGGCCTGTCGCAAGCGCTCGGCATCGCCGGGTTCACGAACCTCGATGTCGTGCGCAACCCGACGCTCGGGCCGACGCCTTACGTCGGGCGCGCGTTCATCGATCAGGTGATTCCGCTGTCGGACCACCGCGAGAAGACGGATCGCAGCCCGCTCCATATCCTGCGCACGTTGCCGGATCACCGGATCGAGATCCGCGCCGGCAAGTTCTCGACGGTCGACGTGTTCGATCCGAATGAAGGTGCGACCGATAGCCGTCTCCAGTTCATGAACTGGGCGATCGACAACAACGGCGCGTACGACTACGCGGCCG
>JBDUAS010000186.1:0-14636 GCA_040004535.1 Deltaproteobacteria bacterium
GCGCTCGGCAACTGGTACGGCGGACTCGGCAACACGTGGATGCAGATGATCGCCGGCCTCATCACGATGGTCACCGCGATCGCGTGCAACGCGATCTTCATCCCGCACTACGGCGTCGATGGTGCCGCGATCGGCAGCGTGATCGCGACGTGGCTCGGCTTCTTGTTCTTGCTCGTCGCGTTCTGGCGCAGCTGGGGTGGCGCGCCGAAGCAACACGGACCGCTCGGCCTGTCGAAGCGCGAGCTGTGGCGGGTCGCGCGGTTCGGGCTGCCGAACGGGCTCAACTGGTTCCTCGAGTTCGCCGCGTTCGACGCGTTCGTCAACGTCGTCGTCGCGAAGCTCGGCTCGGTCACGGTCGCCGGGCTCAACGTCGTGATCGCGGTCAACTCGATCGCGTTCATGCCCGCATTCGGGCTCGCGTCGGCGGGCGCGATCCTGGCCGGCCAGGCGATCGGCCAGAACGCGCGCGACCAGGTGTGGGCGAACGTCAAGCTCACGCTCGCCTGCACGATCGCGTGGGAAGGCGCGATGGCGATCGCATACCTCGCCGCGCCGAGCTACATCGTGGCGTGGTTCGCGCCCGCGACCGGCGGCGCCGCACTGCTCGCCATCGGCGCGACGATGCTGCCGATCAGCGCGATCTGGCAGGTGTTCGACGCGATCGGCATGACGCTCAACGAGACGCTGCGCGCCGCCGGCGATACCGTCTGGACCGCGACCGCTCGCATCCTGATCGCGTGGGGCCTGTTCGCGCCGGCATCGTACGTCTGCGTCAGCGTGTGGCACGGCGGCGCCGTCGGCGCGATGGCGTGCCTGTGCGGCTACATCGCGGTGCTCGCGCTCGTGCTCGGCCTCCGGTTCAAGAGTGGCGCGTGGAAGCGGATCGAGCTGATCGAACCGAAGGTCGAAGAGCTATTTGCCGAAGTTGGCGGCGAGCGTCAGTGACGCGACGAACGCCTGGACGTCGAACGTGCCCTTGTTGACCGGCATGTTCGTGTCGCTTGCGGTCGTGCGGCTCGCCGGCAGCACGTAGAGCAGGCCGAGGTGCACCGAGTAGTTGCCGAACGCCTTCGACGCACCGACGGTGACGACATAGCGATCGACATCGGGCAACCGCACGGTCAGGTACGTCGCCTGGACCGGCGTCGGGTCGTACATGAAGCCGGCGCGCAAGCCGAGCCCCTGCTCGGGCAACGTGTACTCGACGCCGAGCCGTTCACTGACCGTGTTCTGATATTCCTCGTCGGTCGAGATCGTCATCGTGCCGCTACCTGTCGAGGCCGGCACCGTGACGTCGAGCGTCTTGAACTTCGACCAGTTCGTCCACTGCACGTTCGCTTCGATCTCGAGCTGCGGCATCGCGCGATAGGCGACACCAGCGATGACCTGCTGCGGAAGGGTGAGCGACGTCGAGATGTCGCCGTCGGGCGGCAACTGGTTGCGGTAGATCGGATCAGCGTTGAAGTTGCCCTTGCCGGTGATGTTCTCCTTCACGTCCGACCGGTACATCGCGCCGATCGAAAGCGCCGGCAACGCTGCGGGCCGATACATCACGCCGACCCGGCCGCCGAACCCGATGCCGGATCCGCCGAGCTCTGCATTGCCCGTCGAGTCGCCGAAGTACACGTCCTGCTGCAGGTCGACGGTTGCGGGGACGAAGTCGAAGCCGGCGCCGACCGCAAGCCCCGGCATGTACTTGTCCAGCTTCACACCGACCGACGGCGTGATGAAGTAGGTGCGCAGCGCCTGCTTGTGGAGCTCGTTGTTCGTCGGCGCGTCATCGGGCCACGACAGCGCGAGGCCGAACGGCATCGTGAAGCCGAGGCCGACCGTCACCATCTCGTGGACGCGCGCGCTCACGAACGCGGCCGGCAGCGGCTGAGCTCCGGTGTTCGACTCGATCTTCGTACCGTTCGTGGTGAACGACGCGATCGGATCGACGATCGATCCGGACACCCGGACCTGGATGCCATCGGCGTTCGCGAGGCCGCCAACGTTGTAGAAGATCGCCGACGCATCGGAGTCGGTCGCCGCTTCCGCGTTGGCGCGGCCGACGGCCTTCGCGTCGAACTCGTTGAGCGCGAAGCCGTTCGCGTGAACCGTGGCAGAGGCGCCTAGACCGGCGACCAGAGCGAGACTGAAGATTTTCATGGCCGGCCTTAGTGGTTGAGGACGAGGAACGTGATGGCGTCGGACTGCAGCCGGGCCGTGCCGAGTTGACCGTCGGGGGTACCGTTCGCGGGGCGTAGTAACGACGCATGCGCGAACGTGTTCCCGGGGAACGCGCCCATCGCGGGCAGCGTCGGATACCGCACCCACTTGTTCGCCGTCGGGTTCGTCGTGATCGCGGCCGATGCGGGTGGCGGCGCGCTGGTCGCCGGATCCGCGTTCTGGGGCATCAGACCCGCGAGCGCGCCTTCGATATCGGTCGCGTAGTTCGGCACCACCTGGTCGCCGACGACTTCCTGGATCAAGAACTTCTTGGTGACGAGCCTCGACATGAAGTTCGCACCGTCGGCCGGATCGAGGACCCAACGCGCGATCCCCGAGAACTGCTGGTAGCCCGGCTGGGCTTGCCAGTCTTGGTTGGCGCACAGCGGCGACGCACTGCTCGACTTGTTACCGGTGAGCACACCGGCATCGATCAACGCGTCGACGAGCGCGCAGCGAATCTGGAGCGTGTCGGTGTGCTCGAGCACGTCGACCAGGCCGACTGCGGGGACGTCGAGCACCGCCGAGACGACGTCGGGAGACGTCGCGGTGGTCGTCGTACCGATGATGCCGCCGAGCGATTGGCCGGTGTACACGATGTGTGCCGGATCGACCTTGAACGTCGAAGGCGTCGGGCCCGTGCCGCTCGCGGTCGCGCTCGTGCACGCGTGGGTGCCGCAGTACTTCGCGACCTTCACGACGCGCTGGAGATCGAGGATGGTCTGGCGGAAGTTGTCGCGCGTCTGGCCGAGGTCGGCAGAGATGACCGGCTGGAAGCACTCGGGGTTCACCGACGGATCGGTCTCCGTCGCACACGCGCCGTCATTCGTGATCTTGATCGCGCGGCTGCCGTGGTCGACGAAGTCGATCGCGATCGAGGCGAAGTGGTCGGGCGATCCCGCGAGCTGTGGCGCGATCGCGGCGAGCGCGCTCTTCGAGCTCGTCAGACCGTGACCGAACACGACGGTCGGCCAGCCGGCCGCCGGCGCCGGGCTCGCCGGGATGAACACCAGCGCCTGGAGTTGTTCGCCGCCTTGCTCGGTCGGAGCGATCGGATCGCTCCACTGGCCCGGGATGGGCGCGCCACCCGCGAGCGGGTTCGGCAGCGGTTGCTGGTACTGCGTGGAGATCAGCACGCCGCCGAGGACGTCGCCGATCGCCGCGCAGCCGACCTGTCCGCAGATTGCGTTGCCGGTCGGATAGATCGCCGCGCCGGTGGCACCGCTGCCGACCGCGAGGCTGATCTTGAGGAAGCACTGCGTATTGTCGTCGCCGGCGAGACACTGCGAGTACGGCTCTGCAGTCCGGTCGTAGCCGTTCGGGCACGTCGGGCCGACGTCACACACGACCGATTGCAAGCCGAGGAAGCCAGTCGTCGACGACACCGCCGAGGCCGGGCTGCCGGGGACGTTCGGATCGAGCGGATCGGTCACCGTCTGCGTCGTGTAGTCCCACGCGACCAGCGTCTGATCGCGGGTGACACCGACGCCGGCGAGGAACGTGAACGCCGCGACGTGGGCCTTCCAGACCTGATCGAGGCCGACGATCTCCTTCGTGTCGGGCACGCCGTTACCATTCGCGTCGCCGCCCGGAACGAGCGGCGTGCGGTTCGCGGTGATGTTGCCGTGATCATCGACCGTGACCGGATCGGTCTTCGATCGCACGAGCGCCCAGGTCGACGACGGCGAGTAATCCTTACCATCGGTCGTCTTGATCCCGGGAAGGACCGCGAACGTGTACGTGCTCTTCTGCTCGAGCGGCACGAGCGGCACGATCGTCACCGCGTTGATCATCGCGGGCGACGTGCACTGGCCCTCCGTGAAGCGCAGCGTGGTCGCCGGGATCAACTTCACGGGCACCGGCATCGCGCCCGTCGGATCGATCGCGGTCGTGCCGTGCGTACGCTGATACATCACGATGTGACCATCGAGCGTCGTCGGATCGACCGCCGCACTCAGCGTGATCTGGGTTGCTGCTTCGAACGTCCCGAAGCCATCGAGTTGATCGAGCACGTTCGTGCGAGTCGCTTTTGACGCAGCGCTCTCGCATGCGGTCGGCGGAATCGCGACCTTCCCGATCGTGCACGGTGCCCCCGTCGAATCGGTACCTGTCGCACAGAGCACGAGGTTATTCGGAAACGGCAGGATCGAATTAGACGGATCGAACTCGACGATCGGACCGCTCGTACCTTCACCGGGGCCCTCCCCCGGATCCGTCTTCACATCAGGGCAGCCGCTCGCGAACAACACGAGCAAGCAAGCTAACGACTTACGCATGGCGGCCAGTCTACATGCGTGATCCCGAACGGGCGAGCAACTAGGCGTTCACCGGGAGATGCCAGACGTCGAACACGTCAGCGGGATCACGCGTCTTACGAGTGGGCATATGGATTTTGCGTAGGAGGTGATGTCGGCATCGGGGCGTTATCGTGAGCAGCCTCGGCGAGCGCCGCCTCTTTCGCGACTGCCTCGCGCGCTCCAGGTTGCTCCAGGGGGTCCGCGAGCTGCGCTGCTGCAACACTCTTGTTCGCGCGCATGTCGGCGAGCACGTCGTTGATCTCGGCGCCGACGAGCAACATGATGTTCGAGAGCCACAGCCAGAACAGGAAGATGATCGCGCCGCCGAGTGTGCCGTAGGTCGCGTCGTAGCTGCCGAAGTGTTGCAGGTACAGGCCGAACAGCGCGCTCATTCCGAGCCACGCCAACACACCGACGATCGCACCCGGCGTGAACACGTGAAACGGGGCTTCCGTGTTCGGCAGCCACTTGTAGAGCAGCGCCCACACGAACATCAAGAGCAGCCCCGCGCCGACCCAGCGTCCCGTGCTCCACACCGCGTCGAACGTCGAGCCGAGTCCGAATCGATCCATCGCCCAGTGCCCGATCCAAGGACCGATCAACAACAACGACAGCGCGGCCACCACGAGGACCGCGACCACCAGCGTCGCCACGATCGCGATCGCCTGACGCCGTAACCACGAGCGCGTCTCCGGCTTCGTGTAGATCGTCGCGAGCGCGGTCGCGAGGCCCGAGGCCCCCCGCGACGCGCCCCACAACGCCACGAGCCCGCCCACGATCGCGAACCCGGCGCTGTTCGCCTGGATGAGCGCCTGGACGCGATCCACGAGCAACGGCCGCACACCGGGCGGCAGCGCCTCGCCCGCCATGTGCACGCCCATCATCACGGTCGTATCGGGCAGTACCAACAACGAGAGAGATCCGACGAACACGATCATCGGAAACAGCGACATCACGGCGTAGTACGCCATCATCGCGGCCGAGTCCGTGATGTTGTCGTTGTCGATCGCGGTGTAGAGCTGCTTGACGAACGATCGCACGCGCATGCCCTGCAAGATTTGCAGCGCTCGTGCCAGGGCCTACCTGTGGTACACCGAACCTCCGTCGGCGTTGCCCGTCGGCCTTACATGACCACCACGACCACCGCCGCCACCACCGCCGCTCGTTGTATCGAAGCCTATACCCGCGCCAGCAAGCACCGCGTCGAGCTCGACAATAGTGCCCTGTGCGGGTGCTTCTTCTGCTTCCGCACCTTCGCGACCGCCGACATCAAGGCCTGGATCGACGGTGCGCAGACCGCGCTGTGCCCGAAGTGCGGCATCGACGCCGTGATCGGCAGTGCGTCCGGATACACGATCGACAATGGGTTTCTGCGCCAGCTCCACACGCACTACTTCAGCTACCGCTCGAAGTAATCCCGTCCCTTCGCTCGGGCGTACGTAGTTCCACGCGACCGTCGAGCGGCGTAGCGAATTGCGAGGGCCACTTGCGACGACGTGGTACTGCGAGCGATGCGAACGCTTTGCGCGGTCCTGATTCTCGTCACGGCAAGTTGCGGTCACGATCGCGATTCACCGACGAAGGGCGGCAGTGGCGGCCCTGCGCCCACGAGTAAAGTCGACCTCGCGTACACACCACCGCGAGCCGACGGCACGGTTGGAACAGCGAACCTGACGTTCCAACCGAACGTCCACATGGTCGAGCAAAAGGACGGTGCCGCCGCGTTGATCGCCGAGAGCAGCAACGGTCACGGGCTCGTGTTCGACGTCTCGAACGCGCAGATCACGGCGCTGAAGGCCGGTGACGTGCTCGTCATCAAGGGCTTGATCGCACGCAAGGTCCTGGTCGCGGAGCGCAGCGGCAATCTGATGCTCGTCATCACTGACCCGGCGGCGCTCGCCGACGTGATCCAGGCGGGTGATCTCGATGTCGAAGCACCGATCAAGTTCGGCACGATCGTCGCCGCGCGCGCGCCGCACCACGCGTGGACCGACGTGTTCGAGTCGACCGCGTACGCCGATACGAGCGCCGCAGGCGGTGCGTCGCGCGATGCTCTCGGCAGCCTGGTCAAAGGGGCCGGTGCATACGCGGTGGGTGGCTGGAAGATCTCGGCGTGGAACGCGACGCCGGTCGGCGACAAGCTGAACCTCGATCTCGACATGATGAAAGACGCGGGCGACGGCTTCAAAGCCGTGATCGGCGCGCACGGTCACATCAACAACTTCAACCTCAAGGATCAGCTCCACGCGATCGCCGGCGGCACGACGATGGCGATGTCGATCGAGAACCTCTCCGTCGACATGACGTTCACGTGGGAGGTCGCGAAGAACACGCCGGGTCCGTATACGACCGAGGACAAGATCAAGCTCCCCGCGCCGATCAGCATTCCGCTCGCGCAGTATCTCGGCGGCCTCCCGGTGTTTCTCGAGATCAGCGCAGCGCTGTTGATCCATCCCGCGTTGACCGGTGGCGGCGAGCTCGCGAAGGGGTCCTACAAGCTCACGTACAACGGAGGCGTCGGCTTCACGAGCGAGAACGGCGAGATGAACGCGACGAGCACCGGTGAGGGCACGGTCGAGATCGTCGAGGACTCGGGGCTCTCGGCGGTCGCTCCGGTCGGCATGGTGGTCGCCGTCGCCGCACCGCGGCTCGAGCTATCGCTCGGCCTCTCCAAGATCTTTCCGGTGCTCGGCGTTTCGGCCGATGCGATCTCGGCCGTCGATAAGCAGATCGACAAGCTCGCGAAAGCGCATCTCTCGCCCGAGGCGTACGACGCGCTTTCGAAGTCGCCGCTCGGCACGGCGGTGCTGTCGAACGCGACCAAGTCCAGCGCCGACGTGTTCGCGCAATTGATCGTCTCGACCGGCGTGACGCGGACCGGCTCGAGCGCGATCGTCGCGTGCTCGCGAACGCTGACCGACCTGACCGCGCAGGTCGGGATGAACGGAAGCCTGCTCGGCGCGACCGCCGAAGTGAAGACCAAGGACGTGTGGACCCACAACTGGGTCCGCGTCGATCCACCTGGCGCGAAACTCTGCACGGAGGCGAACGAATGAGAGTCCTACCCATCCTGGTGTTGGCGGCCGCATGCGGCCATGACGCCTCGCAACCCGAGCCCACCCCGACCGCAGGTGGTGCCGCAGGCGTCCCCGCTGCCGCGGTTCACAGACCATGCGAGTACATGGCGCGTCCGGACGCGGAGACGGCGATCGAGCTGAAGCTGCCGCAGACCGTCGAGAACGCGGCGCTCGGGAATTGCGATTACACGACCCCCGACTTCTACGGAGCGTCGTTGACCGTCAGCGACTGGAGCAGCATCAAGGCCGCAGCGACGAGCAGCGGCCACCATCCCAGCGTCGTCACAGGGGTTGGCGACGAAGCGCTATGGGGCGCCGGGATCTCCGTACGCAAGGGCGACCGCGGCTTCCTGCTCGTGCTCAACGGTCCGGTCGTCGATCACCTGCCCGACAAAGGACTGGCAAAGGCGAAGGTCCTCGCGCTGACGATCCTGCCGAAGTTGTAGGGCGTGGTCTGCGCGTGGCGCGAAGACGTCGTGACTTGGCGTTCGAGTCTCGCGGTCGCGTCGCTACGGTGGGCGCATGACTGACAAGTCGAGACATCGAGGGAGTTGTTTCTGTGGCGCTATCGAGCTCGTCGTGACCGGTGCGCCGGTCGCGATGGGTTATTGCCACTGTGATTCGTGCCGCCGCTGGTCGGCTGGTCCCGTGAACGCGTTCACGCTGTGGAAGCCCGAAGCGGTGAAGGTCACGCGTGGCTCGCACCTGCTCGCGTCGTACGCGAAGACCGAGCGGAGCAAGCGCACGTGGTGCACCGCGTGCGGCGGCCACGTGTTCACCGAGCACCCGCACTGGGAGCTGTTCGACGTCTACGCGGCCGTGCTACGCGACTTCGCGTTCGAGCCCGGCGTGCACGTGAACTATGCGGAGACCGTGCTGGCGAGCGACGACGCACTGCCGAAGCAACACGATCTGCCGAAGGAGATGGGCGGATCGGGCTCGCTCATCGGCGAGCTCGAGAGAGTGCCGAGAGTAGCGCGCTGATCGAAGCGAACCGCGCGGTCGGACGCGGTGCGAGCCCGCGCGCCAGGATCTCGCGCAGCGCGCGGGGCGCCGCGAGCTCGGCCCCTGCGTCCACCGATCGGCGCCCACCGAGTGCTTCGTACAGCGAGACGCAGAACGCGTACTGATCGGCGCGCGCATCGGCGCGACCGCCGGACGGGTTGACGTCGCGATGCACGAGCCCGCGCGCATGAACGCGAGCGAGTCCGCGACCGAACCCGATGAACAGGTCGACGACGTCACGCCACTCGTGCGGTATCTCCATCCAGTCGCGCAGCGTGGTGCTAGTCGGCGTGCGACTCGTGGGGTAAGCCTCCCTCTAAGGAGCGGTGGTGCTCTCAACGCGTTCGTTCCGCGGACGTCACGTCGTACCGCGGGGTCTAGAAACGGTGGTTCACTCGGCGCTCGCGAGCTCGATCGAGATCGACTCGCGCGCGCCGCTCGTGCCGACCTACGATGTCGCCGAGTTCGTGGCGGCGCCGATCGGTCGCTGCATCGTGCGGCCGACCTTTGCGATCTGGTGCGCCGCGCCGGCTCTCCAAGGCTCGCTGTTGTGGGGCGTGCTCGAGCCGCAAGTGATCGCCGACATGATGAAGATCGGCGAGTTCATCCACCATCGCGACATCGCGCCGGCGCGCCGCGTGATCAGCGACCTTCGCGAGATCGAGCGCGCCGACGCCGATATCTTGCTCGGGTTCGCGGCGGCTGCACGCGCGCGTGTCGCGAGCTGGGCAGGTGGACTCCAGCGCCAGGCGCTGCTCGTGCCGCCGGGCCTGACGGGGATGATGATGTCGGGCACGCTGCCCCTGGCCGGCGTCGAGCACGCGCTGCACATCGACCATGATCTGGAGAGCGCGCTCGCGTTCGTCGATCATCCGCTGGCCGCGGTCTCGCACGCCGCGGCGAGCGCGATCGCAGCGGCGACCCGCGCGCCCTCCGCGCTGATCGGCCGGCTGCGCGCGCAGCTCGCGACCGATCTCAACGGCGCGACGATCGATGGCTGCGCGACCGCGCTCGGGATGTCGACCCGGACGCTGCAGCGCGAGCTCCACCGGCTCGAGACCTCGTTCAGCGACGAGCTCCGCGGAGTTCGGATCACCGCCGCCGAGGCGCTGCTCGTCCATACCGACCTGAAGATCGACACGATCGCGCTGGAGGTCGGGTTCGGCAACGCGTCGCGAATGAGTGCGCTGCTGCGCCGGGCCATGAACCTCACGGCCGGCGAGCTGCGCGCAACGCGAGCAGCGCGTGCCCGGTGATGTCGGCGCGGAGCGTGTCGTCGACCGGCGTCGCGGCGAACGCACCGAGCGCGAGCGTCGGATCGAGTGCCGCCGGGATGCGGCCAGGAAGGAGCTGGCGCGCGCGCACGAATCCGAGCGCATCGACCGCATGGCGCGTACCCGCGAGCGCGTGCGCGGCCACGGCGGTCAGCGCGGTCTCGGGAATCGTCGTGGCGGACGCGCCGCCCTGAAACGGCCGAGCGTGGCGAATGAACGGTACGAGTGCCGCGGTCGCGAGGCGAAGCGCGCGGTCGTCGCCGATGATCCGCGCGGCGAGCGCGGTATACGGCGCGAACGGATGGCGCGAGAGATCCGCGATGCACCACGCCCACAGCGCCGGCGGCGTGGCGCGGCCGAGCGCGCATGCGACCTGACCGGCATGCCATGGCCACGCCGGTGACCGTGCGAGCCCGCGCCAGCCGGCGACGAGCGACTCGAGGCGATCGCGAGCGTGCACGCCGCCAAGACACGCGAGCGCGACGGTGCCGATCACGGTCGCGCGATCCTCGGGCCATGCTTCGACGCGCTTACCCGCGAGCGCGCGGTCGATCGCGCCACCGAGCCAGCGCCGCGCTCGCGCGACGGCGGCGGTGTAACCACCATGTGCCGCGAGCGCCTCGATCGCGATCGCGCTGCGAGCGTGCCACAACGGCCCGCTCGGCTGGAGCACGCGGTTGCGCGCATCGATCGCGAATGCGACCTGCCCGCGTGCGTCGATCATCCGCGCGAGCCATGCGGCTGCATAATCGATCGCGTCGGCACCGGTGCGCGCGGCTGCGCGTGCAGAGGCCGTTTCGATCTGGTCGGTTCGGGCGGTGACGGAGTCGACCGTCCAGGCGACGAGCCGCACGTCGCGGGGCAAGCCCCCGGCCTTCGCCTCGAGCAATGCGGCCATGCCGGCACCGTCGACACGATGATCGCGCGCGACCTGTGGCATCAGCAGGACCGGCGGCGCGGCGCGAGTTACGGCCGCAAGACCTTCGCGGCCGACGTCGAGCTCCGCCGGATCGCGCAACCAGCGCAGGTCGCGCGCGTAGAACACCTGCGCCGCCAGGGGCTCGTCGCCGGAGAGGGAGGCCGTCGCCGCGAGAAACCCGCGCGCGAGCCGCTCGCCGCCGGTGCCTCCGCCGCGCCACACCGCACAACCGCGCAGCACGCCACCGGCGTAGACCGCGACGATCGGCGTCGCGCGGGGCCCACGCACGCGGGGAAACCGTCCGAGCCGCGCGTGAAAGCGCAGCAGCGCGACCAGATCGTGCCGGAGCTCGGCACGTACGCGCGGCGACAGGTCGCGGGGCAGCGGCTCGAGATCGAGGACCACGCCTAGCTCGCGATGCGCTTGCGCACCCGCCACGCGTGCGATGCACCGAGACCGAGGCCGTCGAGACCGGGCACGATCTCCTGCTCCATGATCCTGCGGATCGCCGCCCGCTGGGTCGGCGTGTCGAGCACGCCGAGTGCCCGCGCCGCTTGCTTGCTGCCGCGTGGTGCATCACGTCCGTGCGCGAACATCACCTCGACGTGCGCGACGAAGTTTCCTGCGCGATCGGCGACGCGCTGGCGCTCCGCGGCAGTCCAGTGCTTGGTTCGCCACGCGAGGTAGTACCAGCCGAGCCGCGCGTGGTTGACTTCATCGCGCAACAGCGACGAGAACACGTCGCGCAGGACCGGATCCTTCGCGCCGTCTCGCGAGGCCGACAGCAATGCACACGCGAGCGTCTCGCCGATCGCCGGCATCTCGAGCATCGCGTAGTCGAGCTCTTCGATCGGCATCGGCGCCGAGAGATACGTGTGGCGTTCGGCGTCGACGGGTGGCTGATGGACTTCCTCGTCGGTCAGCGCCGCGGCCATCCGCATCGCGAGATCGGCATGCCGCACTTCATCGGTCGGGACCTTCGCCGCCGCCGAGACCAGATCGATCGGCGCGCGCGCGAGGGTCAGCGCCGCGGTCAGCCGCGCGAACAGATCGACCGCCATCCATTCGCCGACCGCGAGCGAGCTCTGCGCGATCGCGGCGGCGCGCCGTGCCGCCACTGGATATCCGCGGCGTACGAAGCCCGAAACGTCGACATCACGAGCTGCTCCGCGCTCGAGGCGGCGGGCGAGCGGGGTGGCGGTGAGCGTCCTGCGCAGCCGTCCATCCTGCGCGAAGCTCGTCATGGCTTGGTCTTCGGCACCGCGGTGTCACGAGGCATCATCGCGGCCACGACCGGCGGCGGCGGCGGCGGTGGATTGACCTTGGTCTTCAACTTCTTCTTCGGCGCATCGACGCCAGCGTCGATCGGAGGCGCGACCGGCTGGGCATCGACCGCGTACGCTGCGACGACGGGCTGGAGCTCGCGCTGCTGATACGCGGCGACGACCGGCGGCGGCGGATTCGGCGTGACGCTCGCTTCGTCCGGAGGCGCGGGTGGCGCCGCCATGTACGCGACGACGGGCTGGACCTGTCGGTGCGACTGACCGCAGGCCGCGACGATCGCGGGGATGGCTCCGATCGTCACGGCGCCCTTCAAGAACCTCGGCACGATCGCAGGCGCCGCCTTTCGCTTGCCCCGTCTGGTCATACCCCGACGATAACACTCGTACGCCCAGCAGGACTCGAACCTGCGACCTAGCGGGTAGAAGCCGCTTGCTCTGATCCAACTGAGCTATGGGCGCGAAGGCGTGGAACTTAGCAAGGTCCAGGTACTCGGCCAACAGCCGTGTTAGTTTCGCCGCGATGCGGACGACAGTCGCGATCCTGGTGGTGGCGCTCGGCCTTCATGCCTGCAAGAAGGGCGAAAACGCCGGTGCCGAAGAGGCGAAAAAGCAGGCCCAAGCCGAGCTCGAGGCGAAGGCCAAGGAGCCCGGGGCCGTCCCGAAGGTGATCAATCCACCGGTACCGGGCCGCGCGAAGCTCGACTGCGCCGCGGTGATCGATACCTCCAAGTTCCAGCAGATCCTCGGCGAGAAAGACCCGATCACGGTCGCGCCGTCGAAGTCGGAGCCCGAGGCAGCGGCGAGCTGCTCGCTCCTGCGCGGCGGCAAGCACCTGAGCGAGGCCGAGCAGAAGGCGGCGCTCAAGAAGAGCGGGCGGCTCGGCGTGCTGCCCGGTGACGAGCTCTGCAACATCTCGACGTTCTGCTGGACGATCGAAGACCCCGATCGGTTCGTGAAGAAGTGCGCCGAGATGAAGGAGAAGATCGATAACGGACTCGGCTTCGCGGCCTGCGTCCTCGTCGTCGCCACCGGCGAGGACGACGTCAACCGTTACCGGTTCTTCGACGACGATACGAAGTGCATCTTCCAGGTCCGCGGTGGTCCGAGCATGGTCGACAACGATCTGATCGGGAGGTGTGCGAAGGGCGCACACGACCTGATCGGGCCCGACCAGATCAAGCCGGGCGCGGCGCCCGCGGCACCCGCGGCCGGCAGCGGCAGCGGATCGTGAAGCGCGCGGCGCTCGCCATCGCGCTCGTCACCGCGAGCGCGTGCGGCAGCGCCACCCCACCGGCCAGCGAGCCCGTACCGACGCCCTCTCCGAGCGCGATCGATCCGGCGGCGCACCTGCCGACGCAGGCCGAAGAGATCGTGTTCGGCGATCACGTGCCGGGCACGCTCGTGAAGCCCGGCAAGGCGGGCAAGTTCCCCGCGATCGTGTTGTTCCAAGGCAGCGGGCCCACCGACCGCGACTGGAACAGCCCGCTGATCACGACAAAGAACGGCAGCGGCAAGCTGCTCGCCGAGGCGCTCGCGTCGCACGGCGCGGTCGTCATTCGATTCGACAAGGCCGGCGTCGCTGCGAACACGACGAAGCTCGACGGTCAGACGCTCGACATCTACGTCACCGAGGCCCGCGCCGCGCTCGCGTATGCGCGATCGCGCCCCGAGGTCGATGCCTCGCACGTCTACATCGCGGGTCACAGCGAAGGTGGGCTCCACGCGATCCGGACCGCGGACTCCGAGGGCAACGCGCTCGCCGGTGTGCTGCTGCTGTCGACGACCGGCCGCACGCTGCGCGACATCTTGATCGCGCAGATCACGACCCAGATCGAGCGCGCGGCACCGGGCCAGGCCGAGCCGCTGATCGCACCATTTCGTACCGCGATGGACGACTTCATCGCGGGCAAGACGATCGATCCGAAAACTGCGACGCCGATCCCGGGATTGCAGCAGTTGCTCGGCTCGCTGACCGCACCCGCGTCGGCGACGCTCGCGCGCGGCCTGCTGGCCGCCGACCCGCTCGCCGGCATCGCGAAGATCACGGTGCCGATCTTCATCTACAACGGCGAGAAGGACGTCCAGGTCGATCCAAAGATCGATCCGCAGCTGCTCGCGACTGCCGCGAAGGCGAACAAGGACGTCACGATGTTCCTCGCGCCCGAGGCCGATCACGTGCTGAAGCACGAGACCAAATCTCTCGACGAGCTGCGCGCGAACATGGCGGCGCTCGAGAGCGCGTACAACTCACCCGATCGCGGCCTCGACGAAGCGACGGTCGCCGCGATCGTCGGCTGGCTCGCGAAGCACTGACTAGCTCTTCGAGATCGTGAAGCCGGTCACGCAGCGATACTGCTTGCTCTGATAATCGGCGAGCACGTACTCGAGCTTGACCTGGTACTCGGCGCGGAACGCCGCGAACAGCAACTGGATGCTCGTGTCGCTCAGCTCGCGGCCCTTGCACTGCAAGCCACCCCACCGGTAATTGACCGAGGCCTTGTCGAGCTCGAGCCAGACCGCGCCGTGGAACAGCTTGTAGCTCGAGTCACCCGGCTCGAGCACCATCAGCT
>JBDUAS010000451.1:0-4303 GCA_040004535.1 Deltaproteobacteria bacterium
AGGTGATCATCACGACCGGCTCGCAGCAGTCGCTCGACATCGTCGCGCGCTCGCTCGCGACCAAGCGGATCGCGGTCGAGTCGCCGGTCTACGCCTACGCGAAGCTGTTGTTCGAGACGCTCGGTCACGAGCTCGTGGGCTTGCACCTCGATCCGTTCGTCGGCATCGACCTCGACCAGTGGGATCGCGCGCTATCGGCGAAGCCCGCGCTCGCGTACTTGATCTCGGCGTTTCACAACCCGACCGGCTACTCGTACACGAGCGCGGAGCTGCGCGGCGTGCTCGAGCTGTGCGCGCGTCATGGCGTCGCGATCCTCGAGGACGATTGGGGCTCCGACATGCTGTCCGACGGTGAGTACCGGCCGATGCTGCGGATGCTCGGCGGCAAGGACGTGCTGTACGTCAACTCGTTCACGAAGAAGCTGCTGCCGTCGCTGCGCGTCGGCTTCATCGCGGCATCGCCCGCGATCGTGCCGACACTGGTCGCGATGAAGCGGCTGTCGACGCTCGGCAACGCGTGGTTGACCGAGGCGGTGGTCGCCGAGTTCCTCGAACGCGGGTACTACGACACTCACCTCGCGCAGCTCCAGAAGGAGCTCGACGCGCGCTACGCCGCGTGCCTGCAAGCGCTCGACGAGCTGATGCCAGACGGCGTACGGTGGACTCGTCCGGGCGGCGGACCGACGCTGTGGCTGGAGATTCCGCGGTCCGTGCCGTACGAGGTGCTCGAGCCCCACCTCGCACGCCGCGGCGTCCACGTGTCGAATGCGAGCGCCGCATTTGTTCCTGGCCCCGAAGGCAGCCCGCCGCACCTCCACGGATTTCGGCTCGCCTACGCATATCTTTCGATCGACGAGATGCGCAACGCGCTGACGATCGTCGCCGACGCCTTGCGCGCGCTCGTCCGCTGAGCAACGCTAGCGGGGATGCGTCTCGTCGCCTTGCTCGCGCTTGCTGCGTGCAGCTCTGCGCCCGCCGCGACGACCGACTTCTTCGGCACCACGATCGAACCGCCGCGCGGGTTGATGTGGGTCCAGCCGGGCATGAGCGCCGACGAAGCGATCCGGCTCGTGCCCGGCCTTCACGTGCCCGACCGCAAGGGCGTGCGCGACGAGCTCGTCCTCGATACCAACGTCAGCGACGTCGCGCTCACCGTGCGGCTCGACGGCGGCACGGTCTCGGGCATCGTCGCGATCGTGCAAGGTCACGGTGCGCGCGAGCTGTTGACGCACGCGTGGGGCCCACCGCAGATCGCACACGATTCCCTCGGCCAACCCGAGGTCACGTGGGCCAGTGAATCGACCGGCTGGAAGGTCAAGCTCGACTGCCTCGAGCGCAACTGCCTCGTCGAGTACTCGCCGTATCACGTGCTGACGTCGGACTTCTTCGGCAGCCACGTGATCCCACCCGGCGATCTCGCGAAGCTCCGCACCGGCATGAAGCTCGCCGACGCACGCGCGCTCGTACCGAACATCATCGCGAGCCGCACCGGCATTCCGACGAGCGTCGACGGTGTGCGCGAGTTCGTCACGATCGACGACAAGCTCGGCACGGTGCGCTCGATCTATCTCAACCTGCCGCCGCACGCCGAGGATCTGATCGCCGAGGCGTGGAGCGAGGGCTGGAAGGCGAGCGAGCTCGGTCACACGGTGCTGGTGTGGCCCGATCCGAACACCGGCTGGCGCGCGACGCTGCGCGATGCGCTCGGCTACAGCCACGATCTCGCGTACGACAATTTTCTGCCGGCGTCGCACTTGCTCGGCGACCAGCCCGATTCGCTCGATGGCTTGCCCGCGCCGATCCTCGGCCGTCCCACCGACGAGGTGAAGCGGACCTACGCGGACAACCTCGCGCCCGGCAAGGAGCTCGCGATCCTGTTGCTGCCGACGGAGTGGGAGCGCGCCGCGACCCGGATCGCGCTGTCGACCGCGAACGGCAAGATCCACGCGCTCAGCTTCTCGTTGCCGTACAAGCCGCACCCCGAGGCGCGCGACACGCTGCTCGAGCTGTTCAAGAAGAAGTGGGGCGAGCCGAAGGAGATCGAGGACAGCAAGGAGCTGCTGTTCCACGAGGACGACCCGCGGATCGAGATCAAGGACGACACCGAGCACGGCGCTTGGGTCGTCGAGATGCGCTGAGATCCTGCGCGGTTGCCGATCGGTCGTTGACATCCAGCGATAACGACATATCGTTAATATGTCACGACACGATGTGACATGATGGAGAATGACGATATGTTTCCTCGCTGGTTCGACCCGCGCCCCCACTTCGAACATGATGACGACATGGCAGCTGGACGCCGCGGTCCCGGTCGACCGCCCCGCAGGGGCCCCCCGCCTCCGGGTGGTCCGTGGCGTGGCCCACCTCACGGAGGTCCTGGCGGTGGCTGGGGACCCGGTCCCGGCGGTCCCGGCTGGGGAGGCCCGCATTGGGGCCAGATGTTCGGGCAGATGTTCGGTCGCTCGCGCGCGCGCCGCGGCAACGTCCGCTCGGCGATCCTGACGTTGCTTGCAGAGCAGCCGATGAATGGCTACCAGATCATGCAAGCGATCGAGCTGCGCTCGCACGGCGCGTGGAAGCCGAGCTCCGGCTCGATCTATCCGACGCTGCAGCAGCTCGAGGACGAAGGCCTCGTCGAGACGGAGGAGGCGAAGCCCGGCCAGCAGGGTAGCAAGAGCTACAAGCTGAGCACGAAGGGCAAGCGCTATGTCGACGACAACCGCGACGAGCTCGAGGCCGACTGGACGCCGGACGAAGAAGCCGGCGCCGATCCGCGGTGGGAGCTGATGAATCAGTTCCGCCAGATCGCGGGTGCAGCGGCGCAGGTCGCGAAGACCGGCACGCCGAAGCAGGTCGACGAGGCCAAGGCGCTGCTCACCGAGGTCCGCCGCAACCTGTATCGGATCCTCGCCGACATGCCGCCCGAGGAAGAAGACTAGATCGATCCGCGGTCGATCGCGCGCTGCGCCTGATCTGCGATCGCGCGCACGATCATGATGAACGGTGCGAACCGTTGATCGGTCGTGAGTCCCTTCGCGAACCGGTAATAGATCTGCTGCAAGATCACCGCGGTCTTGTAGAGCCCGAACGCGTAGAAGAACACCAGAGAATCGGTCCGCCGCCCGGATCGTTCGAGGTAGCGCGCGGCGATCTGGGTACGCGGCGGCATGCCGGGCTTCGTCGTGATCCCGAACAAGCCGGACTGGAACACGCCGCCATCATCCGCTTGCGCCCAGTAGGACAGCGCGGTGCCGAAATCCATGAGTGGATCGCCGATCGTGGCCATCTCCCAGTCGAGCACGCCGGTGATCTTCTCGAGCGCGGGATCGAAGATCACGTTGTCAAACTTGAAGTCGTTGTGGATCAACGCGGGCGCGCCCTCGGCCGGCATGTTCGCCGCGAGCCACGTGCCCGCACTCGCCATCGCGGCGATGTCGTCGGTCTGTGACCCGGCGTAGCGCTCGATCCAGCCCTTGACCTGGCGCTCGATGTAGCCCGCCGGCTTGCCAAACTCGCCGAGACCCGCGGCGGTGTAATCGACCGCATGCAGATCGACGAGCGCATCGACGAGCAAGTTGCAGATCCGCTCGATGACGGCCGGATCGGTCGGCGCGTCCTTGCGTAGGATCACGCCGCGCCGCCGCTCCATCAGATAGAACGGCGCGCCGAGCACGTCGCCGGTCGCTTCGTACGCGATCACCTTCGGTGCGCGGCCGTAGACCGGCGCGAGCTTCGACAGCACCGCGACCTCGCGGCCCATGTCGTGCGCGGACTTGACCTTGCTGCCGAACGGCGGGCGGCGCAGCACGTACTCGTGCTCGCCGTGACGCACGAGATACGTCAGGTTCGAGTGGCCACCGGGGAACTGCTCGACGAACAGCGTCGTGGTGTCGGCAACGCCTAGCTCGCGCGCCAGATACGCGCCGAGCTGTGCGAGATCGAGCTCCTCGCCACTGCGCACCGGCCGAGCAATATCCTCGGCGACATCGCTCACGTGTACCTCGCGAGGATCCGCTTCGCGAGGACCATCTTGTGGACCTCGTCCGGACCGTCGTAGATCCGCGCGCCGCGCTCGTGGACGTAGTAATGGCCGAGCACGGTGTCACTCGAGATGCCGAGCGCGCCGTGCAGCTGCACCGCACGATCGATCAACTGCATCATCACGCCGGCGACATAGAACTTGATCGCCGACACCTGGTCACGCGCGGCCTGGAAGCCCTTCTTCTCGATCGTCCACGCGGCGTGGAGCACCATCAGGCGCGATGCATCGATCTCGGCGCGCGCCTCGGCGACCCACGCTTGC
>JBDUAS010000187.1:0-14574 GCA_040004535.1 Deltaproteobacteria bacterium
CCGAGGTTGATGCTGATCAGCGCGATCATCAGCCAGAACGTCTCCCAGCCCTGATCGCCCGAGACCTTCGCGATCTTGTAGACCTCGAGCGGCCCACCGAGCGCCTCGCTCGGCTTGTCGCCACCGAGGATCTGGAAGAACCCGGTCACCATCGTGCGGATCGTGTCACCCGTACGCTCGAGCGCCTTGCCGAACGCGAAGCTGAATCGACCCTCGATCGGCGTCATCGCGCCGCTTCCTCGATCGACATCGTTGTGCGCGCCGAATACGAGACGGGTGACCGTGTGATCGTACTCGTCGAGCTCCTTGCGCCAGACCTGGGTGAGCTCTGCCGTCAGCGTATCGGTCTTGCCACCCGCCGCCGCACGCTTCCACGTCACCTTGAACGTCTTCGTCGGCTCCGCCTGCAGCCGTTGATCGAGATCGATCCAGTGGGCGACTGGCTTGTCGTCGAGCGACACGATCAAGTCTCCCGGCTTGAGGCCCGCGCCATCCGCCGGCGAGCCCGGATCGACGCGCGCGACGAACATCTCCGCATGCTCGACGCCCGTATAGGTCGTGCGCTTCAGCGTCGGATCGATCTGCGAATCCGGCACGAGGTCGGCGAACCCCGGTGCGAGCAGCTCGACCGCCGGAATCCCCGGTAGCTCGCTGCCGCGCAGATAGACCAGGCTCGCTCGCCGCGCGAGCTTGCCGAGGTGATGCTGGACATCGCTCCAGTTGCGCACCGCCTGGCCGTCGATCGAGATCACCAAGTCGTGGGTGCGCAGCCCCGCGCGCGCCGCCGGGGATTGCGCGTCGATCACGCCGACCAGCGGCACGAACGGCGCGTGGGTGATGCCGACGCGGCCCTGCAACGACGACTTGCCGTCGCGATCCTTCGACCACACGGTCTCGTCGATCGGCGTGAGGTAGCGCTCGAACGCCTTGCCGTTGCGCGAGACGCGGACGTGGAGCTCCTTGCCCGGTGCCGACTGGACGAGGTGCTCGATATCCTCCCAGTAGCGGATCGCGCTGCCGTCGATCTCGACGACGCGGTCGCCCGATTCGAGGCCCGCGCGCTGGGCGACGCCGTTGTCGAGGACGTCGCCGATCACCGGCGCGCCGACCATCGTGTGGCCGGCGTAGAACGCGAAGTAGATGACGATCGGCAGTACGAGATTCGCCGCCGGTCCCGCGAGGATGATCACCAGCCGCTGCCAGATCGGCCGGCTCGCGAAGCTGCGTCCGACGTCGGCGTTATTCGTAGCTTCGTCGTCGGCCTGGCCCTCGATGCCGAGGATCCGCACGTAGCCGCCGATCGGAAATACCGCGATCTGGTACTCGGTCTCCCCGAGCTGCGCCCGCAGGAGCGGGCGGCCGTAGCCGAACGAGAATCGGAGGACTTTGACGTCCAGGAGCTTGGCCGCGACAAAGTGACCGAGCTCGTGGATGACCACGAGCACGCCGACGAGGACGAGGAAATAGATGACCGACACGACCGGGCGACCGACGCTATAGCAGAGCTGCTATCCTGATCCCAGGTGGCTTCCAAGCAGGTCAGAGGGGAGACCGATGTCGAGGAGCTTCTCGACACGGTCGACAAGACCATGGATCGCCTCAAGACGCTGTACGAGCAGTACTTCCTGGGGATCCAGAAGCAGGCGCCGTCGTTCATCCATAACGATATCGAGCGCAAGCTCCGCGACCTCGCCCAGATGCAGCTGCGCAACACGGGCCTGCGCTATCGGCTCGCGACCCTCCAGCAGAAGTTCGGCTCGTATAACTCGTACTGGCGGCGCACGCTGCGCCAGATCGAGAACGGCACGTATGCGCGCCAGCTGTCGAAGGTCGGCCGCGATGCCGCGCGCTCCGGCGCCGATATCCCAAACGAGATCCTCGCGAAGATGCCGAAGCGGATGCGCGATCAGGTGCTCCGCGACCGCGAGCAGGCGTTGGCGATCGCACGCCGCCATAACCAGGTGCAAGTCGCGGCCGCCGAAGCCGCCGAGCCGCCCGAGGCCGACAGCGACTTCATCGCGATGATCAAAGAGCCGACGGAGGTTCGTCGCAAGCTCAAGAGCACCGACGGCGCGCACCTCCTGACGAACGACGACGATTTCGATATCGACGCGTTCTTCGCCGACGTCGAGCAAAAGGATGATGACAAACCGGCGGCCGCGCGGACGGCGACACCGCCGCGAGGCCGCGGTCAGACGCGCCAGCCGGCCAATCGGGGCCGCACGACATCGATGCCGCCGTCCTACGACGACCCCGACCGGCCGCGTCCGATCACGCGCAACGATCTGAAGCGCGCGGCGACGGAGCCGGCTACGCCGACCGCGCGCGCTTCGTCTCCGGTGATCCCGCGCCCGGGTCCGCCGCCCGTGCCGACCCGCGCGACCGGCGCGATCCCGTCGATCAAGCGCCCCGACACGAACCTCGATAACGAGGAGCCGACAAATCCGAACGTTCCGGTGAGCCGGGCCGCCGTGCCGACGCCGATCACTGCACAGCCGTCCGCACGCGCGAAGACCGTGACGGGCTCGAGCATGGCGTCGCAAAATTCGCGGCCGAATCCGATCGCACCGGGCGCGGCGGCGGCGCGCGGCCCCGTGCAGGTCGAGCAGCTGCAGGGCCCGTTTCCGCGCAAGGCGACGCCGGTGCAGGGCGTGCCGGCGATTCCCAGGTCAAACGTCACCGGCGTCGTGCCCGTGATCCCGCAGACCGGCGCCGTGCCGCGGATTCCTGGCTCGTCGGCGACGCCGAGCGCGGGCATCCCCGCGATCCCGCGCCCGCCGGGTACGGATGGACAGCCTCCTATCCCGCGCCCGCCTGGGATGGGTGGCCAGCCGGCGATCGCACGATCGGGCACCGGTCCGAGCGCCACAATTCCGAGCGACATGACCGGCCCGCACCAGGCGATCCCACGCCCGGCGCCGGCAGCCGCGCGCACCACGCCGGCGGCGGGGGTGCCCGCGATTCCCGGCGACGAGGTGATCGTGACCCGGACCCCGGCGAGCGCTCGCACGCCCGCTGCCGGCGTGCCGATCAAACCCGGCACCGGCGCGCGGCCACCACTCGCGGCACCGCAGAAACCGCCGCCCGGCATGACCGACGCCGATGTCAACGCGCTCTACGCGAAGTACGTCAGGGCCAAGGAGATGGTCGGCGAGAAGATCGGTCCCGGCGAGCACAACAAGCTGCTCAAGACGATCAACGCGCAGGCTCCCAAGATCATGGAGCAGTACAAAGCGAAGGGCGTCGACTTCTCGATCGTCGTCAAGGACAACCAAGTCATCATCCGGGCGAAGCCGAAGACGTGATGGCGCCATCGGCTACGTTTCGTTGTATCGCCGGCTGCGCCGGGAGCTACCCGCTCGAGCAAGTGATCTATCGCTGCCCGAGCTGCGGCAACTTGCTCGAGGTCGTCCACGACATGGCAGCGCTGCGCGAGCGGAGCGCTGGCGACTGGAAGCAACTGTTCGGGGAGCGCTGGCGCTCCGTCGACGAACCGTGGGGCAGCGGCGTGTGGGGCAAGCACGAGTGGGTCGCGCCCCAGCTGCGCACCGACAACATCGTGTCGATGGCCGAAGGTGTCACCCACCTCACGCGCGTGCCGCGCTACGCGGCCGAGCTCGGCCTTCGCGACGTCCGCGTCAAGCAGTGCGGCACGTCGCACTCGGGTTCGTTCAAGGACCTGGGCATGACGGTCCTCGTGTCGATGGTGAAGCAGATGATCGGTAACGGTCAGCCGATTCGCGCGATCGCGTGCGCGTCGACCGGTGATACGTCCGCGGCGCTCGCGGCGTACGCGGCGGCCGCCGCCATCCGCGCGGTCGTCATCCTGCCGCGCGGCAAGATCTCGACGGCGCAGCTCGTCCAGCCGCTGGCGATGGGCGCGCTCGTGCTCGCGATCGACACCGACTTCGACGGCTGCATGCGGCTCGTCCAGGAGCTCGCCGATCGTGAAGGCGTATACCTCGCGAACTCGATGAACTCGCTGCGGCTCGAAGGGCAGAAGACCGTCGCGATCGAGCTCGCACAACAGCTCGGCTGGGAAGTTCCGGACTGGGTCGTGATCCCCGGCGGCAACCTCGGCAACGTGTCGGCGCTCGGCGCCGGGTTCGAGATGTTGCTCGCGCTCGGCCTCATCGATCGCCGCCCGCGGATCTGCGTGGCGCAAGCGGCGCACGCGAGCCCGCTGTACGCGAGCTATCGCGATGGCTGGGCGCCGCTCGCCGCGGTCAAGGCGAAGACGACGCTCGCATCTGCGATCCAGATCGGCAATCCGGTCAGCTTCGCGAAGGCGGTGCGGGCCTTGCGCGCGTTCGACGGCGTCGTCGAGCAGGCGACCGAGTCCGAGCTCGCCGATGCGTCGGCGCGCGCGGATCGTCACGGTCTGTTCACCTGCCCCCACACCGGCGTCGCGCTCGCGGCGCTCGAGAAGCTCGCTGCGCGCGGTGAAGTGACACGCGACCAGCGCGCCGTCGTGATCTCGACCGCGAGCGGGCTCAAGTTTGCCGATTTCAAGGTCGGCTATCACGAGGGTAAGCTCGCCGAGGTCCCGCGACCTGCGTACCGCAACGTACCTGTGGAGCTGCCCGAGCGTTACGACGCCGTGCGTGATGCGTTGCTCCGCGGCCTCGAGTGATTTCGCGATCCGGCGCGCGGCGTACATGGCACTATCGAGGTCATGCAGTTCGCGGAAAGCTGGGTCAGTCCGAGGTTCAGTCCCCGCTTGGGTTTCGGCGCGCTCCTCCTCGTGGCTGCAGCCACCGGCTTCGCGCTGGCGCCCGGGCCGCACCAGGACCGCACCACGATCCCGGCACGCGTCGACTTCCATCGCACGCACTGTTCGGGCGGCGAACGGATCGAGTCGAAGGTCGAGACCGTCGATCAGACCTTGATCGCGAATCACGAGGTCGACCCGTACACGCCGGTGTTCGAGAGCGCGGAGCTCACGAGCTGCTTCGGCGACGAGTCGCGAATCGAGATGCTCGTCGACATCGCCGCCGATGGTCACGTCACGCGCGTCACGCATCGGCCGGAGCGGCCGAACCGCGCGTCGCGCTGCATCGCTCACGCGGTGCGTCACCTGCAATTCCCGGCAGCTGACTCGCCGGTGTCGATTCGTTACGCGTTCACGAAATAGCTCGGAACCTTTTCGCGCGTCGCGGGTGATAGGGGGTAGGCATGCACGCGCTCGCCGCCACACCGGCCGCCACGGAGCTCGACGAGCTCGCGTTGCGCCGTGCCCAGCGCGGTGAAGAACGAGCGTGGCGCGATCTGATCTTGCTCTATCAAGATCGCGTCTACGCGCTCGTGTGGCGCTTGCTCGCCGGCCGCGCGCAGCATCGCGCGCCCGATCTCGCGCAGGAGACATTCGTGCGGGTGGTTCGCGCGTTACCGAAGTTCGATCCGATCGGCAGCGCGAAGCTGTCGACCTGGATCCTGACGATCGCGACGCGCGTCGCGCTCAACGAATTACGCCGGCCCGATGCCGACGCGCTCGGCATCGAGCCGCTCGCGCACGCCGAGTCGGCGGATCAGAGTGTCGAGCGCAAGCGCCTCGGCGGTGCGATCGAGGCGGGGATAGCCGCGCTCGACGACGAGCATCGCGCGGTGCTCGTGCTCCGCGAATATCACGAGCTCGACTACGCCGAGATCGCGACGGCGCTCTCGATCGAGCTCGGCACCGTGAAGTCGCGGTTGTCGCGCGCACGCGCCGCCTTGCGCGCGCACCTCGTGACCGCGCTGCCGGAGCTGGGAGACCGCCATGGATGACGACGAGCTGGATTTCTCCGCGTGGGCGGCACCGACAGCGCCGACCGGCCTCGCCGATCGCGTGGTCGCGCGCGTGAAGGCGACGGATGCGGTCGCGGTTGCAGCACACCACCGGCAGCGCACGCGACGCGTGTTCTGGTGGGCAGGTGGGCTCGTCGCGACGCTCGCAACGGTGATCGCTGTCATCGTGCTGACTCGGTCTCCGGAACCACGTGGAGCGCCCGGCACCGGCACGATGGTCGCGACCGTGCCGCAACAGCTATCGCTGCCCGGCGTGCTGTCGAACGTCGATCCGGGTGCGAACGTCAGCTGGCAGATCGCCGGCAACACGATCCACGTCCAGCAGCACAGCGGCGCCATCACGTGGCGCGTCGACAAGCCGCACCTCTTCCTCGACGTCGGTGCCGCGGTGGCATCGATCGAAGCTTCGAACGCAACCCTTCGCGTGGAGACTCGCATGAACCTTACAGATGCGCGTGTGATCGGTGCAGCAGCGTTGACGTCGGCGGCGGTGGCGCTCGTCACCGTCAGCGTTTACGAAGGCCAGGCCAAGCTCAGCGGCGCGGGCCAGACCGTCGTCGTCCAGCCCGGTACGACGTATGGGGTCGTCCCTGGCAAGGCGCCGGAGGCGTTGATGTTGAGCGACAAGTACGTCGACGAGGTCGTCGAGCAAGCTCACGACCTCGAGGCGCAGACCGTCGGCGGCGGGCCGGGCTCCGCCGCTGTCACCGACAAGACGGCCAAACCGGTCCAGTACGCCGTCGAGACGAGCGCGCACGGATACAAGTTCGGTCCGGTCTCCGGCGACGCGATCGAAGCGACGATGAAGGCGATCGAGCCTTCGCTGATCAAGTGCATCAAGAAGCGCAGCGACGCGCAGATCCTCCACTTCGATATCGACCCCGACGGTACCGTCGCGCACCTGTACGCGACGATCGACGACCCGGTGTCGAATGCGTGCGTCGTGAACCTCTTGCGGCACACGCGCTTCCCCAAGGCGGCCTCGGACGGGACATCCGTCTCGTACTCGCTGGCGCCACCGTGCGACGCGGACAAGCTGCTCGAAGCCGGCACGCAAGCCGTTGCACGTGGTGTGTACGCCGCCGGCCTGAAGAGCTTCGAGGCCGCGCTCGACTGCAAATACGACGATCACACGATCCAGCTGACCTTCATGACGGCCTGCAGTGCGGGGAACGTCGCCGCGGCGCGTCGTCACTGGAAGACGCTGGCGACGGAGACGAAATCGCGTCTGCTCCAGATGTGTCTGCGCAATCACATCACCGAACAACAGCTCGACGAGTAAGCCTCACATCGTGATATGCCCTGTCGCGATGAGGGCTTTCACGATCCTGTTCTTGATCGCCGCGGCGTGTGGTGACGATGGTCCATCGTCGCCGGATGCGGGCGTCGTCACCACGGACAAGTGCGACTACGTTCCGCTCGTTCCGACCGCGCACTCCGGCGGCACGGTCACCGCGGCGCAGCTCCAAGCCGGCGCGGCCGAGACGATCTTCGACATCCCCGTCGGTACCGCGCTCGGCGGCTACACCGCGCGCGCCGGCTTCCTCGGTGCAGCGGGTGTCGTCGACACGCGCAAGATCCAGATCTCGAGCACGTTCAATCCGTCGATCGGCGTGGCCGCCGCGCCGCGCGTCAAGGCGCTCGCGTTGACCGCAGGCGACGAGACGGTCGTGATCCTCAAGTCCGACCTGATCTACATCTACGAAGGCATGGTCTACGACCTCGAGCAGCGGCTCGGTCCGGACTTCGCGGGCAAGGTGATCCTGACGTCGTCGCACAGCCACTCGGCGTGGGCGCAGCACTACTACGGCGGCCCGCTCCAGCTCGGCGGCGGCATCTTTCGCCAGCTCGTTTACAACCGGTTCCTCGACGCGTTCGAGACCACGGCGCGGACCGCGCTCGCGAATCGCCGCGACGCGAAGATCGGCATCTTCTACGACGGCAACTTCGATCCGACGAACCAGATCAATCACGATCGCCGCGGCGAGAACGACATGCTCCCCGGCGGCAACGTCAAGGACAACCACTTTTACATGATTCGCGTCGATGGCATGGACAACGTGCCGATCGCGGCGCTGCCGGTGTTCGGCGAGCACGGCACGCTCAACAGCGAGGACAATCCGATGGCGTCGAGCGACGCGCCGGGTGCACTCGAGCGCGTGATGCAGGAGCAGTTCACGTCGCCGGTCGTCGTGATGCACTTGCAGAGCGCCGGTGGCGACAACTCGCCGTCGGGTCACGGCGGCATCGACTGCAACGTTCACCCCGGCAAGATGGGCGACCCGTGCTTGTCGTGGGCGACCGAAGAAGGCCACGGTCGCGCGGCGTCGCCGATCCTGATGGACGCGTGGACCGCCGCGGGCGCGAACATGCAGTCGAGCGTCGAGATGGAGATGGTGTCGCGCTCGATCGAGGTCGGGCCGAAGCCCGAGACGTTCACGATCCGCAACGGCGCGCTCGCGTACGCGCCGTTCGATCTGGCGAAGACCCCGGACGGCGTGATCTACGATAACGCGGGAGCTCTGGTCTCGCCGATCGACGAGTTCAACGCGCCCGTCGGCGCGGCGCTGTGCCAGGACGTCGCCGCGATGTTCCCGGCCGCGGAGATCGCCGGCGATGAAGGCATCCTGCCGTACGGCTCGTGCCTGCGGCTCGACGCGGCCGGCGAGATCCTCGGCCCGATCTTCAAGACCGACTTCGGCGTCGACGAGACGTCGCCGGTCTGCGAAGAGACGCGCACGACGATCTCCGCGCTGCGGATCAACGACTACGTGTTCGGCACGATGCCGGGCGAGCTGACGGTGATGCTGGCGACGTACATGCGCACGAAGTCGCCGGTGCCCGCGGATCACACCGTGCTACTCGGCTACTCGCAAGGCCACATGGGTTACATGCTGCGTCCCGAGGATTGGATGATGGGCGGTTACGAGCCGAGCATCACGTTCTGGGGCCCGCTCGCGGCGGAGCGCGTCGGCGAGCAGTTGATCGATCTCATGGGGCTCGTGATGACGCCCCAGCGCGAGGACGGCACGACCGCTGGCACGACGCGCGTCGCGGTGCCGACGATCAGCGACGGGCTCGACATCGACAACCCCGCGCCCGAGGCGGGCACGGTACCGGCGACGGTGCCGGTCGAGACCTGGGCGCGCACCGGCACGCCTGCGACCGCGCAACCCGACGCCCAGATCCAGCGGATCAGCGGCATCGCGACGTTCGTGTTCTACGGCGACGATCCACAGGTCAAGACGCCGCACGTGACGTTGCAGTACGAGGCGTCGCCGGGCGCGTACACCGATGTCACGCGCAAGAGCGGTCGCGTCGTCGAAGATCAGGAAGTGACGAAGGCATACACGCCGTCGCCGCTGCAGCGCATGGGACCGCAGCATCACGTCTGGGTGGTCGAGTGGCAGGCGGTGCCTTGGGTCGGCTCGCCGGATGGCGATACGTTCGATACGCGCGGGAACGTGCGGCTCGGCAACTATCGGTTCCACGTCGTCGGCTCGACCTGGACGCTCGACTCGAATCCGTTCGCGGTCGTGCCCGGCGGCTTGCAAGTCACGGCGGCGCGCGCGACGACGATCAATGTCGGCGTGCACTGGTATGCGCCGAAGGGCTGGCGCTTGATGGATATGAATTTGATGTCGAACCAACCGATTCCGGTGAGGAGCCAGTCGGTGACGGTGTCACTGCTCGATGCGGGGAACGCGGTGAAGTCGACGGCGATCGTGGCGACGGATGGGAACGGGAATCTGTCCGTGCCGGACGTCAGCGGCGCGACGCAGGTGAAGGTGACCGACGCCAGCGGCAACTCGCTGACCGTTCCGATCCCGTGACCGAGTACGAGTACGAGGTGGGACACGCGCCTACGTAGCCCTCCCGCTACACCGTGAACGGCACGACCGCTTTACGTGGAAATCTTCGACACGGTTCGGCCACTTACGGTAGTTCCGGCCGGTCTTCGGCTTGCAACGTACTGGCTTCGTGCGTTCGATCGTCGTGCTTTGCATCTGTGCCGCCGCGCTGGCGGTGTGGCGCGCGCTCCCCGAGGGCGAGGCGGCCGCCAAGAGCCACGTGACCCGGCCACAAGAGGTCCAGTCGGTCGCGTTCGACGGCCGTGACCTGCCGGTCGCCGAGCTGCGCTCGGTGCTGACCACGCGGACCGGCGATCTGCTCGATGCCGACAAGCTGGCGGCGGATCGCAATGGTCTCGAGGCGAAGCTCGTCGCGCGCGGCTTTCTCGATGCGCACGTCGATCCGGCGCACGTCATGTTCGACGCATCGGGCGGCGCGTTCGTGACGTTCGCGATCACCGAGGGCTCGATGTTCCACGTCCGCGACGTTCACGTCGTCGGCGCGGCCGAGCGCGATACCGGCATCGTCACGCTCGCGAAAGGTGCCGTCGCGAGCGCCGATCGCGTCGAACGCGCGCGCGATGCGCTTGCCACCCGGCTGCGCGTCCGCGGAAAGGCCGCCGCGGTGGCGGTGACGCTCGCGCCCGATGCGGAGACGGCGAGCGTCGACGTCGTGCTGTCGGCGAACTAGCTCAGGTCGGGATCACGCAAACTTCGGCGCACTTCGGTGCAACGGTATTGATGCTGTTGAGGTTCGCCTTGAGGTCCGCGCACGACAGCGCTTGGACCTGCGCGACGCAGCCGTCGACCGCTTCGCCGTGATAGACGGCGGTGCTGGTGGTGCAGAAGTTCGCCGACGTCTTCGCGGCGCAGCCCTCGCTCGCCTCGAACTGGGTGATGCACGCCGACTCTGCGGCAGGAAACCCCGCGGTCGCGAGCTCCGCCGGCGTGTAGCACTCGTAGACCCGAGCACAGGTCGTCTCCACTTCCTGGTTGCAGGCATCGACTGGCGTCGCAGAGCTGCTGCCGCAAGCGCCCAACAGAGCCATCCCCACTGCACTGACGAGTTTGAGTGCGTTCATCCGCACAGGGTCGCTGGCGCCGCCAGGGTGCGTCAAGCGCATCCGGTCACGACCGGCTTGCGCGCGCGCGTCGTCGTCCATCGCGGGCTCGATTACTTCGGCCAGAACGTCGAGCTCGCGCTCGGGTTGGCCGCGGCGGGCGTCGTCGGGCTGACCCGGATGGTGTGTCAGGACGTCGGTGTCGCCGAGTTCTTGCAGCAGTTGCCCGACCAGCTCGGTGTGCTCGGTGACGTGCCGCGCCATCACATCATGATGTACATGGTGCCGCTCGACGCGCACATCGTCGCGGTCGCGACATTCGTGCCGGCGTCGCGTTGCTCGCCGACGACAGCCGGCTCGAGCTCGACGAGGCTGCCTGGTCAACGTGCTCGCGCGAGGCGTTTAGCGCCGAGCCTACGTCGGCTCGCCGTCGCGGTTGCGCGCGGGCAGCACGCCGGTCGGCCGCATCCGCTCGTCTTCCTTCGGCAGCACGAACCGGCGCATGCCGGTCTCGCGCCACCACTGGATCCAGCGTTCGGCCGAGGCCTCGCGCTCCTTGCGCGGCAGATCGTGGTGGTAGCCGAAGTATTCGCCGGTCAGCCGGCGCAGATCGCCGATCGCCGCCTCGCGAATCGGATCTTCCTTGTGCGAGAGCCCCTCGATCAGCCACTCGATCCGATGGCGCTGCCGCGCGCCCTCGTACCACTTGCGCCACTTCTTCTCGCTCGGACCAAAGTCCTGCGCGGTCAGCGACGACAGCGCCTTGCGGATGTGGTCGCCCGCGCGATCCTGGCGCTCGATCGCACCGATCAGATCGCCGATCGACTCGATATCGCCGAGCGCGACGACCGCGGCGCTCGCGGCTGCGACGACCTCGGGATCCGTCGAGTGCAGAGCGCGGCGCACGCGGGCAAACGATTGCGACAGATCGTGGAGTGGATAGCCCGATAGCGCTTCGATCGCGGTCGCGCGCACACCGTAATCCTGATCGAACACGCGCTCGACGAGCGCGAACACCGCACTGCGCGGCCGCAGCTCGGCGGCGCAGATCGTCGCGAAGAACCGGACGTCGCGCTGCGCGTCGCTCATCTTGTCGATCAACAGCTCGGACGCGACCGAGCCGAGCCGGACGACGAGCTCGAGCAGGCCACCGTACTGCGCGGCGCGTAGCGGCCGGCCCGCGACCGAGAACCGATCGACGCGCATCACACCCGGGAACCGCTTCATCAGCGCGCGCAGCGATTCGCCGTCGCGCTCGACCGCTTCGTTGAGCTCTTCCTCGGCGTCGCCTTCTCTCGCGGCCTCGATCCGATCGAGCACCTCGTCGATCGGCTTCGGCGGCTCGGTCGTGATCGAGAGCTCGGTGTCGTCCTCGGCATCGAACGGCGGAAGCCCGGGTTGCTCGCCGGCGGCCGGCGCGCTCCACGTATCGGCATCGACCTTGACGACGCGCTTGGTCTCGACCTCGGTCGGATCGATCGGCACGTTCGGTGCCGCGGTCGACTCGACCTCGGGCGCGCGATAGCCAGCGGCCTTGTGCTTGACGATCAGCCGGCCGAGCGCATCGGCGGCGGCACTGCCGAGCGGCAGGAGCTCGGCGACATCGACGAGCTTGAGATCGCTGTGCACGCGGTGGGCGACGACGATGCCGACTGTCCGATCGCGCAGCACGATCGGCAGGATCAGCGCAGACGGTGGCACCGTGCCGCCGAGGCGGAGCACCATCGCGTCGATCGCCGGATCGGTCGAGCCGAGCGAACCGATGTGCGGCTGCTGGTTGTTGACGACGCTGCGGAATGGCGACACGACGTCGAGCGGAATGAGCACGTTCGCGATCGCACCGACATCGATGCCGGTCTCGGCGAGTGCGACGCGGCCGATCGCGGCGCCGCCCTGGACGGTGAGCAGCGCGGCGTAGCGCGCCTTCGAGCGCGCGGCGCGGAGCAGCGTCAGGAACACCGTGTCGCGATCCTCGGCGGTCGCGAGCAGCTCTCGCGCGCGGACGATCGCGAGCGGGCTATCGCGGCCCACGGTCTGGATCGGCCCCGACGGCGCCCGCTTCGGCGCGGCTCGCACGTTGAGCGGCGGCAGCGTCGGTACTTTCGCCTGCGTCATCGGTACGGTCGGCTGAGGCGACACGAACGTGACCTTCGGCGGCGGCAGCGGCTCCTCGGGCACGCCATCGTTGCGGCTGCCCGGCCGACGGGGCAACGCCATCGGCGGCGGATCCGTCGCGCGGACCGCGTTGATCCCGACGAGCGTGCTGCGCTTCTTCTGTTCGCTCGGCGTACCCGGAATGACCGAGCCGACCTTCATCGTCGGCTGATCCTGCGCGATCGGCGCCGGTACGGGCAGCGGTCCGGCCGCGGCCGCGGGTGGTCGATTCGCCGCCGCCATCGGCGCGGTGTCGACGATCACGCTGCGCGTGCGGCCGACCGGCGACGGCGCGGTCTCGATCTCGAGCGTGCGTGCGAGCGTCGTGAATCGCGCGGGCGGCTCGACCTCGAACACCTTCGCGAACGCGAGGTGCCAGCGATACTCCGGCGTGATCAACGGCTGGAGCGGGCGGTCGAGCAGGTCCGCGAGGTCCTCGAGCTCGTTGATCTCGAGCGGCGAGCACACGAGCACGCGCAGCGCTTCGCCGTCGAACCCGAGCGGCACCGCGCGAAACTGCTGCGAGACCTCCGACGACAGCGTCGCGAGCGCATCGGCCTCGGCGTGGTCGGCTTCGTCGCGCTTCGCCGGCGGCAGGCCCGAGGCGAGCGCGAGATACTGGGTCAACCGCTCCTCGGGCACGAGGTTCATCTCGAGCAGGATCGTGTCGAGGCTGCCGCCGTAGATCACCTGGCGCTGGAACGCCTTCTCCATGCGCTTCACGCCCACGAGGCCGTCGCGCACGAGCAAGGAGCTCAGTCGACTCGGCATGACCTCATGCTCGGATCACGTACGTTCCGGCGATCCAGTCGTGGAGCCCGCGCTTCTCGCTGTCGAAGCCGATCCACAAGAAGCCGAGGAACAACGTGGCGACACTCGCGAGGTAGCCGGCGCACCGAGCGGCCGAGCGAGCGGGAGACGGCGGATCGCCGTAGACGTCGATGACCTTCATCTTCATGACCTGCATGCCGAGCGTGCGGCCGCGGATGCCGTGGAACACGAGCAGGTAGATCATGCCGATCGCGAAGAACAACACGAGGCCCATCAGCAGCGCGGGGTCGGTCGCGAGCACGAGGTCGATCCACAGATCGACATCGAACAGATGGAGGTTCGAAGGCGGTAGATGAATGCCGGCGATCTTGCTGGCGAGCAGCGTGATGATCAGCGCGGACGGAATCACGATCGCGAGATCGATCGTCGCGGCGACGAGGCGCTTCCAGAACCCGACCACGTAGACCGAGGCCGCTTCGCGTTTGCTCGGCCGGGTCGGTCGCTCGAGCGTCGGCACGGTCATTTCAACCTTATACGGCTGCCTGCCCGGGTAAGGCAAATACCCGGCAATCCTACGACTTCCGGCCTGCCTGTCCCTTGGATCTCGCCGCGGCATCGCCGAACACGCCGCGCGCCATGAGCGAGCGCTCCGCGGCGGCCCGACGCGTATAGATATCCGCACGCTCCACGTGAATCGTGGGGTCCTCGGGCGCGGCCTGGCTGGCCAGCTCGACCAGCTCGCAGGCGAGCGCGAGCTCACCTTTGGCCGCCAGCTCGCGGGCGCGGATCGCCAGCGCTCCCGGCCCGCCGGCCAGCCGGGCGAGCTCGCCGGCGACCGCAGCCTCACGCGCGGGTTTGAGGTGCGCGGGGTTGCCGTCCCACCAGCCGCCGTACAGCCGGTACAGGTTGCGGACGATGAACTCGGGCTCGTCGTAGATCGGCGACAGGTA
>JBDUAS010000188.1:0-14539 GCA_040004535.1 Deltaproteobacteria bacterium
ACGACGTTCGGCGGCTTGACGTCGAGGTGCGCGATCTGGACCGCGTGCATCGCCTCGAGCCCGGCGAGCAGGTCGTCGATGATCGCGAACGCGCGCGGCAGCGTGAGACCACCGGCTTCGAGCGTGCGCTCGAGGTTCGGGCCGCGCACGAACTCCATCACGAGCACGGGCTTGGGTTGCGCGCTCGCATCGAACGTCACGAACCGCGCGAGGTTCGCGTGGGCGGGCAGGGCGAGCAGCGCGCCGGCCTCTTCGCGGAACAGGCGTTCGAACTCCTGCTCGGAGAGGTTGCGCGCGGCCTCGGCGGAATAGTCGGGGACCTTGAGCGCGACGAGCTCGCGATCGCTTCCGGTCCTGGCGCGTTGGTCGGAGCGCACGGCGAGCAGCACCGAGCCGCCGGCGCCGCGGCCGATCGGACGCACGACGTAGAACCCGCCGAGCAGGCGCGACAGTGGCACCCAGCTCGGCAGGAGGACCTCGAGCGGAATCGTCGTCGTGGATTCGGATTCCGCGTGCGGGCGCTGCGCGAGCCACACGAGCACGCGCTCGAGCGCCGCGGCGATCGCGGGTGGCAGGGCGGCGCGCGCGTGATCGATCGCGGTCGCGACCTGTTCGTCGATCGTGGGCCCGGCGTGTGCGTGGCCGGGCGCGTGACTTGCCAGCGCGAGCTCGATCGCGCGCACGGCGGTCTCGACGGCATCGCCGTTGTTCTCTGCAGGCAGGCCGAGCCGCTGGCGCGCGCCGAATACGCGGCGAGCGAGCGTGCCGAGCTCGGTCGCGATCGCGTCGAGCGTGCCGGCGGGGATCGCCGCGAGGTTCGAGATCGCGACGAGCCGCGCGAGCTGGCTGCCGAGCCGCGCGAGCGCGAGCCGCACCGATTCGACGCGCGGCGATTGCTCGGGCGGCAGCGCATCGGCGAGCTCCGCGAGTCGTTCGATCGCGGCGCGGATCGCGTCGGTGTCGTCCGGATCCGCCGCGGCCCAGGTCGCTTCTTGCAGCCGCGCGTACGCGGCGAACGCCGCCTCGATCTCGGGCACCATCGACGCCTCGCGCACGATCGCGAAGTCCTCGTCGGGAAACACGGTCGTCCACGACAGCAAGAAATCGGTGAGCTCGGCGTGACCATCGCGAACGAGCGCGTCGCCCGCACGCGTCAGTGCCGCCCACACCGCGCGACGCAGGGACGAGTGGTCGGCCGCCGCGCGCGCCATCAGCTGGCGAACCGCCGCGAGCCGCGGCGCGAGGTCGTTGTCACCGGCGGCGCGCACGCCGTCGAGCAAGCGGACGAGCGCACGCAATCGCGCCATCCGCAACCCACCGTGCTGGACGCCGCCACTCTCCGGCTTGGCTTCGCGCGCGAGCAATGCAGACTCGATCGTCGCGAGTGCCGCCGCGAACTGAGTCCGCACCGGGTCGTGCTCGGGGGCGAGCGCGAGCACTGCGGGCAGTGCGTTGTCGGCGAGCAGCTCGCGGTCGAGCTCGCGCAAGAGGCGCATCGAGTGCCGGCGATCGAGCGCATCGTCGTCGGTCGCCTGCGCGAGCCAGTCGGCGGCTTCGGTGATCTCGGCGACCGCCATCCGCGCCTCGCGCAGCGCGGTGATCGTGTCACCTGCATCGAGCGCCGCGCGCGCGGCCGCGATCGGGATCCCGATGCCATCGACCTCGGTCGGACTACCGCCGAGCTCGCGCTCGAGCGCCTGCAACAGCGCACCGCGGCTGTCGTCGCCGGCGGCACTCGCCACTTGCGCGCGGGTCCACGCGAGTGCGGCCGCGGTCGCACCGTGCAATAGCTCCACCGCTTCTTCGCGGCGCAGCTCGGCGATCGCCTCGGCCGCTTCGAGCGGCTGGCGCTCGACGAGCGCGGTCGCGAGCGCATCGGCCGCACCCGGCGCGACCACGGCGAGCCCCGCGATGCCGAGGATCGTGCCGCGAGCGACGCCCGGCTCCTTCGCGGCGCGCTCGACGAGCAACGGCGCCCAGCGCTGCGCTTGGCCGCCGCGTTCGAGTGCCGCAGCCGCCGACGCCGACGCGCGGCGGACCTCGGTGTTCGTCGCGGTGTTGCGGAGCTCGCGATCGATGTCATCCGCGAGCTCGCTATCGACGTGCGCGAGCATGCCGCGTGCGATGCTCGCGAACCGCCACACCAGCGCTTCGCGGTCGCCGAGCAGTCGCCGTAACGCCGCGCGCACACCCGGCCGCGCGAGGACTTGAACGCCGCCGCGATCGCCACCGTCGAGCCGGCGCAAAGCCTCGCGCGCACCATGCGCGAGGATCCGGCCCGCGAGCCGCCGCGAAGGCAAGCTGCCGGTCGCCGGCACTTCGACCCAGCTCTGCGCGAGCGATGGCTGCGCGAGCAAACCGAGTGCGAGCTCGCCGATCGCACCGGGTGCGGTGAGCGGTGCCGACAGCACGACCTCGAGCCGCGCGCGCAGGCCTTCGCTCGCGACCACCTTCGGCGAGCTACGTGCGAGCGCGACGAGCAAGCGCACGAACGTGTCGCGGTCGGCATCGCGCAACCGGGTCAGCACGCGGCGGCCGAGCTCGCGGCGCTCGGCGCCCGCCGGCACCGCCTGGCCGAGCTCGAACATCGCGACCGCGGCCGCTGCCGGCGACAACCAGTCGAGCTCGCCGAGTACGCCGTCGGTCAGCATCGCGCGCACCGCGAGCAGCAGCTGGTTCGCATCGAGCCCCTCGAGCGGCGCGGGCTCGCGCTCCGCGATCTGCGCGAGCATCGCGAGTCCTTGTCGCGCGGCACGCCTCCGTTCGTCGAGCTCACCCAGCAGGTGCAGGCTCGCGAAGGCAGCCAGATGCTGCCGACTGCTCCCCATCCGATAAGTTTACATCGGCGCGAGCTGGGCTGAAGAGAACGTCTCCTTATAGAAGACGTCACCACCGGGACCTACACCGCTGATCGTCAGGGAATCGGCCGTGATGTCGAGGACGCCGAAATTGAACCGGAGGTCGCGATACAGCACGCCGGGGCCGGTCGGGCCGGGTGTGCCCAGGCCGCGGCGCAACGGGCCGACCTGGAACTCGCGGAGGCCGAACGAGTGGCTGTACGCAGCGAAGTAGTGCTGGTCGCCGGATAGAAACAACACACCCGGCGTCCCCATCGCCTTGATCGCCGCGAGGATCTCTTCGCGCTCGGTCGTGTAACCGGCCCAGTGGTCGACGCCGACGCCGTAGTCGAGCGGCACGCTCGTGAACACCAGCTTGAACGGCGCTGATGACCGAGCGAGCGCCCCCAGGAACCACGCCTTCTGGGTCGCACCGAGCATCGTCTTCTGCGCGTCGTCGGGCTGATCGTTCACGCTGCGAAATCGCCGGCAGTCGAGCACGAAGCACTCGACGTTCGCGCCCCATTGGAAGTTGCGATAGCGGACGTCGGTCGCCGGTGCGGTCGCGTGGAGCGGAAAGAACTCGTCCCACACCTGCATCGCGGCGGCGTAGCGCTCGGGCTCGGCGGCGACCCGCGACGCATCCCAGTCGTTGCGGAACTCGTGATCGTCGTAGATCGAGACCAGGCCCATCGCCTCGAGCCATGGCCGCAAATACGGGGCCGTGCGGATCAGACCATGGCGCTGGCGATACTCGGCGACCGTCAGTGCGACCGGTCCATCGTCGGTGTACGGCACGTCGCCGATCGTGAAGAACACGTCCGGATCCGCCGCGATGATCTGATCGAAGATGTCGCTATCGAACGAGGGCTGCGGATCGAGATCCGCCGACACCGCGATCCGGACCGCGCGCGTATCGTCGAGCGCCGGCGCGGTCCGCACCGCGTGCTGCATCAACGTGCCGTCATCGGTCACGAGCGACACCGAGTACTGGGTCGCAGGATTCAACCCGCTCGCGACCACACGCGCCTGCTGCGCGATCACCGGTGCGAGCACCGACTGGACCACGCCGAGCTCGTCGCTGATCTCGACCGTGACCATCTGCGCGCCGGTCGACCACAGCGACACGATGAACGAGTCACTGCGCGCTTCGAAGATCGCGCTGCCGATCGAATCGTTCGGCGGCTTCGAAGCGAGGTTGTCACCGCAGCTCGCCCACAGCGCGGCGGCGCCGGCGAGGCGCAACATGTCGCGACGAGTGGGCTCTGCCACGGCGTGATATTACCGCCTCGTGAAGATCGAACGTCTCGAGATCGCCGGCCTCACCACCCGTGTCCTGGGGCCAGATGACGCGAAGCTGACCGTGATCCTGCTTCATGGCTTCGGCGCACCCGGGGACGATCTGGTCGAACTCGGCCGTTATCTCGAGGTCCCCGCGCGGTTCGTGTTCCCCGAGGCGCCGCTCGAGCTAGCCGGGATGTACGGCGACTCGCGCGCGTGGTGGTTGCTCGACCTCGCGCGACTCGAGGCCGAGCTTCGCAGCGGCGATCCGCACGATCGCAGCTCGGAGATGCCCGACGGCTTGCCGGAGGCGCGCGCTCAGGTGTCGCGCCTCGTCGATCAAGTCGCGGCGCGGTTCGCCACGACGGACGAGCACATCGTGCTCGGCGGGTTCTCGCAAGGCGCGATGCTGTCGCTCGATGTCGCGCTCCATCGCGCCGGCCGGTTTGCCGGCATCGTGTTGATGTCGGGCACGACGATCGCGGAGGCCGAATGGAAGCCGCGGATGACGCACCTCGCGGGCACACCGATCTTCCAGTCCCACGGGCGCACCGATGCGCTGCTGCCGTTCAGCGTCGCGGAGACCCTGCGCGACAAACTAAAAACCGCCGGCGCGCTGGTCGAGTGGCACCAGTTCGTCGGCGGTCACGAGATTCCCCCCGGCGTGCTCGCCGAGCTCTCGCTGTTTCTGCGCGCTAGAACTGCTGCTGGATAAGTGAGCACACGCTGTCGCCGGGACAGCACGTGTCGTAGCCGTTCGCGCCGCCGTACTGGTTCGTGTGGATGCACACGCGCGAGCCCTGTGACGGCCAGTAGTACGCCCAGAAGAAGCACATCTCGTCGTTCGCCGACTCGCCGAACTTGATGGTCCCGCCCGTGTTGTTGACGTCCCACTTGCACGTGAAGTCGAAGCCGCCGCCCTGCGGCACGCTGAAGTCCGGGTTCTGTCCCTGCGTGACCGGCTCGGCCCACTGGAACGGCATCGGCGTGTACACCGGCGTCATCGTGCCGGTCTTCGACGCTGCGACACTGACCTGGACGTCGAGCCCGAGCCTGTGCTCGTGTCCCGTGATCGCGAACACGTGCGACGTCGACAGATCGAATGCCGCCGGGAGCGTGAGGAACTCGTGGAGCATGTAGCTCTGGCCGTTGGGGATCGTGATGTCGGGAGAGCCTGCGAACAGGATGCCGGCCTCGTCGTGGATCGTCGCGGGATCGGCCGCGAACAGATCGACCGTCGCGGTCCCCATCGAGTCCGTGTCGGTGCTGTTGATGTAGTGCATCTCGAGCTTCATCATCTGATGGGCGTCGAGCGTGTACGCGACGCCTTCGGGCAGCGTGATCTCGTCATCGTGCTTCTGCGTGATCACGAGTGGCTCGATCGCACCGCTCGCGTTGAGCGCACCACTGAACGGCTGGCAGTCAACCGGCGTCGTCTGCTCGGTCGTATCGTGATCGTCCTTGTAGACGATCAGGTGATGCGACACGGTCGACAGCGAGTTGTGCATCTGGTGCACCTTGATCGGCTGATCGTTGGATAGGCGCACCCAGATGCACTGCGTATTCTCGACACCCACCGCCACCGGCACCGGCCCCCACGTCAGCGAATACTTGTCGCCCGACAACATTGCCGAGTCCTGGAAGTTCTTGGCATCGATCGTCGCGTCATCGCTCTTGTGACAAGCGGTGGTGAGCGACGAAATCAGCACGCAGGCGAGTACAAAACGGCGCATCGGGCCTCCCTCGCCGCGCACTGTACCGATCCTGGCAAAGTCGAACAACCTGTCATTTTCGGCCTTATCGTGGCCTCGCTCACAGACGGAACGAAAGCGATTCTCCACCATGATCGAGTGGGGCGCGGATTCCGTTTCGGTCTCGGTCTCGCGATCGTCGTCGGAACGGCTGGCTCGGCGGTGGCCAATGAAGACGCGACCGACGGCCCGAGCGACCAGGCTTTACTTACACTCGACCACAAGTGGCCTGCGGTCCCCGAAGATCGCGCGCCGTCGATGGAGGATCGAGTCACGGATCACCTGACCGACTGGGGCAATCACGTCGGCGGCGAGATGGACGCGTGGTCTCACCACTTCGCGAAGCTCCACGTCGACGGTCGCGGTCGCCGCGCGCAGCTCCACATCGGCGGTGGTAACGAGCACGTCGAGCTCAACTTCGACAGCAACTGGCTGTTCACCGACGGCAAGGCGTACGCGAAGGTCCACCTCGAGCTCGCGCTTCAAGGCCATCGCTTCCAGATCGAGCTGCCCGACATGGACGTCAGCCGCGACAGCTATCACGGCGAAGGCCTGACGCAGGTCAACGTGTCCGTGCTCGAGCGCCGGTTCTAGCTCGGCTTGAAGAGCCCTGGCGCTAGCGACCGACTGATGGCGACGGCGGGGTGCCCAGAGGCCAGTCGGTGTCGCCGACGCGCTTCAGGTTCATCTCGAAGATCTGCGCCGCTGGCGCGCCCTCGGCGACGAATTCGCCGACCTCGCGCCAGGTCGTCGGGGTGATCGTCGCGGTGAACCGTGTCACTGCGTGCGGCCCTGACGGGATTTCCCACACGTAACCCGTCGCCGTGAGCTTCATCTCGAACGTGCCCGAGTAGCCCTGGGCGTACGATCGCAGCTCGTACTTTTGCGTTTGCCGATCGTAAGACGCGACCGCGAACGCGTTGAACCCGGTCGTGTTGTCGTCGCGAAAGCCGCGACCCTCGATCACGACAATGTCGCCGCCGAGCATCGGTCCAATCCGCTCGACCTGCGTGACCTTGTACGCCTTGCCATCGCGCTCGACGCCGCTCGCGGGGCCAGCCCAGATTCCGCGCATGAAGTCGAGCTTGTGCATCGGCTCGACGAGGCTTTCGGTGGGTTTCACGGCGGGTACCGCCGCTGGTGCTTGCGCCGGTTCCTCCGTACGCGTCGGGGCAGCGGCGGGCGCGCTCGCGCATGCCGCGAGGACCGCGAGGAACCCGATCAGAATTCGCATGCACGCAGTCTAAACGAACCGGCGAACACTCGCGTGCTCGCCGGTTCGCGTTCGAACGTCGCCTAGCTCAGCGCCAGCCACCTTCGATGAAGACCCAGGTGCCGCCGTTGTTCTGCCAGCGACCCTCTTCCCAGTGCTTCGCGGCGCGCTCGCGCTCCCAGTGGCCGTTGATCCACTGGTACGAGCCGTTCGTCCAACCCCAGTGACCACGCGCCCAGACGAAGCCGGCCTTCGCGCCCGGATTCTCGGCTTGCGGCGGCGGCGGTGCGGGCTGCGAGCCGATCGAGACGCCGACGTGCACGCCACCCGAGGCGGTCACGGGTGGAGGCGGCGGCGCCGGCGCAGGCGGGGGAGGCGGCGCCGCGCGCGTGCCCCACGAGCCTTCGACCCAGAACCACTGGCCACCGCGGTTCTCCCAGCGGCCTTCGTTCCAGTTTTGATTCGCGCGCTCGCGCTCGTAGTGGCCAGCGATCCACTCGTAGTTGCCGTTGCGCCAGTCCCAGCGACCGCGGACCCAGACGAAGCCGGCGCGATTCTCGAAGCGCTCTTCGCGCGGCGGCGGCGGCGCACCTTGCGACACTGGCGCTTCATCGATCCAGTCACCGTCGACCTTCACCCACTGGCCGTTGCGGTTCTCCCACTGCGCTTCGCGCCAGCGCTTGCCGTGACGCTCGTGCTCCCAGCGACCCGGCGTCCATGCCCAGTCACCGTTGCGCCAGTCCCAGTGACCACGCACGAACACCCAACCGTGACGGTGCTCGAAGCGTTCTTCTCGCGGCGGCGGCGGCGCGGCGCTCGGTGCGACCGGCGCGTCCATCCAGCCACCGTCGACGAACACCCACTGGCCGTTGCGGTTCTCCCACGTCGCTTCGCGCCAGCGCTTGTTCGCGCGCTCGCGCTCGTAGTGACCCGGGGTCCACGCCCAGTCACCGTTGTGCCAATCCCAGCGACCACGGATCCACACGAAGCCGTTGCGCTGCTCCCACCTCTCTTCACGGATCGGCGGCGGCGCCGCGATCGGCGTGGCCGGTGCATCGATCCAATCGCCGTCGACGAGCACCCAGCTGCCGCCGCGGTTCTCCCACCTCGCTTCGCGCCAGCGCTTGCCGGCGCGCTCGCGCTCCCAGTGACCGGCGCGCCAGTCCCATTTGCCGTTGTGCCAATCCCAGCGACCGGTTTGCCAGGTGAAGCCGGCGCGGCCGCGCAGGCGTTCGGGCTCGTCGCGTGCCGCGGGCGGCGCCTCACGTGGAGCATCGACGGTGACGCCGCCGGAGACGGACACGCCGCCACCGCGGTGATCGCGCACGACAGGCTGCGCGAAACTTGGTGCCGCGAGACCGAGCAGGGTCGCGCCGACGAGCCAGCGAGATAAGTGAATTCTCATGCGTCCTCCTAAAGCGAAGCTTTCGACGCAATTTATCGCGATCTATTCACGGTGGACAAATCGCCGCGCCCCCGAAGATCGGACGTGGTTCCGTGCGGTTATCGATCTGATCGCGTAGAGTCCGGCCATGCGTTCGGTAGGCCTCTGCGTCGGCATGGCCGCGCTCGCGGTCGCGTGCTCGCCGCCGGCAGCAACGACACATGCCACGCCGCCAACTCCGCCCGCGACCAAGCCGCCGATCGTCGCGCCGCCGCCGGCACACACGCTGACGATCATCGGCACCAACGATCTTCACGGCGCGCTCGATCGGTTGCCGCTGTTCGGTGGCTACATCGCGAACCTTCGCGCGGCGCGTGCGGCCGATGGTGGCGGGGTCGTGCTGGTCGACGGCGGCGATCTGTTTCAGGGCACGCTCGAATCGAACCTCGCCGAAGGCGTCGATGTGGTACGCGCGTACCACCAGCTCGGCTACGCGGCGACCGCGATCGGCAATCACGAATTCGATTACGGCCCGGTCGGTCCGGCCGTGATCGCGAAGGACGGTCAAGATCCGCGCGGCGCGCTGAAGGCACGCGCGGCCGAGGCGACGTTCCCGTTCCTCGTCACGAACATCTTCGACGCGAAGACCGGCCAGCGGATCGCGTGGCCGAACGTCGCAGCATCGCGGATGCTCGAGGTCGCGGGCGTCGAGGTCGGCATCCTCGGGGCGAGCACGCAGGCGACGCCGTTCACGACGATGCCCGCGAACTTCGTCGGCCTCGAGATGGCGAAGCCGACCGCGAAGTACGTCACGGCCGAAGCGCAGGCGCTGCGCGACCACGGTGCCCAGGTCGTCGTGCTCGCGATGCACGTCGGCTCCGAGTGCAAGGACAACGATCACCCGGATGACATCTCGTCGTGCGATCAACACGAGGAGCTGTTCGACGTGCTGCGCGACGTGCCGAAAGGGCTCGTCGATGTCGTCGTCGCGGGTCACACCCATGCCGCGATCGCGCACACGATCGATGGGGCGGCGGTGATCGAGTCGTACTCGTCGGGGCGCGCGTTCGGGCGCGTCGATCTGAGCGTCGCCGGCGGCCGGGTGACCCATGTCGAGATCCACAAGCCCGAGGTGATGTGCGCGCTCGACAAGGACGAGAACCCGCAGGCGGTGCACGACTGTCATCCACCCGACTACGAGGGCAAGCCGGTCGTACCGGATCCCGCGTTGCAGAAGATCGTCGACGACGCCCTCGCGCGGACCGCCGCGCAGCGCAACGAGAAGCTCGGCATCACGCTCACCGGTCCGATCACGAAGGCGTACAAGACCGAGTCGATCGAAGGCGACTGGTTCACCGACCTCATGCTCGCCGCGCGCCCCGAGGCGAACGTCGCGCTCACGAACGGCGGCGGCCTGCGCGCCGACATTCCGGCGGGCGAGCTCACGTACGGCCAGCTGTTCGAGGCGACGCCGTTCGACAACCGGTTCGCACTCGTGAAGCTCGAGGGTAAGGACCTGCGCAAGCTCGTCCGAGCGAACCTCCGCCGTGACGGTGGGTTCTTCTCGTTCGGCGGGCTCACCGCGGTCGCGCGCTGCAAGGAAGGCAAGCTCGATCTCGCGATCGAGGTCGGCGGCAAGCCGCTATCCGACACCAGGCGCTACACGCTCGTGACGAGTGACTTCCTCGCGTCCGGCGGCGATGGCGTGATCGGCAAGCTCGAGCTCCCCACCGGCTCGATCACGGTGACCGATTCGATCATGCGTGAGGGCATGGCGGCGGTGTTGCGCAAGCAGCGCGGCAAGACGCTCGATCCGAAAACGCTGTTCGATGCGAAGCACAAGCGCATGGACTACGAAGGCAGGCGACCGGTGACATGCGCGGGCGCAGAGAAGGACGACGAATGACGACCTGGTCCCCGACGACATGGCAGCAAAAGCCGGCCCAGCAACAGGTCGGCTACACCGACACGCCACGCCTCCACAGCGTGCTCGCCGAGATGAGCCGGCTACCGCCGCTCGTGACCTCGTGGGAGATCGAAAACCTGCGCGCCGAGCTCGCGAAGGCGGCGCGCGGCGACGCGTTCCTGTTGCAAGGCGGCGATTGCGCGGAGAGCTTCGACGACTGCCGGAGCGAGCCGATCGCCGCGAAGCTGAAGATCCTGTTGCAGATGTCGCTCGTGCTCGTCCACGGCACGCGCAAGCCGGTGATCCGGGTCGGCCGGATCGCAGGGCAATACGCGAAGCCGCGCTCCACCGATTCCGAGACCCGCGGCGACGTCACGTTGCCCGCGTACCGCGGCGACCTCGTCAATCGCGATGCGTTCACCGCCGCGGATCGCGAGCCCGATCCGGAACTGATGTTGCGCGCGTACGAGCGCGCCGCGCTCACGTTGAACTTCATCCGCGCGCTGACCGACGGCGGGTTCGCGGACCTTCATCATCCCGAGCAGTGGGACGTGTCGTTCGCGAAGGGCTCGCCGAACGCCGAGGCCTACGAGCACATCGTCGAATCGATCCGCGAGTCGCTCGACTTCGTCGGCGCGATCACCGGCGTCGAGAACGAGGCGCTGCGCCGGGTCACCCTGTATACGAGCCACGAGGCGCTCGCGCTGCCCTACGAGCAAGCGCAGACCCGGACCGTGCCGCGCCGCGCCGGCCACTACAACCTGTCGACCCACTTCCCGTGGATCGGCATGCGGACCGCGCAGCTCGATGGTGCGCATGTCGAGTTCCATCGCGGCATCCGCAACCCGATCGGGATCAAGGTCGGACCCGCGATGACGACCGACTGGTTGCGCGGCCTGCTCGACGCGCTCGATCCGGATCGCGAGCCCGGTCGGATCACGCTGATCGCGCGGATGGGCGCCGACAACGTCGAGACCAAGCTGCCCTCGCTCGTCGCAGCGGTGCGCGGCGAAGGCCGCACCGTGTTGTGGACGTGCGATCCGATGCACGGCAACACCGAGACCACGCCGCAGGGGCTCAAGACCCGCCGGTTCGACAAGATCCTGCGCGAGCTCGAGACCAGCTTCGACCTCCACGCGCAGCTCGGCTCGCGGCTCGGCGGTGTCCACGTCGAGCTCACCGGTGAGGACGTCACCGAATGCCTCGGCGGTGCGCGCGGGCTCGACGAGGCCGGCCTCGAACGCGCGTACAAGACGCGCGTCGATCCGCGACTCAACTACGAACAGGCCCTCGAGCTCGTGATGCGAATCGCGCGCCGGCTGCGAGCGCCGAAGTGACAAACATCTAATGGGAGAGAAACAAGGCAACTTCCTCGGCCGCAACGGCCCGTTCTGGCGCTTCGTCGCGAGCTGGTTCGTGCCCGTGATCATGGCGTTCGCATACGCCGTCCTGGCTGCCACGTCGGGCACCGATGCGACCGGCTGGGCATGGATGTCGATCGGCCTCGCGTTCGTGCTCGTGCTCTGGTGGATGTTCCGCATGCTCGCGAACAGCGCCGCGATGACGCGCGCGGTGGCCGTCGGCGATCACGAGCGCGTCACCGAGATCGACAAGCGGCCGCTACCCGCGGCTGTCGCGTTCGAGCTCAAGGGCGAGTGGACCAAGTCCCTCCTCGCCGTGCGCCGCGCCCACCCCAAGAAGCCGCGGGATCAGGTGCTCGCCGCCGTGACCGAAATCTCCGCGCTCGTCGAGACCGGCGAGATCGCAAAGGCGCGCGAGGTGCTCGAAGCCATCCGCCCGACCGTCGCAAAGCTCAACGAACGCCTCGAAGGTGCCTCGCACATCACCGCGCGGCTCGCCGAGGGCAAGGTGCTCGCAGCCGAGCGCTCGAACCCAGAGGCGCTCGCCGTGCTCCAGAAGGTGATCGACGACATTCGCAGCGGCCAGCGCACGCGCGCGACCGCGCATCACTACGCGGCGCGTGCGGCAGCCGCCGACGGCCAGCACGCGCTCGCCGACAAGCATCGCGAGCGTGCGAGCGTGCTCGCGCCCAAAGCCTGGTTCGCGTGAGCTAGAACCGGCCGACGGCGGCGAGCCCGATACCGTCGGGCGAGAGCGTCGGTACGAACGCGGTGCGCTGGACGCGCTCGGCTTGCGGCGCGGTCAGATAGACGTACGTCGCGACGCCGACGAGCACGGCACCACCGATGAACATCGGCGTTCCCCAGTGGCTGGCGAGCTTCTGTTGATCGTTCGCCTGATTGCACTCCGCGGTCTTGTCGATCGGGCAGGGCACGCCGGCCATCAGGCCATTGTCCTTCAGGATCTTCGTGTAGCGGTTGCGCGCGACGAGGCTGATGATGCCGCTCGTGATCATCAGCGCGCCGCCGGTCGCCGCGGTGATGATCGCGATCTTGCGACGGCCGGCACCTTCGTCCACGACCATGGTGTCGTCGCCGGCGACGAGGTTGATCGTGACGGTGGTGCCGCCCTTGCCCGCGACGTCGATCTCCTGGCGCTGCGGCAAGTGACCTGCCGCGTGGGCTTCGATCGTGTGGTGGCCGTTATCGACCTCGACGTGGAGGTAATCGGCAGGCGAGATTTCGTTACCGTCGAGCGTCACGTGCGCGTCGGCCGGCGTCGTCGCCGACAGCTCGATCTTGATGACGGCGACGAGACCGACGAGGTCCTTCGTGCGCTGGCCGGCGGCCTGTTCGTATTCGGGCAGGTTCGTCTCGTGCGCGCGAGCTTGCGCCTTGCGGAACCAGTACAGCGCGAGCCGGTACTTCGCGAGGTTCTGGTTGCACAGGCCGAGGTTCAGCATCGTGCCCGCGGCATCGGGATCGAGCTTGATCGCCTCGTTGAACGTTTCGCACGCACCGAGATCGTCGTGCTTCTCGATCAGCTTGCGGCCCTCGGCGAACAGCTCGTCGGCGCGCTTCTGACTGGTCGGATCTGCCTGCGCGACGCCGAGCGCCATCAGGAACGCCGCAACCGCGACGGATACCCGCATCATCCCGATCAGCATCGCATGGTTCAGAACCGGCCGACGGCAGCGAGCCCGGCCTGGTCCGGCGTGATGACAGGTACGAGTGAGACGTGAGCGCTCGCCTGCTCGGCGTGTTCCGGCGTGAAATACCACAGCGCTGCGCCGCCGACGAACAGCACGCCACCGGCGATGCCGATGATCGTGCCCGCGTTGCCGAGCGATAGGTCGCTGTTGACCTTGTTGAAGTCGCCTTGCGCGCACACGTACGTACCGGTGCCGTCTTTCATGCAACTCGCGACGTCGTGGCTCCAGTCGCTGTGCGACTTCCAGCCGATGATCACGCCGGTCACGAACGCGGCCGCACCGACGCCGACGAGCGACTTGCCGACGAGCCGGCACGCGGTGCACGACGTCACCGGGTAGCCGAGCTCCGGGATCGCGAGCGCTTTGTGCTGGCCTTCGGCGATCTCGATCGTCGTCGAGTACGGTACGCGGCCGGGCGCCGACATCACGACCGAGACCTGGCCGGGATCGACGAGGATGTCGCTCGCGTTGACCACGCTGACGATCTTGTTCGCGACGACGAGCTTGCCGTCGGAGGACGACTCGGCGAACGCGATCGCGAGGTGCGGTGCGCGCGGGGTCAGGAGTGCGAGGTGGTCCTCGGCGGCGGCGAGCTGCGGCGCGAGGTTCTGTTCGCGCGCGCGATCGCGGGCGTCGCTGAAGTAGCGAACCGCGGTCGCGATCCGGCCCTCGTGCTCCGCGCACAGGCCGACGTTCAAGATCGTGCCGATCGCATTCGGGTTGAGCGCGAGCGATTCCGAGAACAGCTTGCACGCGCCCGCGTGATCGCCCTCGGTCTCGAGCTTGCGAGCGGCCTCGAACTTTTCGTCGGCCGTCTTGATGTCGTCGGCACGCGCCGGCCCGCCGCGCAGGACCACGAGCGCAACGACGATTCCGAGCACCGCCCATCGCATGAGCGCGATCGTACGGCGAAAGCGCGACCGCGCGCTACTTTGCCGCGCCGTTGTCGCAGCCGTGCATCGACCCGAACGGATCGCACTTCGCTTGCGGCGCGGTCACGGGCGGTGTCGCCGAGCCGGTCGCGGGCTTCACCGTCATGTCGTGGGTCTCGTGGGTCTCGTGGGTCTCGTGGGTCTCGTGGGTCTCGTGGGTCT
>JBDUAS010000189.1:0-14529 GCA_040004535.1 Deltaproteobacteria bacterium
GCCGTGAGGATGGCTTGCTCGAGCGCGCTGATCAGCACGCTCTTGTCGATGTTCTTGTCTCGGCCTACCTGCTCGAGAACCATGTCGAGTTTGGCTTCCATGTCGTCCTCTAGTGCTTGTGCTTCGCTTTGTCGGAACGGGGGCGGTGGCCCGGCTTGATCGGTTTGGTGGAGAGAGCGCCTACGCCGGACTTACCCTTCATCACTGCGTCCCAGTCGGGAACGAGCTTGGCGTGGTCGATGTCGTCGATGACGAGCTCGAACGTCTGTCCGTCGCATTCGATCGTCGCGTGCGTGTCGGTGGCGCCGCGCAGGACGCCTTTGAAGTTGCGCCGCTCGCCGGCAGGCGTTTGCAGCGGCAGCGCGAGCGCGATCTTCGCTTCGCTGCCCGCGAAGTGGCGAAAGTGCGCGGGCGTGCGGAGCGGCCGGTCGATGCCGGGCGAGCTGATTTCGAGCGAGTACGCCTGCTTGATCGGATCCTCGACATCGAGGACGGCGGAGAGCTCGCGCGACATGTCCTCGCACTCGAGCAACGACACGCGAGACGTCGGCACTTCGTGAACGTCGGTGATCTGCTCGACCGGCACGTCGATCTGTACCCGCAGCGTCCAACCACCCTGCTCGAGCAAGAAGCGCACGTCGACCAGCTCGAGCTTCGCGGCTTGGACGACGGGCTCGATGATCTTGATCAAGGTGGCTTGGAGAGGGTTTCGGGACATGATCGGGGCGAAAAAAAAGGTGGCCGGAAGGCCACCTCAACCGCGGTGCGATTTCAGCTGGCCGATGGGTACCATTCGGCAGATCCGAGAGCAAGCCCTTTATGCCTGTGGGGCATGGCTGCAAGTGATAGAAACGACTGATGAGCTGGCAGCTGAACGTGGCGGCGGTGCAGATGCGATCGATCGGAGATCTGGCCGCGAACCTGGAAGTCTGTCGAAGGCTCGTCGGCGAGGCCGCGGCGGGGGGCGCGAAGCTGGTCGTGCTTCCGGAGTGCTTCTCGTTCCTGGGCGCCCGCGAGGGTGACAAGATGGCCGCGGCCGAAGTCCTCGATGGCTCGGGCCCGGTGATGCAGCTGCTCGGTGAGCTCTGCCGGGACCACGGCGTGTGGATCATCGGCGGTGGCACCCCGGAGACGGTCGAGGGCGATGCGAAGCGGGCCTTCAACACCTGCGTCGTCGTCGATCCGACCGGACGGTTGGTGACGCGGTATCGCAAGATCCATCTATTCGATGTCGATATCCCGGGCGGCGCTACGCTCCGCGAGAGTGACGGCACGGTGGCCGGCGACGACCTCGAGGTCGTCGACATCGAGGGCGTGCCGGTCGGCTTGTCGATCTGCTACGACCTGCGGTTCCCGGAGCTGTATCGCCGGCTGACCCAGGATCTCGGGGCGCAGGTCGTGGTGATTCCGGCGGCGTTCACCGCGCACACCGGCGCGGCGCACTGGCACGTGCTGATGCGGGCGCGGGCGATCGAGAACCAGGTGTGGATCGTGGCGGCAGCGCAGTGGGGCAAGCACAACGAGAAGCGCGAGAGCTACGGCCACTCGCTGATCGTGGATCCGTGGGGGACCATCGTCGCCGAGCGCGCCGAAGGTGATGGCGTGATCGCGCAGACGCTCGACGGCGAGACCGTCGCCAAGCGGCGCGCGCAGATGCCGTGTGGCCGGCATGCCGTGCTGTGGAAGCGCTGAACGCAGCGTCGGGGCGCGCTAGACTCGACGCATGCGCGCACTCCTTCTTGCCCTCGCATTGATCGGATGTGGCTCGAACGATACCGGCGGTCACTGCACCCTCGGCAACGCGTGCGAGGACTACGGCCAGACCGACCTCTCGGCGCACGAGAAGGACTGCAAGGCGCTGACCGGGACGTGGGCGAAGGGCAGCTGCCCGAGTAGCGGCGCGCTCGGCTCGTGCGTGACGGACAAGAACGTGACGCGGATCTATTACGGTGGTGGCGCGAACGCGTTCACGGCGCAGACCGCGAGCGATAGCTGCGAGCACGAGTTCCACGGCAACTGGAAAGCGCAGTAGTCGATCACGACGTTGATCACATCGCGCCGCCTGCGCTGCGCGATGTGGCTCGCCGAAATATCGGCTTCGCTCGGGTTTCGGGCGCTGCAGCGAGCGGGCTATGGAATCGTCGTCGGTGCCGGTGGCGTGACCGAGCGCCGCCGCATCGTCGGATCCATTGTCGGTGCGATCGACTTCTTCGAGCCCGATCCCGATCCCGATGCCGAGCCCGATCCCGATGCCGATCCCGATACCGAGCCCGATGCCGAGCCCGATCCCGATCCCGATGCCGAACCCGATGCCGATGCCGATGCCGAACCCGATGCCGATGCCGACGCCGATGCCGCGAGCGCCGCGTTCTTGGCCTTTGACCGTTCGATCGCGGCCTTGACCTGCTCTTCCGTCATGTTCGGGGTCAGCCGCTCGTACGGATCGATCTTCGCCGAGCCCGAGCCCGAGCCCGAGCCCGAGCCCGAGCCCGAGCCGGATCCGAACCCGACCACGAACGTCGAGACCGCGTTCGAGCACGGCTTCGTCAGCATGATCACCGCGACCAGGAACGCGATCGTGATCGCGATCCGGAACAGCTCCGCCGTGCCCAGCTTGAGGCCCCGCCCTCGCGGCAGCTTCGGCACGGGTGCGTCCTCCGTGTCGCTGGTGATATCCGAATCAGCCACGTCGCAGTCTTAGTACGGCTACGAAACGATCGCCAGGTCCGACACCTCGAGCTCGGCATTGCGCCTGCCCTGCCACGTCGAGACCTTCGGCACGAACGCGAGATCGAGGCTCGCGCCGACCTCGACGGGCCGGTCACCGAGCCCGAAGCCGATCGCGTCGCGCGCCGTGTGGTCGCGATCCTCGATCGACAGCTTCAGGTGCTTGCCGTCGCCGACGCGGCGCACCGACGTCACCTTCGCAGCGCGCGTGACCAGCACCGGTGCCGGGTTGTTCTGGCCGAACGGGCCCAGCCCCGCGAGCTCCTGGGCGAGCCGCTCGTCGACCTCACCGAGATGAACCTCGGCGTCGATCTCGACGTGAGTCGACGTCGGGCCCGACCCTTCCGCGAGCTTGCCGCACGCGACGCCGAGCGCCTCCGACAGCGCCGCGATGTGCTCGCAGCCGACCGTGAAGCCCGCCGCCATCGCGTGACCACCCCAGCGCTGCAGCCCGGTCCGCGGATCCTGCGCGGCCTGGTGCAGCGCTTCGTACAAGCTGACACCGGTGCGCGTGCGCGCCGAGCCACGGCCGATGCCCGCGACCGGATCGACGCCGATCACGAACGCCGGGCGCTGATACTTGTCGACGAGCTTCGCCGCGACGATGCCGACGACACCCATCGGCCAGTTCTCGCCCGCGATCACGATCGCGGGGCCGATCTCCTGACCTTCGAGCCGCGCGAGCGCCTCTTCGACGACGCGATCCTGGATCGAGCGCCGCTCGGTGTTCGCCTGCTCGAGGACCTCCGCGCGCGCGACCGCGTCGCCATGCTCGGCGAGGAGCAACGCCAGCGACGGCGCCGCCGCGCCGAGCCGACCCGGCGCGTTCAACCGCGGCGCGAGCTTCCACGCGATCGTGCGCGCATCGATCTCGCGATCCGGATCGACGCCGGCCGACGCGAGCAGCGCCGCGATGCCAGGGCGCGCCCTGCTCTGCAGCCGGCGCATGCCGAGTGCCGTCAGGATCCGATTCTCCGCGTTGAGCGGCACGAGATCCGCGACGGTGCCGAGCGCGACCAGGTCGAGCAAGTCGCGGACGTCCGGCTCCGGCCGATTCCGAAACCAGCCGCGGTCGCGCAGCTCGGTCCGCACCGACGCGGCGACGTAGAACGCGAGCCCGACCGACGCCATCCCGCGAAATGGAAACGTAGAGTCCGCGCGAAACGGATTCACCAGCGAGAACGCCGGATGGACCGTGCCGGCGGCCGGCACGGTGTGGTGGTCGACGACGATCACCTCGATGCCGAGCGCCGCGCCGGCGTAGATCGCATCGAGGTCGTTCGTGCCGCAGTCGCCGGTGACGACCAGCTTGCACTCGCGCTGCGCGAAGTCCGCCGCCGCATCGGTCGTGAACCCGTAGCCCGCATCGCGGCGCGCGACCGCGCACTCGACGTGACCGCCGGCGGCGCGCAAGAACGACGTGAGCAGTGCCGCCGTCGTGACGCCGTCGACGTCGTAGTCGCCGAACACACCGATCCGCTCGCCGCGCTCCACGGCATCGGCGATCCGGCCGACCGCCAGAGCCATGCCTGCCAAGCCCTGCGGCGGGCGCAGCGCTGCGAGCCGCGGATCGATGAAGCCCTGGGCCTCGCTCGGCTCCGTCACACCGCGCGCCACCAAGCATCGCGCGGTCGCCGGCCTCACCCGCAGCGTCGACGAAATCCGACTGACTACACGATCATCGAGGGCACGCAGACGGGCATCCACGCGGGCAACCTACGGCGCCCCTCTGACACCGAACCGCGCGAGATCCCGGACTAAAACGCAGATCCCGGGATCGCGTTAGCGGTGAACCGAGATTACTCGCTGTCGGAAGACTCGGCCTGGATCCGGACCGGCAGGTTCCGCTTCTTCGGCGGGCCCGAGTACCACTTGCGCGAGATGTACATGAAGATCGGCGCGGCGAGGAAGATCGACGAGTAGGTCCCGACGATCACGCCGACGTTCATCGCGAACGCGAAGTTCTTCACGTCACCGGTGCCGAAGATGTTCATGATCAACGTGGTCGCGAACACGGTCGACGACGTGAGGATCGTGCGCACGAGCATCTCGTTGATCGAGATATCGATGATGCGTTCGACCTTCTTGTCCTTCAGCTTTGCCTGGTTCTCGCGGATTCGGTCGAACACGATCACGGTGTCGTTGACCGAGTAACCCATGACGGTCAGCAGGCCTGCGACCGACACCAGCGACACGGGTGTCCAGGTCACCGCGAACACGCCGATGACCATGATCGCGTCGTGGATCGTCGCGAACGCCGCACCCGGCGCATACCGGATGTCGAACCGGAACGCGAGGTAGAGCATGATCAGGAAGATCGCGTAGACGATCGACTTGGCCGCGTCGTCACGCAGCTTGTCGCCGGCCTTCGCGCCGACGCCATAGCTCTGCTGGACCGTGACCTCGGTGTTCGGGAACGCCTTCTCGAGCAGGGTCGCGTACTCGCGGTCGAGACCCCACATCGCGAACGTCTCGCTGAACTCGCCGGTGCCTTCGTCCGCGTGGGTGTACTGGGTCTCTTCGGCCGGCAGCCACTTCTTGAGCTCGAGGCCAGAGGCCGCGAACACGGACGCCGCATCCGCCGGCTGGATCACCTTCTTGCCGTGCGTGTACATCCGATCGCCCGACCACGTGACGCGGAGGTCGGGGTCGAGCGGACCGAACTTCGCCATGAAGTCGGCGAGCGCCTTCTTCTCGGCCTCGGGCTTGAGCGCCGTGAAGCGCTCCGAGCTGACGATCTTGCCGTCGATCTTCTTGCCCTTCTCTTCCCAGCTGATGTCGCTGACCTCGAGACCGGCTTCACCGGACTTCGCGAGCGCCTCGCGGACCTTGGCCGGATCGAGCTTGATGAACTCGTGGGTCGTCTTGTCCTTGAAGGCGTAGATGATCTGCGTCCCGCCTTTGAAATCGATCGTCCAGTTCATGTACTCGCCGCGGACCGACTTGTTGATGAACAAGATGGACAAGCTCGCGGCCATCAACAGGACGGAGATGATCAGCCAGATCCGGAACTTCGCGACGAACGCGAAGTTGTTCCCCGGCGGCAGCAGGTAGCGGAACTTGTGCTTGTGGGTCGCGGCTACGGGTTCTTTGTCACTCATGATCGTTCTTCCCGCGCCTCAGATCGAGATCGTCACGAGGTTCCCCTTCTTCCTGGCAACGTTCCAGTCGAAGAGGATCCGGGTGACCCAGATGTTGGTGGTGAGGGTGGTGAACACGCCGACGAGCAGCATCACGGCGAAGCCCTTGATCGGACCGGAGCCGTACTGCAGGAGCACCCAGCCGGCGGCGGCGGTGGTGAGCTGACCGTCGAGGATGGCGGTGAACGCGCGCGAGAACCCGAGGTCGATCGCGCCGCGCACGGATTTACCGAGGTTCAATTCGTCTCGTATGCGTTCGTAGATCAGGATGTTGCCGTCGACCTCCATGCCGATCGAAAGCACGATCGCGGCGATGCCGGGCAAGGTGAGGGTGGCTCCGAAGATCGCCATCACCGCGAGCGTGAGCAGGATGTGGAACACGACCGCGAACACCGCGATCCATCCCGACCAGCGATAGACGCCGACCATGATCAGGATGACGAGCGCGATGCCGAGCTCGAACGAGAACTTGGTCTTCTGGATCGCGTCGCGGCCGAGCGTCGGGCCGACGTCGGAGTGAGAAGCCTCGCGCAGCGGCGCCGGCAACGAGCCGGTCTTGAGCACGGCGACCAGATCGTCGCGCTCCTTCTCCATCCGGGTCGCATCGCTGCCACCCATCGTGATCGACGCGCGGCCGCCGCGGATCGCGGTGTTGATCGTCGGCGCCGACTTGACCTTGTCATCGAGGATCGTCGCGAACTTCATGCCGACGATCTGCGAGGTCACGTCGCCGAACACCCGGCCGCCGAAGCGGTTGAACTCCAGCGATACTTCCGGACGGTTCGTGGTCTGGCTGTAAGTGCCGGAAGCGCCCGAGATCGACGAGCCGGTGAGGCGGACAGCGCGCTCGAGGTAGTAGCTGCGCCAGCGATTGCGGCGGTCCTTCGCACCCGTCGTCGGCTCCTCCAGCTCGTACGAGAGCTGGTGGTCGTCGGGGAGCTTGACCGACTTGTCCGTCGCGATCAGGCCCGGGTAAGGCGGGACGAGGTCGGGATCGCCGAACAGGTAGCGATCGATGATCTCGCGGCCGCTGACCGACACCGTCACCTTTGCATCCGGCGAGTTGCGATCGCCCTGGATCTGCGAGTCCTTCGTCAGTTTGCCGTGCTTGGTCGCCCACGACAGCGGGACGAGCTCGTCGCGGTCGGGTGCTTCGAGGTAGAAATCGGTGTGCGGACCGCCGCCCTCTTCGGGCTTCCAGTGGTCGGTCAGCGCCTGGATCTCGAGCCGCTTCGCCTCGGGGTCGGTCGGCTGATCCTTCTTGTCGGAGCCGACGTGACGGAACAGGCTCTGCATGTAGATCGAGCCGCCGTGCGTCCCGTCCTTCGTGCAGCCAGTCGGCGGTGGGTTCGTACAATCGTCGACGACCTTCATCTCGAGCTTCGCGGTGCGCGCGATCAGCTCTTCGGTCTCCACGATCGCCGGGCTGTTCGGGTTGCCGGGGAGCTCGACGATGATGTCATCGCCCTTCTCGACGACGCTCGGCTCGGCGACGCCCTTCTCGTTGATGCGGTCGCGGATGGTGGCGACGGCGTTCGTGAGCGCGCTCTTCTTGATGCCATCGGCGTACGAGGACGACACGACGAAGCACAACGACTTCGTCGACGGTGCGGTCGGCTCGGAGCCCATGTCCGAGCCCGGCGGGCAGGTCTCGAACTCGACCGTCTTCTCGCGGTCGTTGTAGTCGCTGTTGACCTGGGTCTTGACCTGGTCGAGCTTCGACGGATCGTCGAGCGTCACGATCACGGTACCGAGCGGCACCGACGGCGTGCGGACCGAGCCCTTGAGCTTGTCGTCCGCCAGGCGCGTCGTGATGTCGTTCTTGATCTCGGACGCCTTGTCGTCGATCGCCTTGTCGAGGTCGATGTTGTAGACGATGTGCTTGCCGCCCTGGAGATCGAGTCCGAGGTTGATCTCGCTGCCGAACAACTTGTTCAGCGGCCACACCGTCGGGAACTTGTCACGCCCGTAGATGCTCGGCGCCAGCGTGCCGAGACACAGCAACAACATCGCGAACAGCGCGACTGTGCGCCACTTCAGACTGCGATCCATGAGGCCACCCTGTAGCTACGAAAAAACGGATTGCCAATTGCGGCGTCGGAACTCAGGCCGCGCTCTTCGCGGCACCCTCGGGGACTTTGCCTTCCCACTTGCCCTCGACGTACGCGCGCGGAACGCGGACGCGGACCTTCTCCTGGAGCTCGAGGACGAGGATGCCGTCCTCCGAAACGCCGGTGATCTTTCCGATCACACCACCGCGGGTGATGACTTCGTCACCCTTGCCGAGCTTGCCGAGCATCGCCTGATGGTCTTTCTGCTTCTTCACCTGCGGGCGAATCAGGATGAAGTAGAAGATTCCGAACATCACGAGCATCATCACGATCGGGGACATGGCGGTCATGGGCGGTTACCTCGGAAAACCGAGGGTTTGTACCCCTCGCCTATAGGTAGGTCAAGCCGAAGTCAGGCCCGCTCGCCGTCGGCGAGGACCCGATCGCGCATCGCCCGGACGTGGCGGGCGTAGAACGTGAGGTTGTGCAGGGTTGCGAGCCTGGCGTAAAGGATCTCTTTGGCCTGGTAAAGGTGTCGCAGGTAGGCCCGTGAATGGGTCCGGCATGTGGCGCAAGGACACTCCGGATCGATCGGCCCGGTGTCCATCCGGTTCGCCGCGTTCGGAATGTTCACGCGCACCCCCGACTGGGTGAAGAGGTAGCCGTTGCGCGCGTTGCGGGTCGGCATCACGCAATCGAACATGTCGATGCCCGCGGCGACCGCGGTCGTGAGGTCCTGGGGCGTGCCGACGCCCATCAAGTAACGCGGGCGCTCGGCCGGCAGCAGGTGCGCGACGTCGTCGAGGATCCGATACGTGTCCGCGATGCCCTCGCCGACGGCGAGGCCGCCGAGTGCGTGGCCATCGAAGTCGAGCGCGGTGATCTCGGCCATGTGGCGCTTGCGGCGCTCGCTGTCGATACCGCCTTGGACGATCCCGAACAGCGCCTGGCCGGGCGCACGCGGTGCGAGCCGGCAGCGCTGCGCCCACGCGGTCGTGCGCGCGAGTGCGAGCTCGTGAGTCGCCGCATCGGCATCCCCGGGTGGACATTGATCGAAGCACATCGCGATGTCCGAGCCGAGCACGCGCTGGATGTCCATCGAGATCTCGGGCGACAGCCGATGCTTGCTGCCATCGATGTGCGAGCGAAACGTCACGCCGTTGTCGTCGAGCTCGCCGAGCGCCGCGAGCGAGAACACCTGGAAGCCACCGGAGTCGGTGAGGATCGGGCGGTCCCACGCGGCGAACTTGTGAAGGCCGCCGACGTGAGTCATCACCTCGAGGCCCGGGCGCAGGTAGAGGTGATACGTGTTGCCGAGGATGATCTTCGCGTCGATCGGCGGAGCGCGCAGCTCGTCGGCGGTCATCGCCTTGACGGTGCCGGCCGTACCGACGGGCATGAACACCGGCGTCTCGATCTCGCCGCGCGGGGTGTGGAGGATGCCGGCGCGGGCCTTGCCGAGCGTCGCGAGCAGCTCGAACGACCAGCCAGGCGTGGGGAGATCGAACTTCATCGGTGCACCAACATCGCATCGCCATAGCTGAAGAAGCGATAGCCGGCGGTGACCGCGTGGCGATACGCGCGGAGCACGCGCTCGGTGCCGGCGAACGCACAGACGAGCATCAGCAGCGTCGATTCGGGCAGGTGAAAGTTCGTGATCAGGTGCTGCGCGAGGAACGTGTGACCCGAGTCGGGATAGATGAAGAGATCCGTCGTGCCCGTGCCGGCCTTACCGCGTGAAGCTTCCAGCGCGCGCAGCGCGGTCGTGCCGAGCGCAACGATCGGCCGGCCGGCCGCGATCAGCGCGGCGGTCGCTTCGGGGATCACGTAGCGCTCGCGGTGCATGTGGTGCTCGCGAATGTCGTCGACCCGGATCGGCTCGAACGTGCCATAGCCGACGTGGAGCGTGACCGTCGCGATCGTGATCCCACGCGCGGTCAGCTGGTCCGCGATCGCGGGCGTCATGTGGAGACCGGCGGTCGGCGCTGCGACCGCACCGGGCTGGGTCGCGAACATCGTCTGATAGCGATCGCGATCGGTCGAGGAATCCTCGCGCTGGATGTAGCGCGGCAGCGGTACGTGGCCGACGCGATCGAGCAGCGCGTACGGATCGCCCGGCAGCGCGACGACGATCGAGCCGTCGCTGGCGCGCTCGCTCAGAAATTCGATCGAGGTGCCGTCGGCGACGACCATCGTCTGACCCGCGCGGATCGGCCGGCGCGCGCGGGCGAGCGCACGCCACGCGGACGTGCCCGCCGGTGCAACGCTGGCGTCCTCCGGCTCGAGCACCAGGAGCTCGACGTTGCCCCCCGTCGGCTTCTTGCCGAGCACGCGCGCGGGGATCACGCGGGTATCGTTGACGACGAGGATCGCGTCGCGCGGCAGGAGCTCGACGATATCGGTGAAGTGGAGGTCGTCGAGCGCTTCGCCGTGCCCTGCTGGCTGGACATGCAGGAGGCGCGAACGATCGCGGACGGCCGCGGGCTCCTGCGCGATCAGCGCTGGCGGCAGGTCGAACGTGAAGTCGGCGGGCCTGAACACGGGCCAAGAGACCTAGCACGGCTAGCACGCCGCAACTCGGGTCGTGCTGCGCGTGTCTGCGCTAAGGTGCGTGGCATGCGAGTCGCGATCCTCGGGCTGTTGGTGATTCAGCTACACAGTATCGGCGCGAGCGCAGGAGCGGCGCCGCTGGCGCAGCTCGATCAGGATCTGGATGGCGACGGCAAGACCGATCATGTCGTCGTCGATCACGCCAGGCTGACGATCACGGGTAGCGACAAGGCCGTGATCGAGCTCGAGGGTGAGATCAAAGCCGCGCGGCTCGAAGCCGCGATCGTCGCGGGCGTCCCTACGATCGCCGCGGCGATCACGACCGGCAGCGGCGAACAGACGCTCGTGCTCGAGCGCCACGGCGGGTGGGCGCGCGTGCTCGAAGAGCCGACCGGCCCGGTGCCGCCCGACGGTGATTACAGCGTCGCGATCGCACCGGGCCCGAACGGGTTGTATCGCTACCAGCAGCGTCCCGGCATCACGCGCTGCGACGGCAAGCCGGCGTTCCTCTACGCCGAGGGCTGGCACGACAAGAAGTGGCGGCGCTTGTCGAAGCTGCCGATCGAGGTCGACGACCACACGCCGGTGTTGACGGCGAGACCCGATCCGAGCGCGGCACCGGCGCCACTCGAGTTCCAGCTCCGCGGCGTGTCGTACGAGCCCGGCGCCGGGAACGTCAGCGAGCTCGCGATTCCCGCCGAGCTCTACGACGGCAAGCCGAGCACCTACTGGCACGAGGACCTCACGTCGAACGGCGAAGGTCAGTTCTTCACGGTCACGAGTCGCGCCGCGAATACCAAGGCGGTGCAGCTGCGGATCCAAGCTGCGACCGGCAAGGGGCTCGACCGGGTCAAGCGGATCGCGATCGTCGGCGACAAGCACGCCTGGCACGCGGAGCTCGCAGACACGGATGCGGCGCAGATCGTCGATCTGCCGGAGCCGCTCGACGCCTGCGTCACCATCGTGATCGAGGATGCGTACGCGAAGGCGGGTGGCTCGGTGGCGATCTCGGAGCTCGCCGTCTACGGCGAAGGCGAGCGTGCAGGCGGGGGCGAAGCCGCCCTCGCGAAGGCGATCGCGGAGGACCGCGATCTCGAGTCGGCGACCCAGGCGCTCTCGCGGCGCGGCGCAGCGGCGGTGACGGCGCTCGAAGCGGAGCTCGCCCGCGCGACGTCGGTCGCGGTGCGGATGCGGATCATCCTCGCGGTCGCGCAGGTTCACGATCCGGCGGCGCGGCCGGTCGTCGCGAAGGCGATCGCACGAGGCCAGGTCGACGAGCGCCAGCTCGATCAAGTGCTAGCTGCGCTCGGAGCGAGCGGAGTGTTCGCGCAGGAGCTCCACGATCTGCTCGCGAAAAAAGATCTCGCGCAGACCCATCGCGCCGCGGCCGCGGCGGCGCTCGCGGACTCGGTCGCGCGCGAGAAGTCCGACCCCGCGTTACTGCTCGATCTCGCTGGCGAAGGCGATCTCGCGCAGCGCAAGGCGATCATCGGTGGGCTCGGGGCGCTGCCGGTCGCGACACTGCTCGCTGCCGCACAGGCCGCGACCGCACCGGAAGCGGCGGGCGATCTGTATCGCGCGATCACGCGCCGCGCGCGCACGGCGACGGCCGAGGCACCGCCTGCCCTCGCCGCGTTCAGCGCTGCGCTCGCGACCACGACCGATTACGAGCGGCGCTACCGGATCGTCGATGGCATCGCGTCACTCGGCGATGCACCGGCACTCGCCGCGCTCGCGAAGATGCTCGAGAGCTTGCCCGCGGGTAGCGCACGCAGCGCGTTCGATCAGATCGCCGCGCGCGCGATCGCGAAGGCGCCGCGGCCCGAAGCGCTCGACCTGGTGCTCCAGTTCTTGCGCGAGCCCGATCCGGGCGTGCGCTATGCGGCGCTGACGGCCCTTGGCGCGACCGAGGGCGGCGTTGCCGGCCCGTGGCATCGCGCGGTCGATGCCGATGGCGTCGATCGCGTGATCCAGACGACGCTCGCGAGCGATACGTGGCCGGAGGTTCGCGCGCGGGCGGCCGAGATGCTCGGCGCGCGGTGCTCGCGGCCGGGGCCGGCACAGTCGCTCGATGCGGCCGTACATCGCGATCCCGAGCTCGCCGTGCGTAGCGATGCGCTCGCCGCACTCGTCGAGTGCAAGGCAACCGGCACGGCCGACCTGCTCGCGAAGACCTGGGATAACCGCAAGCAACCGATCGAGCTCCGCCAGCGCGCGGTCGATCTCGCGGTCGACCTCGGTGATCGGACCCTCGCGCAAAAGCTCGTCGGCAAGCTGACGCAGTGGCGTGGCGCGGCGCTCGATTCGGCGGATGCACTGGCGCTCGCGCAGAACGCCGCATACGCGGTCGGCAAGCTCGCGCCCCCAGGTGCCGCCGATGCCCTGCTCGCGGCAGTCGATGACGGTACGTTTCCCGAGATCGTCGCGGCGGCCGCGACCGGCCTCGGCCTGATGGGCAAGGCGTGCCCGGCGGACGCGCGCCCCAAGCTGCGCTCGCTCGCGCATTCTGAAGAGCAGCAGATCCAGCTCGCCGCAGCGCATGCAGCCGCTCTGTGCGGGAAGTAATGAGATCCCAGCGCGTTCGTGCGCGGCGCACTGTGGTCCCGCCGCACAGCGCGACTCGCTGATTTCGCGAGGATGAAACCGTTATGAGCCCGCCCCGAGCGGCCCGGCGCGTGCAACTCGGAGCGGCATGACCATTCATCGTCTGTGTATCGCGTGTGCATTGGTCGCTGGTTGCGCATCTACGCGTGCGGTCACTATCGGTGATGCGACGATGGCGAACGGCCAGGTGTTCCGCATCTCGCGCGAGGGCGACATGCCTGCCGCGGGTGTGTCGACGCAGCTCGTGCTCAAGCCGATGAGCGGCGCGAAGCCGGACTCCGTCCTGGGTTGGGTCGGCGTCGCGGACGCGCCCGCGTCGGCGAAGGTCGCCGCGATGTACGATTCGAACGACGGCGATTTCGACGACCCCATGACTTGCCCGAGCCCGCTTCCCGAGGGGTCGAAGATCTACTTCGACATCACCGAAGGCAGCGTGACGTCGACGGTCAGCGTCGATATCAAATAGGCGCTAGCTGGACAGCGACGACAGCGCTTCGCGCAGCTTCTGGTTCTGCGGCTCGATCTCGAGCCCGCGCTGGAACATCGACTTCGCCTTCGGCGATTGGCCGAGCTCGATGTGGATCCGACCGAGGGCCCAGTACACCTCGCCCTTGGTCACGCCCGCTTCGGGATCGATGTTCTGCAACACGAGCGACTGATAGATCTTGCGCGCCTTCTCCCAGTCGTTGCCCGCGAAGTAGAGCCGGCCTAGGCCGGTCATCGTGACGACGTCGGTCGGGTTAACCCGCAGCGCCTCTTCATACGCGGCCTGCGCACCCGGCTGATCGCCGCGCGCTTCGAGGATGCTGCCCTGGCGCTGGCGGAACTTCGCGACGTCCTTCATCCGGCGCGCGGCCTTGGCTTCGGTCGCGAGCCGGTCGTAGATCGGCGCGGCTTCGTCGAGTCGGCCCGCCGCGAAGAACATGTCGGCGAGCGGTGAGAGCACGCGGGTGTCATCCGGCGCGGCGTTCGCGGCGCGAGCTAGCGCGACGAGCGCAGCATCCTGACGGCCGGCCTTGCGCTCGAGCTCCGCGATCTCGACGAGCAGGTCGAGGCTCGACCCATCGCGACCGGGCGCACCGTCGAGCCGGCGCTGCAGCATCTGGGCGAGGAGTCCGTTATCGCGACGCTCTCGCGCGAGCTTCTCGAGCGCCGCGATCGAGGGACCGTGGTTCGGATCGTGGCGCAGCGCGTGCTGGAAGTGCTGGATCGCCGTCTCGTCGTCGGAGTCGCCGACGCGCGCGACCTCGCCGAGGCGATAGAACAGATCCGCGGCGTCGCGACCTTGCGGGTCGAGTCTCAGCGCCTGTTCGAGCGTCGACTTGCACTTCTGCCAGTCGCCGGCGCGCTCGTAGATCTTCGACAGTCGGGTCAGCGCGGCGACCGAGCCCGGCTCGCGCGCGAGGATCTTCTCGAGGATCTCGCCGGCGGCATCCGGGTTGTCGAGCTTGGCTTCC
>JBDUAS010000452.1:0-4264 GCA_040004535.1 Deltaproteobacteria bacterium
CGAGGTCAACACGCTCCCCGGGATGACCGCGAAGAGCCTGCTTCCGAAGATCGCGCGCTCCGTCGGGATGGACTACACGACGCTATGCGAGGAGATCCTCGCGAGCGCGCGCTGAGCTAGCGCGACGAGAGGGTGACTACTTCTTGCAGACCATGTCGTACGACTTGGTCCACGTCTTCCCGCCATCCTTCGAGGACTCGCCCCACATGTGCACGCCCTTCTTCATGTCGGACGCGTCGGTGTGGTCCTTCATCATGCCCTTGCCCATCATGTCGAGCGAGTCGGACGCCATCTCCATCTTCCCGGCCTTCATCTCGTCGCCGGTGCCGATCATCTGGCCGCCCCAGTTGTCGACGAACACCTCGCGCCACTTGTTCAGGTTCTTGTCGTAGGTCGAGTAGCTCTCGAACTTGAACTTCATGCCGGCCTTGCCGCCGCCCATGTCGCCGCTGAACGAGTCGTGGACCCACCAGCCGTCGAGGTCAGACTTCGACGCCATCGAGCCCGTGAACTTCTGGTCCTTGCCGTCCATACCGGCCGCGGTGCCATCGCACTTCCACGTGCCCGTCATGGCCTTCGCGCGAGCCGCGATCTGGTCGGCCGGCTTCGGCATCTCCATCGCCTTCGCCGGGGGCGCCGGCTTTGCTGCATCACCGGCGAACGCGGCACCGGCCACCACCAACGACGACACGATCACGATGTTTCCTAGCTTCGTCATCTTCCACTCTCCTGTGAAACCGAGCGCACTATACTCAGGTGTGAGATCGCTGCGCCGGCTTGCCCCACGTTCCGTTTCGGCGGAGATCCATCCGCTGATCATCGCGATCGTGGTCGCTGCCGGATGCGGCGGAAGTCCGCACGAGGCCCCGATCACGGCGCCGATCGCGATCACTCCGGATGCCGGCGGCCACCTGAAGGATCCCGATCTCGATCGTGCGCCAACACCGAAGCTGCTCGCGATCGATTGGCCCAACGTGAAGCTCGCGACCGACGCCGACGCCCTCGCGCTATGGCAACAGATCGCGCCGACCGGCGAGGACTGGCAGCAACGGCTCGATGAGATCCCGTCCGCAAGTCCGATCCAGCACGCGCTCGCAGTCGCGCTGCTGCGCGCGGGGAGCTTCACGTGCGTCGCGCCGGTGCACGCGTGTCACGCGCCGCTCGAGATCGCCGAGACGCGCCCCGCCGCGACGCTGACTGATCCATGCTTGCGCCGCGAGCTCGCGCTGTGGGCGATCGATCAGCTCGAGCCGGACGACGCACCACAGCTGCGCGACGTGGTGAAGCAGCTCGCGGCGCTGCCGCCACCGGAGTCACAACTGGTCGCCGACGCGATCCGACTCGCGAGTGCCGATCCGGCGCTGACGTTCGAGCTGATCGCGATCGCGTGGAAGGCGGGTCAGCACGAGCTCGTCGACGGCATGATGAGCGCGCTCGACGAGCCGCACCTGATCGAAGCCGCGACGAAGCTTCACGTCGACGGCGCGTTCGAGGCGCTCACCGCGAGCACGCAGCGCAACGTGTTCCTCGGTGCGCTGACCGACGAGCAACTCGATTGGAAGACCCGCGCACAAGCGATGGCAGAGCTCGCCGGCGATGACGACAAGCTCGCGCCCGATCTGGTGAAAGCGTTGATCGCCGCGACCAGGTCGCCGAGCTGCGAGACCGCGGCCGCCGCGGCGCACGTGCTCGATCGCCATGGCGAGCGCGCGTACGTGCCGGTCAAGCCGGTGACCTCCGCGCCCGACAAGCTGACCCGCGGGTTGTGCGTGACAACCGCGTACGAGCAACAAGCGCGCTCCGACGAGCGCACTCCGTTCACGTCGTTCGTGCCGGCGCGCGGGCTCGAGCTCGTGACGGTGACCTACGATCCGTACAGCGACGTCGATACCGACGGCGACGGTGATCCTCATACGAACCGCACGAACGAGCTGGTCGACCGCTCTCGTGTCGAGCTGCCGGACCTGCCCGATTTTCTCGGCTCGCTGCGCCACTGCGCGACCAAAGGTCTCGGAACAGCGTGCAGCTCCGAGGACCACGACTTCAAGCTCGTGTGGAAGAACGGCCTGCTCGCACGACTCGAGATCGTCGAAAAGCCGCCCTGTCAGAAACCGTAGGAGTCTCCTGATCCTGGCGGTTCGACCTCGATCTGCGCCGGCAGTGTGGGATGATCTGGCATGGCCCGTTTCCTGGCACTCGCGTTCGGCGCGCTATGGGTCGTGGCGGGCACCGCTCACGCCCAGGCGTTCAAACCGCGCGGAGGTAAGCCAGCCGCAGCACCTGCGAAGGCCACCTCGACCGACAAGAGCGACGACTCCGACGACACGAAGCCGGCCAAGAAGGCGGTGGCGAAAAAAGCCACGGCCAAGAAGGCCGTCGCGAAGAAGACTCCGGCGAAGGACGACGATGACGATGCGTCCTCGGACGACTCCGACGACAAGCCGGCGAAGGCGTCCGCCAAGAAGTCTTCATCGTCGACCCGTGCGAGCTCCAAGGCGCGCGGCAACAAGAAGTCGCGCGCGGCCCGCGATGGCCGGCCGGATGACCTCACGCCGGACCCCGCGGGCAAGCATGATCCCGACTACGTCGTGATCACGGACGACGACGAGATCGAGTAGGTGATCCCGTAGACGTGTCACGTGACACGTGGGCGTGCACGATTCGGATCTGCTGCTCGGTCGTTCAGCAGGCCTACACGTCGGAGATCTCTTCGACTTCTTTTCTCCCGCCGCCACGCCCAAAAAATTGCCCGGGCCCTGGGGGCGTGCGTATTTCCACATCATGGATCGATCCCGCCGGCGGGAGCCAGCTGCGGCTGCCGAACGGACCGGCGAACCGCCGACCGCGTCTCGGTTGGCCGTTCGCGCGAAGCCGAATCGCCGGCGCGCGCCCGCGGTTCCGCTGTGGAGCCGGCTGCCGAAACCGGCGGCCATCGCGACCGGCTGCGGCCGGATGCTTCGCCGCAGCTTGCCGGCGCTGATCGGGCTTGCCGTGATCGGCGCGATCGGCGGCACGGCATGGGCCGGCTACCGGTTCGTCACGACCTCGCAGCGGTTCGCGATCAGCGCGATCGACGTCCACGGCAATCACCACGTCAGCGCGGACCAAGTGCGTGCCGCATTGCCGGTCGCGCTCGGCGACAACGTGTTCGCCGCGAACCTCGACAGCTTGACCCGCGAGCTGCGCACGAACCCGTGGGTCGCGAGCGCCGAGGCGCATCGCATCCTGCCACACACGCTCGTGATCGACGTCCGCGAGCACGAGGCCGCGGCGGTCGCCGACCTCGGCGGCCTGTACCTGGTCGACGCAGAAGGCCATCCTTTCAAGCACGCCGACCTCGACGACGGCAGCGGTCTGCCGATCATCACGGGGCTCGACCGCACCGCGTTCGTCGCGGATCCGTCGGCTGCCGCGACGACGATCCGCAGCGCACTGAGCGCGCTCGCGACGTGGACCAGCGGAAAGCGCCCGAGCGTCGGCGAGATCCACGTCGACCTCCACGGCGCGCTGACGCTCCACACCTACGACCAGGCCACCGCGATCCAGCTCGGCACGATGGATGTCGGCCTCGCCGCGCGCATGCACACGTTCGATGTCGCGTGGGCGCAGCTCGACGACTCCGAGCGTGCCCGCGCTCGCGCGATTCACCTCGATCCCCGCCTCGATCACGTCACCGTCGCCTTTACCGCACAGAAGGACCCCTAAGCTTTTATGGCGAAGCCCAAGACCTCCGAGATCATCGTCGGACTCGACATCGGCACCACCAAGATCGCGTGCATCGCGGGTGAGGTCACCGAAGACGGCGTCGATATCATCGGCATCGGCACCGCGCCCTCGAAGGGGTTGCGGCGCGGTTACGTCGTCAACATCGACGCGACGGTCGCCTCGATCCAGCAGGCGGTCGACGAGGCCGAGAACATGGCGGGCTGCGAGATCACGACGGTGTACGCCGCGATCTCGGGCGCGCACGTCCGCGGGCTGAACTCGCACGGCATCGTCGCGGTCAAGGACAAGGAAGTCCGCGAGGCCGACATCGCGCGCGTGCTCGATGCCGCGAAGGCGGTCGCGATTCCGATGGACCGGGAAGTGCTCCACGTCCTGCCGCAGCAGTACGTCGTCGACGATCAGGACGGCATTCGCGATCCGCTCGGCATGGCGGGCGTCCGACTCGAAGCGAAGGTTCACATCGTGACGACGGCGGTGGCGTCGGCGCAGAACGTGATCAAGTGCGCGAACCGCTGCAACCTGCAGGTCGCCGACATCG
>JBDUAS010000190.1:0-14436 GCA_040004535.1 Deltaproteobacteria bacterium
TCGACCGCGGTCTCGACCGTGCCGTACGCGGTCATCAACACGACCTCGGTCTCCGGCGCGATCGTCTTCGCGGCGCGCAGCAGGTCCATGCCCGAGGTCTGCGGCATCATCAGATCGGTGAGCAGTACGCCGACGCGATGCTTGCGCAGGAGGTCGAGCCCGGCGGTACCGTCGGTCGCCGAGAGCACGTGCATGCCCTCGCGCTTGAAGATCTTCGCGAGCGACTCGACGATCGCGGGCTCGTCGTCCACGATCAGGACGATGCCGCCCTCGGCCGGCGCCTCCTTGAGCGACGTCGGTTCGTCCGGAACCGTGCCGAGCGGTCCCGCTTGCCCGCTCCCCCCTTCGACCTGGGCAGCTGCAAAACGACGGAACGGGCTCTGGGCAGGCTGGTTCCACATACCGGGTCTCCTATTAACAAGGTCCGAGCCAAGTGCATTCCTGGCAAACGTTTGGAATCATTTGACTCTCCTGCGGCTCGACCAGGGTCTGGTTGCCATCGTGTCAGGTCGTTTTTGGCGCCCTGACAAGTTGGCACTGCGAACTTTGACCGACGTTCGGGCACTAAGCTCCTCGGATGCTGCGGATCGGAGTTGTCGGATTCGCGGCCAGTAGCGCCATCGCGGCGTTCGCACCCTCGGCACGTGCCGATTCGTCGATCGTGATCACGCTGACCCCGGCGGGTGCACAGCTCGCGGACTACCTCCACCTCTCGGTCGATCAGCTGAAGCAGAACGAAGAGGACAAGTTCAACGCGCTGTTCCAGACCGCGAACTTGCCGGCGTTGCTGTCGGCGTTCGCGTCGACCACTGCGATCTCGGATCGCGGTCTCGGTGTCGACTACGGCCTGCTCGGTACACCGCTGATGGTCGGAGTCGTCGCGAACGGCGCGGTACCGACCGATTCATCGCTGTCGGGAAATGACGAGCAGGTGATCGGTGGCTTCATCTTCAACTTCGGCGCGATGGTCGGCGCGAACCTCGGGCGCTGGGGCGCGCCGAAGTGGACGCTGTACGCGAACGGATTCTACGAGACCGCCGGCTACAAGGACCTCCAGGGCGACCTCACGACCGGCGGCGTCCACGCGCAGTACCGCGCGATCGAAGGTACGCGCGGCAACGTCCGCTGGATCGGGCTCGACGTCACGACCGGGCTCGAGCTCTCGAAGTGGACGATCTCGACGAAGCGCGACTCGCTGCAGATCAACTTCAAGGTCGACAACATGATGGGCGACTCGGAGCACCTCGAGTTCAACTCGAAGGGCGTGATGAACGTCGAGGCCGACGCGACGACGATCCCGCTCGAGGTCACGAGCGGGTTATCGCTCGGCGATCTGTTCGTGATCTACGGCGGCGGCGGTCTCGACCTCACGTTCGCGACCGCGACGATCGACGTCAACCTCGACGGCGATCTGTTGATCCGCGACAACCTGGAGAACGTCGGCCACGCGACGGTGATGGCGAGCGGCCAAGCCTCGCCCGGGACCGCGACCGTCCACGCGCTCGCGGGGATCAAGCTCGAAGTTCCACACGCGAACATCTACGTGCAGGGCATCGCGACGCCGAGCGACGAGGGTGTCGCGTTCGGCGTGCGAGCCACGTTCTAAGAGATCACGCCTAGCGCCGCGCCGAGTGGATCGCGCAGCAGTGCCATCCGCGTGCCGGTGCACATATCCATCGGCGCTCGCGTCACCTTCGCTCCCAACCGGAACGCGTGACCGACCGTCTCGTCGACATCCGCGACGCGCACCCACGCGAACCATCCCGAAGGCATCTCCGGCATCGGCCGCCGACAGCCCGCGCGCGGCAAGCCGTCTCGCTCGTACATGTGATAGGTGACGTTCTCCGCGACGACGGTCCGGGTCTCGGTGAACCCGGCGAGCTGCTTGTAGAACGTGCCCGCTGCGCTCGGGCTCGTCGTGTAGAGCTCGGCCCAGCAGATCTGGCCCGGCGATCCGGTCCAGTGCTTGTCTCGACCAACGCACGACGGTTCGAACAGCGCGATCGGCTTGCCCGTGGGATCGAGCGCGATCGCTTGCTTACCCCGGCCGTCGGGCACGAACGGCTCGCGCAGCATCGTGCCGCCGAGGAGCTTCGCCTTCGCGGCGGAGTCGTGTGCGCTCGGCGTCTGCAACAGCGGCAACCAGTGCGCGTGTTGTGGTGCATCCTTCATCGCGAGCGGCGCCAAGTAGTGGTGATTCGTCCAGCCGAACAGCGCGCCGTAAAACGCCTGCGCCGTGCGCGGTTGGCGACATCGTCGAACGAGACGAAGCGACCGAGCGGAATCTGCGACAAGCGGACCTCCGGAGGTCTCCGCTCGACCGCAGCGGAGTCAGGGAACAGCCACTAGTACGGACGTCGAGCACGATGTGTTCGGCGAAACGCCACTGGTACACGTCGCATTCCCACCACCGACGATCCGGATCCGTCCGCCACCTCCGCCACCACCACCGCCGCCCTGCCCGTTCGCGGCATAGCTGAGCCCACTTGCCGCGATGCTTCCACCGCTCGCGCCCACACCGCCGGGACCACTGCCGCTGATCCCGCCGTTACCGCCGTCCACGATCAGTTGTCCCGTGATCGCGATCATCGGCGCCTCGAACAGGAAGCCACCACCCGCACCGCCACCTCCGCCGCCGTCGACGGAGCTCGTGCCGTAGCCCGCGCCGCCGCGCGCCGAGACCGCACCACTGATCGTGATCGATCGGCGCGCCGAGATCTGAAGTGCGCCACCGCCGCCTCCGCCGGCGTAGCCGTACGGACCGTTGATCGTCGCGTCGCCACCGCCACCACCGCCGCTACCGCCGACGAGCGGGACGAGCGTCGCGTTACCGCACACGCCACCGTCGTCGCCACCTTGGCCGTGATGATCGCCGTCGACGCAGCTGCCGTTGCCGCCGAAGCCGCCGACCGTCGCATTACCAGCGCCACCGCCACCACCGCCGGACCAGTCGTCGCCGAACACGGCCGGACCGTCGTTGCTACCGCCCTTGCCGTGACACGGGCCCTTGCCGTCGCCGCCGCCGCCGCTCGACAGCGCCGCGCCGTCGTAGCCGCCGGGACCGCCATGACCGCCGGACGAGCCGCTGCCGGCTGCGCCGCCGTCGAGCGAGACGATCGATGCGATGTCGACCGTGTCGTCGACGACGAACGCGATCGCTTCACTCGGGCCGCCGCCGCCCGCGACACCGAGCTGGGTCGCGCCGGTCAGCGAGATCTTCGAGAGACAGAACAGCGACAGGCCCGGCGCCGGCGCCGCGTACTTCTTCACGGCATCGATCCGCGTGACGCCTGGCGTGCCGCAGTTCGGCGAGCAATCGAGGTGCGTGCCACCGCTCGCGCTGATCGAGACGACCGCGCCGGCGGGTGGTGCGAGGAGTGGCGCATTGCTGTCGCACGTCGCGACGTCGGCGAGCGGCACGTTGCTCGTGCCGACACATGCACCGTGATCGCACGTGAAGTCGCATTGCCGATCGAGGCTCGGGTTCCAGTGTCGATCATCACCGCAGGTCTTCACGACCCGGCCATCACACGCGGTCATCATCGGCGTGCAGTCGTCGGTGATCGTGTCGGCGACGACGCCCGCATCGGTCGTGTGCTCCTCGATCGGTTTGAAACTGCACCCCGCGAGCACGAAGAACGCTGGCCAATACTGCTTGACGCACCGCATCCTGCGCGAATTCTACGTAGCTACGTCATCGTGCTCAATGGTGTTTTTGGCGTGGAAGGTTCAGGAATCAGCGACGTAAGATGCGACGTATGAAGCGCGAGCACGACCTGGCCCCGGAGCAGCAGGAACAAGCCGAAACCCAACAGGTTGCTGCGCCTGGCCAACAGCCGGAAGGTGCAGCCGAGGTGTATTCGAACGACGGTGCGATGCCGCCTGTCGCGGCGGCACCTGAAACTGAAGCCGAAGTCGCTGCCGCGCCGACCGCCTCCGAGCAGGCGTTTGTCGATCCGCTCGCCGCCGAGCAAAAGAGCGAGCAGGAGATGGTCGAGCACGCCGAGGACTACAACGAGATCCACCATAGCTGGAGCGTGGAGTTCAACCAGCTCACCGATGGCGCGTGCCTCACCCACGGCAAGATCGATCCGATCAAGGTTCGCGACTTCCAGAAGGCGCACATCCACATCACGCTCGTCGCCGATGGCCGCATCGGGCCGTGGACGATCGCCGCCGCGAAGCGAGTCGCCGAGATCCGCGAGAAGGAGAAGGCGGACGCCGAGGCCGCTGCCGCGCCCGCGAAAGAGAACAAGGTCGCGCCGCTCGGTGGCGCGGTCGTCGAGGAGAAGCCCGCGACCGAAGCGGTCGCCAAGGCCGAGGTCGCGCCCGAGGTCGTCGGCGAGGAAAAGGCCGTCGGCGAACAGAAGGTCGCGGCCGAGCCCGAGGTCGCGCAAGCCGGTGCCGAGACCGAGGTCAAGACCGAGGAGATCGACTCCGAGGCCGCGACTCGCTACAACCTGAACCACTCGTCGAACGTCTCCGAGTTCAACGAGCTCACGAACTTCGCGAACACGAGTGGCGGCGAGCTCGACATCGAGAAGGTCGTCGCATTCCAGAAGGCGCACGGCGTCGTCGCCGATGGCTGCATCGGCTTCCAGACGCTGCGCGCGGCGAAGGAAGCGGCCGAGCCCGTCGCTTCGGTTCAGGTTCCGGAAGTCAGCGAAGAGCAAGCGCCGCAGATGGCGTAGCCCCCCGAACGCGGAGGCACGCATTTCTTCCCGGCGCGTTACATCCGGCCGCAGATTTCGGCCTTGAACGCGCCGCTCACCGACGACTCGGTCGTCTTCTGGCTCGCCGAGCCGGCGATCCCGTCGGGACCGATGTCCGTGATCTCGAGCTTCACGTGCTCGAGCGTCGCGGTCGACGGCTTCTCGGCCGGACCGGAGAATGCGAGGTCGCTGTGGCGATGCCCGGGCTTCGGATCCTGACCGGGGAAGGTCGCGATCGCGAGATACGCCTTCGGGCACTTCGCTGCGATCGACTCGATCTCGAACACGTTATCGGTGCACGCGATCGCAGGGCAGCCGCGCACGAACGCGAGCGTCGTCGGCTCGTCGGCGTTCGCGAGCTTGCCGAACACCTTGTCGTAGGTGCCGGTGAACTCGGGCACGGTGTGCGCGACCGTGATGCCGGGACCCGGTGCCGGCGTGTCGGCGCCTTCTCCGGATCCGGTCGCCTGGCCGCTACCCTTGTGAGGCGCCGCGGCCGAGCCGTTGTCGTCCGTCTTCGCGGGGTCTTTCTTGCCGCAGCCAGCCGCGACGACAACGAACACGGCGATCGCGAGCGCCCTGCGCATCAGCCCTTGCCGATCGTGAGCTTCTTGATCACGACCGGTGTGTTCGGCTTGTCCGAGCCATCGCGCGGCGTGTTCGTGATCGCCTTCACGATGTCGGTCTCCTTGCAGCGCCCGAAGATCGTGTAGTTCGGATCGAGCTCCTTGCGCGCGACCTCGGTGATGAAGAACTGGCTGCCGTTCGTGTCCTTGCCCGCGTTCGCCATCGCGAGCGTGCCGGCCTCCATCGCCTCGCCCGCCGCGAGCTCGTTCTGGAACTGGTAGCCAGGACCGCCGCGGCCGCTGCCCTCGGGATCGCCGCCCTGGATCATGAAGCCGGGAATCACCCGGTGGAACGTCAGGCCGTCGTAGAACGGCTTCTTCTCGGTCTTGCCGCCAGCGTTGAACGCCTTCTTACCGCGCGCGAGGCCGACGAAGTTCGCGACCGTGAGCGGCGCCTTGTCGGCGAACAGCTGGCAATGGATCGTGCCCATCGACGTGTCGAACGTCGCGGTCAGCTTGCCGTTGCCCTTGAGGTCGGCGGTGTACGTCGCGAGATCCGCCGCGGTCGGCGCGCGCACGGTCATGTCACCGTCCGCGGCAGGTGCCTTCGCCTCGACGACCGCGCTACCGCTACCGGCGCCGCTGCCAGCCGGCGCCATCGCCGCACTGCCCGCAGCGCTACCGCTGCCGGTACCGCTGCCCGCCGCGGCTTTTTCAGCGGCCGCGCGCGCGGCAGGCGAAGGATCCGGGCTCGGCTGCCCGGTCGGCTCGGCGGCCTGGTCGTCGCGCTGGTTCTTGTGCTCGCAAGCACCGATCAGAAGGATCAAACACGCATATCGAAGGAGCTGCATTGCCCGCGGAACATAGCTGATCTGGAGCTAAGGCAGGGCGAGCTTGCCGCTACACGTCGCCCCGCTGACGTGGGTCGCCACGTCCGCACAGATCGCATCGTAGCTGGCGGTCGCCGGCGTCAGCTTCGGCACGGCGCCGCCGCGGCCCGCGATCCCCGTCAACAGGAACTGCGGTGACTGGACGAGCGCGCTGCACACCAATCGCAGCTTCGCGCTGGTGACGCCAGACGCCGCTCCGTTCAGATCGCCGACGAGCGCCGCGAGCGCCGTGGTCTCTGCTCCCGGGTCGATCGCCGGCTCGTTGACCAGGCGATCCTTCAACGCTGCGATCAGATCCGTCGCGGTCGTCGTGGAGTCGGCCGCCGCGGCGATGATCAGCTTGTCGATGAAGTCACTCGTCACCCACGTCGGGCGCGCGCATGCGTTTTCGTGGTTCTCCCACACCAGGCGGGCCTGGAAGTCGATCCCGCGGAAGCCCTTGTCGCTGTTCTTCAAGAACATGCCGACGCCGCGCTCGAACGGAACCTCGACCGCCGGCGACACGCCGCCCTGGGTGCAGGCCGCCTGGTACGCGGTGCAGCACGCGCCAAAGCCGCCGCACTCGCTCTGCATCTCGGCGCATGACGTTTCGCAATCGACATCGCCATACTCCGGGAACCGCGACGCCGCCGGCGGCGGCCCCCACTCGAGCGCACGGTTCAACGCCGTGACGAGCGTGCGCGCGTCGATCGCCGCGACCGCATCACCCGGTCCGTTGAGCCGCTTCGCCGGATCCGGATCCGAGATGACCCACGGGTTATAGACGTTCGGGTACGTGTACGGCGATGCACCGCAGCCCTGGTCCGCGGTCTGGCGGTTGAAGTAATCGCTCGATACCACCGCCGACAGCAGCGCCTTCAACGAGTAGCCGCTCTGCGTGTAGCGCTGCGCGAGCGTCTGCAGCAGCTGCATCGACGCTTCGTTGCGCGGATAGTAGTTCGCGATCGTGAGGCCCGTGCCCTGGACCTCGGTCCACACGTCCTCGGTCATCTTCAGCGTGATCAACCACGCGAGCGCCGTGTCGGGATCCGTGATCGTGCCGGTCCCGTCGATCGGCGGCAGCTGGCCGCGCAGCGCATCGAAGCCGTGCTTCATCGCCTTCTCGAGGTCGTATGCGGTCGTGGTCAAGCCCGTGACGCTCGCGAGGTGACCGCTGACGCCCGCGGGATCCGGACCGACGACTGGATTGAAGCGGCCGCACGAGGTCGTCCAGTTCCAGGGCCGGCTCGAGCCACCGTCGAGAAACGTGTCGACGCGGAACGCGGTGTGCGCGACATCCGGGTTGATGTGATCGAACGCGCCGTACACGGCCTTCTCGGGCAAGCCCGCGACCGGCCAGAACCGATCGGTCACCGGATCATCCGAGTCGGTGACCGACGCCTGGCTGTTGTGACAGTCGAGGCAGACCGTGTCGCGATGCAGGTACGCGGCGTCGAACGTGGCGCCGAAATCGGCACGGCGCGCGAGCTCGGCTCGAGCCGGCGCGACGTTCGCGGCCGGAATCGGGTGCGTGACCATCGAGAACAGCTGCGCGCGATACAGCGGCGTCAGATCGTCGAGCGCGATCGCCGAGCTCGCGAGGTCCGCCATGTTCCACGCGGCACCGTCGCCGGCGCCACTCGCGAGCTGATCGCGAACCGTGGTGGCGAGCGTCGCGGACACCGTCGGGCGCGTCGGGTGATCCCAGCACGCGGCTTCGTTCTGGATGTTGTAGCGCTGGACGTGCATCGCATCCATCGTCGCTTGCGTCCAGCGCTCCGCGAATTCGGGCTCGGCCATGATCGCGCGCGCGACCGTGTCCTTCGGATCGAGGCCCTTGGTCTGCGCGGCATTGTAGAGATCGACGTAGACGTCGGCCTCTGCCTCGCTCTTCGGCCGCCGGCCGAGCAGCGCGACGAATGCCTGGCGCACGAACGACGGCGCATCCGCGGTGCACGCGTTGAACGGCGGCGCACCGTCGCCCATCCCGCCATCATCACCGGTGGTCCGCACGTCGTTGCCACAGCCCGAGCAGCCGCCGATCGCCACGGCGAGTAGGAGCGCGAGCGCCGGCTTGAACAGCGCGTTCACTGTGTCCTCCCGAGCACGAACTGCATCGTGGTCAGCGCCGCATCGAGCTCGTGCTGCGCGTTCGGCACGTCCGACACCGCGAAGCCTTCCTGCGCGAACGGCCAGATCCCGAGCGCGAGGAGCGCCGCGATCCGGTTCTGCGCCGGCGTCGCGTACATCGCCGAGATGCCATCGGGACCGATCGCGCCGGCGACGCCTTTCTGCGCCGCCGTGATCGGACCACCGATGAACGCGGTCGCATACCCATAGGGGTGATGGTTGCGGCCGTCTCCACCTTGCGCGACCGGCGTCCGGCCGAACTCGGTGTTGAGGATGATCAGCGTGTCGTTCAGGTTCAGCTTCGTCGGATCGGCGCCCGCCGGATCGATCACCGACAACAGCTGCTGCAGCATGTTGTCGAAGTTCATCGCCTGATCGTGCGAGTTCGCCGAGTGCGTGTCGTAGCCACCGCCGCCCGACGCTTCGCGAATGCCGATATCGCTGACGCACACGTACGACGCGGGCTGGGTCGGATGCGTGAGCAAGTGCGCGGCCGCGGTGATGCCGATCATCGGCACGTCCGACGAGGGGCCGAAGCCGCACGACGTGCCGTTCTGGTTCGCGAACAAGTCGCCGCCCGTCGAGGTCTGCAGCGTCTGCGCGATCGCATCGACGTTCGTCGTGCTCTTGAATGCGGCCATCAGGTCGTCCGTCCGCGGGCTGCGTACGCGACCCTGGTTCGGCCACGTGAGCCGCGAGTTGTATTGATCGACGTACGCCTGAACGAGCGCGTCGTGGTTCTGGCGATTCGTGCCGACCGCCGGCCTGGTGAGCAGCGACGTGAACCCGCTCGCGCTATCGGTCTTGATCAACAGCGGCCGCGCGGCGCCGGGATGTGCACCCGGGCTCGCGGCGGCGCTGATGTTATCGCTCGAGATGCCGCCGGTCGCGAAGACGTACGAGTGCGGCGCGGCTTGGGTCGAGCCCGCGTCGATCCGCGCGCGCTGGATGTGCGCGCCGAGGCCGGCCGCGGTCGGTTGGCCGACGGGACGACCGGTCAGCGCTTGCGGCACCGCCGCCTCGTGCGGCTCGAGCGCGTGCTTCTGCACGACGATGCGCATCCGATTCGTGATGTCGGGACGCGTGAACAGCTTCGCCGCGAACGGGCCGAGCTGGACGGTCGCGCCCATCGTGTCGGTACCGAACGCGAGCGATGACGCGCCCGTATTGCCGCACGACCCGAGCATCGCGTCGCTCGCCGACTTGAACGTGTAGTACTGGGTGTTCGGGTACTGCGGATCGGTCGGCTTGCCGTACTCCGGGACGTAGTACAGCGTCTCCCACGGCGACAATCCGCCGTAGAGAAAGATCTCGAGCACCTTCTTCGCGCGCACGCCGACGGGGAGAAGCGCCGCTTCGCTGCCCGTCGGGAACTCACCAAACGCTTCCGCGCGGCGAGGCCGGAGAAGTGCCGCGGCCCCAGCGGCTCCGCCCATCGCTGCCAGGAAACTACGCCGTCGCATGCCGAACACCATCGCTCGAACGAGCAGGTTGCGGGCCAAAAAACGTGACTACCTGCCTCAATCCGCCTCTCCCGGCGATGCCTGCACTGCGCAGGTAGTAGCTGGAAATCACTGGTACGAGCCTCATGTTCGTGTTTCCGTGCGGCCATGCACCGTGCGCTATTGCTCGGCGTGCTCTTCGTGCTCGCGCAACACGCGAACGCGCGTGCACAAATGTGGCAGGACGCGACTCCTGACTGTCTTGGCACGACGAGTGAGTGGAGCAGCAAGCTCGAGCTCGCCGACCTCGACGGTGATGGCCAACTCGATATCCTCGTCGCTAACGGCAGCGGCTACTCGACGAAGGGACCGAGTCCCGAACCTACACGGGTGTGGAAGAACCTCGGAAACTGGAGTGGCGCGGCGCCACACTGTCAGGAGATCTCGAGCACCGTGGTGCTCGGCTTCATGGGCTGGGCACGTGTGATCAAAGCCGCAGATGTCGACGGCGATGGTGATCTCGACATCTTCACCGGCGGCGCCTACCAGACGCAGGCGAAGCTCTTCATCAACAACGGCGGCACGTGGATCGACGCGAGCGCCCAGCTACCGCAGCAAGCGACGAGCATTGGCGACGCGGAATTCGGCGACGTCGATGGCGACGGCGATCTCGATCTCGTGATGATCGATTGGGGCGCGGGCAACGCGCTGAGCAACGCCGGTGGTCCGCTCCGGATCTATCTCAACGATGGCAGCGGCCACTTCACCGCCGCCACCGCACCGGCGCAATTGATCAAGATGTCGTGGGACATGACGCTCGTCGATGTCGACAACGATTGGGATCTCGACATCGTGGTGTCGAGCAAGGGCAGCCCCCAGAGCTATCTGTTCACGAACGACGGCCACGGCGCGTTCACGCTGCAGCCGAACGCGTTGCCGAAGTTCACGAACAACTACGCGCTCGAGCCGATGGATGTCGATGGCGACGGCTTTATCGATCTCGCGACGATCAACGACGGGCCGGGCAGCACGAGCCACCTGTTCATCAACCAGCGCGACGGCACGTACGCGGATGAAACCTCGACGCGGCTGACCGGTGCGGCGAACCCCGGCGCCGACGACAACGCGGTGGTGTTCCTCGACGTCGACAACGACGGCGATGCCGACATGCTGTACGCGTCGCTCTCCGGCCCCGAGCGCCTCGTGCTGAACGATGGCAGCGGCCACTTCACGCTCGCCGCCGGTAGCGCGACGCCGAACGACACACCCGGCTCGCTCGGGATCGCGGTCGGCGACTTGAACGGCGATGGCCGGCTCGATGTCGTGCAGTCGCAAGGCGAGGTCGACTTTCCCGAGAAGGTCGAGCTCGCGACGAATGCGGTCGCGGTCGATACCCAACCGCCGGTCGTGCGCGTCGAGCAGGTCTATCAAGGTGCGGCGCAGGTCCGCGCGCGGATCCACGATCATCAGAGCCCGTCGCGGATCGCCGATTGGAAGTCCGTCGTATTGAAGGCCGGCGCCACCGACATCCCGATGCACTGGTACGGCGAGTACCTGTGGTCCGGCGATCTGCCGCCCGGCTTCAGCGGCGGGTATCAGGTCTGCGCCACGGATCGCAACCACAACATGGCGTGCGCGAGTGGTAACGCGGGACCGTCGTACGACGACCCCCATGGCGATGCTCCCCCCGACGCCGGCGGCAACCCCGACAAGGGCGCGAAGTCCGGCGGCTGTTGCGACACCGGTAGCAGCGCCGCGAACCTCTTCGCGCCGCTGCTCGTGTTGCTCGTCATCTACCTTCGCACCGCCTTCGGCGGTGCTACGCGCCGTGCGTTCGACCGACTTGTCAGTGCCAGAATCCGATCGAGAGGCCGAGGTTGCGATAGTCCCGGGCGACGTCGCCGGTCAGCGTGATCCGGCCGCGCCGCCGGCCCCACGCCTGGAATTCGAGCACGCGACCTTCGATGCCGAACGTGCCGTGGATGCGGCCGCCGACGCCTTCGAACCGATTCGGTTCCCAGTAGCTGCCGCCGCGCACGCGAAACCGTCCGGGCACCCACTCGTACTCGACGCCGCCGCGCACGCTGAACGAGTTGTGGCGGCCGCTGCGCTCGAGTTGTTCGATCCCGAATGCATCGAGGCCGTACGCATCGGCCGATCTCCCGGTGATCACGATGTCGGCGAGCGCGGTGACCGCGACCTCGTCGCGAAACGTGCCGCCGACCTGCTGATTCCATGCGGTCTCGCCCCAGCGATACGCGACGCCGGCCGAGAACTGCGCAGGCGTCACGACCTTATCCGGCAGGACCCCACAGATCGCCGCGCCGGTGCATTGATCGATGGTGACGTTCGTCCCGCTGATCGGCGCGACCAGCGAGGCGCCGATCCGGAAGCTCTGACGCCGTGGGATCCACTGCGCGCCAGCCTCGAGGCCGGCGCCCTGGATCGAGAACAACTGTGCGGCTCCGGGCGCCGCCGGCACGACATCGAAGATGCCGGTGTCGATCGCCGCGCCGATCGACATGTCGAGCGAAGGGAACCACTTCGCGAGGGCGAGCTTGACCAGCCACGACTGGGCCTCGAGCGCGGACGTGCTCGAGGCGATCCCGATCGTGTGATAGCTCGCGGTGATCGCGCCGGCCCAATCGCGGACGCGGAGCGCGCCACCGAACGTGATCGTCTGGGCGTGGCCGTCGGGCAGGTTCGAGATGCCGCTGTTCGCGTAGTCGCTCGACAGCGAGCCGAACAGATAGTCGATGTGATAGTCCCAGTTCCACCGGTCGGTATCGGTCGTCTGGCGCACCGCCGGCGCCGACGCATTGACGAGCGTGCCGGACGAGCCGATCGCGTCGGCCTGCGACGCACCGCCGGTCGCGATCACCGCGCTGTTGCCGAGCGGCACCCCCGAGTACAGGTCGATCGCGTAGTGCTGCCCGGGTTGGATCGGCTCCAGCGTCGGACCGGCCGCGGCAATGGCCGGCATGGCCATCACTGCGAAGACCACGCCGATCTTCATCCGATCATTATACGGAGTATCCTTGCGCGAGATGCCCGTAGGGGACGACAAGAAGGCGATCCGCGAAGGTGGACCCGGCGAGAGTATCGCCGCACTTCCGTCGACTTCGACCGGTGTGATCGTGCCGTTCAAGCGCCGGTTCGTCGCACCTGGCATCGCGCTCGCCCTGCTCGAGCTGCTCGGCGTGTTCTGGCCGCTGTGGTCGACGTTCGACCTCGGCGATCTCGGCGGCGATACCCTGATCCGGACGGTCCTGCCGGTCGCGGTCGGCGGCATCACCGTGTGGATCGTGGCGGTCGCGACGTGGTTCGCGCCGCTGTATCAAGCGGTCGCGGCACGGCGGCGCGGCGAGCGTGTCCCGAAGGAGCTCGCGGCACGCGCGTACCGGATCACGCTCAAGGGACCGGTACGCGCGCTGCTCCTGCGCACGATGGTGTGGACGACCGGCGCGGCACTGATCGGCTTGTTCCTCTACGTCTACGACGCGTGGCCGGTCGACCGGATCGCCGCGATGATCGCGCTCGCCGCGGTCCACTCGTACGTGGTGTCGTGCATTCGCGCGGTGTGGCTCGCGTCGATCCTCGGCGATATCCGCAAGCGCATGTTCGCGGTGGGCTCGCCGCTCAAGAAGTTCGACGACAGTCACTTCCGCCGGTTCATGCTGGTCTCGATGATCGTCGCCGGCGGCGTGCTCGCCGCGCAGGCCGCGTTTGCGAGCTACTTCGTGCGGATCACGCGGATCCAGTATCTCCAGCTCGAGACCTACTTCCCGATCGCGACGCTGCTCGGGCTCGTCGCCTGGGTGTGGCTCGCGCGGTTCATGACGCGCGACCTCCGTCACTTCCTCGCGGTGTCGCGCGGCGAGACCGTCGATGCGCCGCCGGCCGCCGTGATCTACCGGCGTGCGCAAGCGCTGCCCTACCGGCTCGCGCTGCTCACGATTTCGATGTGGTTCGTGATCTCGATCGTCGGAGCGCTCGTCGCGCGCCTCCACCTCGGGTTCGACGTCGACGACACGATCGTGTTGTCGACCGCGACGTTCGTGCTCGCGGTCGCGGGCGCGATCTACGAACAGCTGTGGTACCGCGACGTGCTTCACCCGCTGCTCGCGCACCTGACCCAGCGCTATCACGTGCCGGTCCGTTCGATCGCGCCGTCGCTGTCGCTGCGTTCGAAGCTGCTGCTGTCGTTCGGTGGTGTGGTGCTGCTCGCGTGCGGCATGGCGCTGCTATGGGGCTTCGTCCAGTTCAAGAATCTGCGCACGGAAGCAGCGGTCGGCCAAGCCGACCTCGGCTTGCACTGGCTGCGCTCGGAGGTCCAGACCGAGCTCGGCGCATCACCGACAGCGCCGAACGAGGACGCGGTGCGGCGATCACTGCGGCGGATCGTCGGCGGCGCGACCGATCCAAGAGCCGATAGTGGTTACACCGCAGCGGTGGTCTACTACGTCGACGATCACGGCGAGATGCTCGCGCTCGGCGGCGGTCCGCAAGGTGCCCCGAAGGCGCCGTGGTACCTGCGCGCTCAGATCGAAGAAGCGAGCGGCTCGCTGATCAACCTCCACGGCGCGTTCCTCACCGGCTCGGCGGCGCGGTTGCCGGTCGTCTGGCGCAACGGCAAGCGGTTCGAGCTCGGCTCGGTCGCGATGTTCTATCCGAGCTACCGCGGCCGCGGCGAGTCGATGGCGGGGCCGCTCAAGGA
>JBDUAS010000191.1:0-14427 GCA_040004535.1 Deltaproteobacteria bacterium
CCGAGCTGCCGTGGCGCCGCGAGATCGCGTCGCTCAACTACATCCTGGCGTCGCACGTCTGGCAGCAGGATCACAATGGCTTCACCCACCAGGATCCCGGCTTCATCGATCACGTGATCAACAAGAAGGCCGATATCGTGCGCGTCTATCTGCCGCCGGATGCGAACTGCCTGCTGTCCGTCACCGACCACTGCCTGCGCAGCCGCGACTACGTCAACGTCGTGATCGCGGGCAAGCACCCGTTGCCGCAGTGGCTGACGATGGATGCCGCGGTCATTCACTGCACCGAGGGTATCGGCATCTGGCAATGGGCAAGCAACGATCAGGGCTCGGAGCCCGATGTCGTGATGGCTTGCTGTGGGGACACGCCCACGCTCGAGATCCTCGCGGCCGTCTCGATCCTGCGCGAGCATGTTCCGGAGCTCAAGATCCGCGTGATCAACGTCGTCGATCTGATGAAGCTGCAATCCCGCAGCGAGCACCCGCACGGCCTGACCGACACGGACTACGACTCGCTGTTCACGAAGGACAAGCACATCATCTTCGGGTTTCATGGTTACCCGTGGCTCGTCCATCGGCTGACGTACCGGCGGGCCAACCGCGAGCTCCACGTCCGCGGTTACAAGGAAGAGGGAACGATCACGACCGCGTTCGATATGCGGGTGCAGAACGAGCTCGACCGGTTTCACCTCGTGCAAGACGTGATCGATCGAGTGCCACACCTCGGCGCCAAAGGCGCGTATCTGAAGCAGCACATCCACGACAAGTTGATCGAGCACAAGCACTACATCGCAAAGCACGGTGAGGATCTGCCGGAGATCCGGAACTGGAGATGGCAGGCGTCCAAGTGAACGTGACGGAGCTCGTCGAGACTGCGCAGTTGAACCCGTGGTCGGTGCCGCAATGGAAGTTCTTCATCGAAGACGCGTGTCGCAATCTCGTGCCCGGCGGCCGCCTCGTTCTCGACCTCAACGAGGACGTCGCGCGCTTTGGTGCACGGCGCTGGTACGACGCGGCAGTCTGCAGCTACTTCAATTCCGTCGGCAGCGTCATCCGCAACCGCGTGGTCGTCACCGCGTGACCGTCGCCTCCTTTGCGGTCGAGCCAGCGGCTTCAATGCGACGTGCCGTTGCCCGCTACGACCTCGTCGACGACCGGCGCGTGGGCCTGGCCGAGCGCCTTGGCGAGCGCGGTGATGCCTGCGACGCCAAGTTGCATCGTATCGAGCGCGCTGCTCGGCACGAGCACGATCGTCGAGTTCGATTTGAGGCCCTCGTACAGCATGTTCATGCCGCGGAGGTGCAGGGCGATCGGGTCGTGCGCGTAGGTCTTCGCCGCCTCGCCGAATTTTTCGGCGACCTGGCGTTCCGAGTCACCGAGGATCACGCGCGCCTGGCGCTCGCGCTCGGCCTGCGCTTGCATCGACATCGCATCCTGTAGCCCCGTCGGGATCAGGACGTCGCGCACTTCGACGGAAGCGACGTTCACGCCCCATGGCTCGGTCCGCGCATCGATGATGCGCTGCAGGTCGTGGCTGATCTTGTCGCGACCCTCGAGCAGGTCCGCGAGCATGGTCTTGCCGATCACGTCGCGCAGCGCGGTCTGAGCGGCCCAGCTGATCGCCGTCGTGTAATCGGCCACCGCGAGCGCCGCCTTCTCGGGATCGATGACCTTCCAGAACAGCACGGCATCGACGTCGACGGGAACCGTGTCTTTCGTCAGCGTCTGTTCGGCTTTGAACGAGGAGGTGATCACGCGGATGTCGATCGTGTAAGGGATCGTGTCGAGGATCGGGATGACGACGAAGACCCCAGGTCCCTTGAGCGCGCGGAACTTACCGAGGCGTAAGACGATCGCGCGATCCCAGGCCGCCGCGACCCGGATCGCGCTCGACACGAGCGCAGCCAACAAGACTGCGACGCCCGCGACCACGAGGCTCGCGATCGGCGAGTCGTGAAGGCGGAGCGGGATCGCGATCGCGGCGCCGAGGCCGGCGATCACGAAGAAGATCAGGGTGGAGAACATGCTCTTTTTCATACGCGCTCCTCGTAGCCGGTCACGACGCCTCGATCAGCACCTTGAGGACGCGCGTCGACGCGGCGTGAGAGAAGGCGTCATACGCATCGGTGATGCGCTCGAGCTTGAAGCGATGGCTGATCAAGCGTCGCGGATCGAGTCGCCTCGCTCGCAACAGCTTGATCAGCGTCGCGATACTCGCGGTATCGACCAGACGCGTGGTGATCGTGATGTTGCGATCCCAGAGCCGTTCGAGATGGAGCGCGACCTTGTTCCCATGCACACCGATGTTCGCGATCGTGCCGCCGGGGGCGACGATGTCCTCGCACAGCTCGAACGTGGTGGGGATCCCCACGGCCTCGATCGCGGTGTCGACACCACGGTTGCCGGTGAGCCGCACCACCTGCTCGGCCGCGTTGTTGCTCGGGCCGCTCAGCACGGCTGCGGTCGCTCCGAAGGTCTTGGCGACCTCGAGCCGATTGGCGTCGAGATCGATCATGATCACCTCGGACGGCGCGAACAGTTGCGCCGTGAGGAGAGCCGCGAGACCGATCGGACCCGCACCGACGATCGCGACCGTCGAGCCAGGTACGATCCGGCCGTTGAGCACGCCGCATTCGAAGCCCGTGGGCAGGATGTCGCTCAGCATGACGAGCGAGTCTTCGTCAACGCCCGACGGGAAGGGATAGAGGCTGGTGTCGGCGTGAGGCGTGCGGACGTATTCGGCCTGCGTGCCGTCGATCTGGTTGCCGAGGATCCAGCCACCGGTCGTGCAATGCGAGAGCATGCCGCGCCGGCAGTAGTCGCAGGCTCCGCACGAGGAGATGCACGAGATCAGGACTCGATCACCGGCACTGAACGCTGTGACGGCGGTCCCGACCGAATCGACGATTCCGACGCCTTCGTGCCCGAGGATTCGCCCGGGGGTGCAGCTCGGCACGCCGCCTTCGAGGATGTGCAGATCGGTACCGCAGATCGTCGTCTTGACGACGCGCACGATCGCATCGGTCGGCGCGACGAGCTCGGGCTTGGGGCGATCCTCGAGTGCACTCTTGCCGTGCGCCCGATAGACGAATGCTTTCATGCCGCCAGCAGGAGCACGTTGCACGCCAGCGTCCGCGGTGGCTCCGTCGGCGGATCGGTGATGTCTACGTAGTTCCCCGCGCATCGCGCTCGCGCGACGAGCGGCGGCTACGAGCGCCTCCGCTCGTCGAGGAATCGCTCTCGCGAGACCGGCGCAGTTGCTGCACGAACCAAAATCATGAACGAGCAACTCCTGAAGCTGGCGGTGACCCGACACGACATCTTGGGGGCACTGAGCGACGACGAGGTCGCTCGTGTCAGCTCCGAGACGGTTTGCGTCGCGGTCGGCGGGGGCGACGAGTACGTCGATCTCTCGCACCTCGATTGCGGCGTGCAGCGCGCGCAGTCCAACACCAAGCTCGAAACGCCGAACTGGATCACACGCTGTGCGGTGTCCGAGGCGAGCTGGCTCCGGATTGTCATGGCCTTGGGAACGACCATCTCCGACTGCTCGCCTGGAGCGAGCAAATGACTCGCACCAGGGCGAGCTGGCTCGACTTGATGAAGCGCGCCGATCATGCCATCGCGCTCGACGATCTCGCCGCCTTCGCTCGGGTCGCTACGCTGCTATCCACCCGGGTCGGTGATCCTCTCGGACCAAGCCTGCTCGCGTTGGTGCGCGCGTGCCGGTTCGATACCGAGCTTGCCGGCCGCCACTGGCCGGCGTTGCGCGATCAAGTCGCCGCGCGCGTCGCGGTCGCCGGGACGTGAGCTACCGCGCAAACGGATGACAGCCGATGCAGCTCGTCGCGGTCGGCTCGTGGTTGGCGCGATCGACGTGGCAGTGCAGGCAGGTCGCTCGATCGCCGTGGGGCTTCGACTCGTGGCTGGTATGGCAGCTCGCGCACGCGGTGTGCTGGGGGACGCGATGCAGACCGCCGAGCTTCGCGGTGGTGTGGCAGGTCGCGCACGCCGGCGGAGCGGCGACCCCACCGGGCCCGTGCGCGCGATGACAGGTCGCGCAGGCCACGTCGGCGTGGTGCTTGTCGGCGTGACAGGTCGCGCACGCGGTAACCACGTGCGCGGGATCGTGGGGCTGATGGCAACCCGCGCAGGCCTGGTGCCCCTTCGGCGCCGACGCCGCCTCGGCGGCGTGGCAACTCGCACACGTCGCGGTCAGCCGCTTCGGATCGTGGGCCGCGTTCGCGTGGCACGTCGCGCACCGGGCATGACCGGTGCCGGCGGTGGTCTTGGTCTGGCCTGCGTGGCACGTGACGCACGCCGGAGGCGGGGTCGCCGGTGCGTGCGCCGCCGCCGCGTGACAGCGCGTGCAATCGGCGTGACCCGAGCCGGTCGCGAGCTTGCTCTCGGCCGCGTGACAGCGCACGCACATCGCGGCGATCGCCGTCGGCTTGCCGTCGTGCGCGACGTGGCAGTCGAGACACTTCGCGGTCGCGTGGGTCTTCTTGGTGTGGCAGGTCTCGCAGGCGACCGCGAGGCGCACCGACGCGGCGTGGATCGGATGGCATCCGGTGCACGCGACCCCGGGGCTCGTCGGCGGATGGCCAATGCGCTCGTGGTGACAGCTCTCGCACGCGCGCGGCGCGTCGCCATGCGGCTGGTGACACGTCGTGCACGCGCCATGCTTCGCGGCTGCGAGCACGTGGACACTCGCGTGACACGCGGTGCACGGCTTCACCTCCGCGATCCCGAAGCGATGCGGGACGTGGCAGCCCGTGCACGCGGTGTGACCCGCGGTGATGGCGCGATGATCGACGCGCAGCGCGGGCTTCACCTGGGTCGCGTGGCAGTGCTCGCATCCCGCGTCGGCCGCGAGCTTCGCCTCGTGAACGCCGTGGCAATCGAGGCAGCCGCGCACGCCGGCGTGCTGGGTCTTCTCCGCCGCGTGGCACTGGATGCACGGCTGCGGATCGAGTGTCGGCGTGCGGTGCGCGTGATGACAGGAGCCGCACGGTTGATCGTGGTGCGCACCGACGGCGTGCAGCGCGCCCTGCGGGCGGTCGTGACAGCGCATGCAGGCCGCGGGGCCGATCGCCTTGTCGGGGCCGAAGCCGTGGCAGTCCTTGCAGCTCGGCGCGTGATCGCCGGTGTGCAGTGGCGTCGGGACCGCCGCGTGGCAGGTCGCGCACAGGCCCTCCGGCGGGCGCGCGAACCCGACCGGGCCGTGACATGCGGCGCACGCCATCTTGCCGACGTGAGCCATGTGACCGGCGCTCGCGGCGACGTCGTGATAGGCGGCGGGGACCTGCTCGGGGGTTCGCTCCGCCGGGCCGCTGCACGACAGCAGCGCGCACGCGATCACGACTGCGAGCCGGATCACGGGCGAGAACCGATCGGGTGACACAGCCTGCATGGCAGCGCTCCGAGCGGCACGCGACTCGACCAACCCGCCGGGTGGGGACTCCCACCGATCGCACCGACCTTGTGACAACCGATGCACAGCGCCTGACCTGCGCCGTCATGACAGCTGGCGCACGAGGTCGGATCGCGCCGCGCCGCGCGACCGTGCGCGTTGTCGCTCGCCGACAACCCGACCCATCCCGCGGGATGCGGACTGCGCTGACCGTCGCCGGCGACGCCGCGCGCGAGGTGGCACTCCGCGCAGCGCTCGGGCTGATGGCACGTGGTGCACTTGCCGGGGTCGGCTCGCGCCTCGAGGGCGTGGCGCGCGGTGAACCCGGCGCGATGCACGCTCGGTGCGAACGGATCCGCGAAGTGTGCCGTTGCGGGCAACACCGCCACCGTCACGCCGTGGCACTCGGCGCAGAAGCTATCGCGGTGACACGCCTGGCACGAGTCGCCCGACGAAGCGGCGCGCGTGCCGTGCTCGCGCATCCAGTCGCCGTCGTGCGCGAGGTGACTCTGCGGCAGCGTCTGGCTATCCGCGAGATCGCGATGACAGGTGGCGCACGTGCGAGCGTCGCGTGCCGCGTCGTGGGCGTGACACCGGAAGCACGTCGCCATCGGGGGACGCAGACGCTCGTCGCCCTCGCTGATCCCGATGTGACAGCTGACGCAGTCGGCCTTCGCGTGGCGCGCGTGATCGAAGCGCAGGTGATCGCGCGCCTCCACGAGCTCGCCGAGGGCCGCGGACGCGACGTGGCACGCGAAGCACGGGCGCGTGTCGTGAGGCTTGGTGTGACACTCGACGCAGCTCGCTTCACTCGGTAGATGCAACGTCTGGCCGTCGTCGTGCGCGACGTTCGCGTGGCAGCGCGTGCACGGGACGCCCGCGAGCACGTGCTTGCGGTGCGGGAACGCTTTGGGGCCCGCGGGCGTGAAGCCGAGGATCCCCGCGCAGGCCGAGATCACGACGACGAGCGCGATCGCGAGCCGCTTCATCGCGTGCTCCAGGTCCGCCCGAGCTGGACGAGTGCGTCGATCCGGCGGCGGTCGCTCGGCGAGGCCGACGCTTCGACGGCCGCCGCGGCCTGCCAGCCACCACGGTTATAGCTGAGCGCGACGAGGCCCCACGGCCACACCGCGCCGAGGCCACGATCGTGATCCGGAACCACGAGCTCGAGCTCGGTGCTCGCGGCGAACGCGGAGGACAAGGCGATCCGCGCGCTCCCGCTAGCACCCGTCCATCCCGCGGCACCGACGCCATCGCGGCGGAGCTCGCAGCCGAGCGCGCTCGCGCCGCGATCGTCGAGCCGCAGCTTCGCGCGCACGAACGCTTCGGGCGCGGTCGAGCCGGCGACCGGATCGGTGGCGGACGACAGCGCGAGTGGCTGCGCCACCGCCGGGCCGTCGATCGGACTGCCATCGGCGTGGCGGATCGCGAGGTCGGCGACGACGTCGAGGCGCGGCGCCGCGCGCCACGTGGCGGTCACCCCGACCAGCTCGGCGGGGATGTCGCCGAGCACCGTGAACAGCGACGTCGCGGGGAGGATGTGCGACGCCGCGCGATAGGTCGCGAACAGCTCGGTCTTGAGGTCGCCGCGCCGATGCGTCGCCGTGATCCGCGCCTCGGCGAGCCCGGGGTTCGCGACGTCGTACGCGAGCGCGGCGGCGAGGTCGTCGCGCTTGCCGAGCGCGGCCCCACCGTCGACGCCGACTTCTTCGGAGGCGAGCCGGCCGTAGTCGCGTTGCTGGAGGTACGCGAGGCCGATCGAGCCGGCATCGCCGACCTCGCGAGAGATCCGACCGCCGACGACCCAATCCCACGCGCGCGAGGCCGCGAGATCCGGAATCACCGGCACGCCGCCGTACGTCTCGATCGCGAAGCGATGCGGCAGGCGCACGCGCGCCGCCGCGCCGTCGATCTGGATCGGCCGCAGCGCGCCAAGCATCGCGACGAACCGGCCGAGCTTGCCGCTCGCGAGCCCGTCCGCGGTGCGCGCACGCATCACCATGACGAGCACGTCGCCGGGGCGATCGCCGATCAGATCGCCGCCGCCCCCGGTCCACATCACCGCCTCGACCGAGACGTTGCTGGTGGGGTCGGCGTGGGTCGAAACCGTGACGAGGCCCGCGGGTGACGCCGTCGTCGCGAGCGCATTCGCGGTGAGCGCGTACGGATCGGCGCGCGCGCCGGCGGCGAGCACCCCGACCACCGACGCGGTCGCCGCGAGCGTCTTCATGGGGGCGGCTCCGCGCGGACGCGACGGCGGAGGTCGCGCACGATCACGACGAGGAAGATCGCGAACGCGCTCGTGCCGACGAGCTGGCCGACGCTCATCGCGATCATCACGGGCATCCACGTCGGCTGCAACATCGACCACGCCATCAACGCGAGCCCGATCAGCGTGAGCACGCCGGAGATCCGCAACGCGGTCATCGGGCGATCACCTTGCTGAACGGGTGCGCCGGCCCGTGGCAGCCGGCGCTGGCGCAGCTGACCGAGCCATCGCGCAGCCGAGGCAGCAGGCTCGCGTGCTCGCGCACCGCGTTCCACACCGGCACGTCCGTCGAGTGACAGTGCATGCACGTCGAGTTCTGGAACGGTGTGCGGATGTGGATCTTCGCGAGCGCCTCGGCGGGCGACATCTGGTGGTAGTGAAAGACGTACTCGTAGACGTGGCGCAGGCCGCCGAGCTTCGTCGTGATCGTGCCGAACATGCCGTAGTCGGCGTGACAGCCGTAGCAGTTCGCTTCGCCGAACAACCCGTTGCGCGCGTGGCGCGATGCGAGCGTCATGCTGGTCGGATCGTCGGAGTCCGCCGAGTACGGCGTCATCACGTGGCACGAGCCGCAGAACGAGCGCTGCTTGGTCGCCTCGTAGCCCGACACGTTGCCAGTCGCCGCGGTCGCGATCGGCAACACGCCGATCGCCAGCAGCAGCACGATCTTGGTCGCGCTCGTCAACGCCGGACGGCGCACGAGGAACCAGATCACGAGCAGCGCCGACGTGGCCGCGCAGGCGAGCGCCACCGCGGTGAACCCGTTATTGGAGATCCACGATGCCATTGATGTGCTCGCTCGTGCCGTTGGTGACGAGGATGTTGCCGAACGCGTCGACGGTGCCGGGGTGGCACGCCACGCAGCTGGTCAGCGTCATGCCGGGTGTGTGACTCGCATCGATCGGCGGGATGCCGTGACACGTGCCGCAGCTGACCTGTCCGCTCGAGGTCCACACCGGGCGCGCGGTCCCGTGGCAGTACGCGCTCGCACAGGTCTGAGGCCCGCGATCCCAGCCAAGCGAGGCGACAACCTCGGCGGGCGCCGGCGTATCGATGTGACCCGGTGAATCGATCGTCGCCGGGACGAGGTGGCAGGCCGCGCATGGAATCGGCGCAGAGATCCGCGACAGCGCCTGGAGATGCGCTTGATGAGCGCCGACGCCGATCGCGGTCGTGAACATGTTGCCCTCGAGATCGGTGGGCGGTGCGGGCGATGCGGGGCTGCCGTGGCAGCCGTTGCAGGTCGTGCCGACCTCGACGATGCCGTCGATGTGCGCGGCGGAGGCGGGATGACACGCGTGGCAGTCCGTGCGAATCGAGTGGATCTCTGTCGGCGGCGGATTGCCGTGACATTGCGTGCACGCGCCGGCGGGCGTCTGATCGGCCCATACAGGTGATGGCCGCGTCCCGCCGGCCGCGTGGAGCTCGCCGCCGTGGCAGTAGACGTTGCTGCACGTCGTGCCGTCGAACCCCGGCGGTCCGGCGCGATCGGCCGGATCGATCGTCACGCCCGCGCGCGCGCCGAACACCACGGGCACCGCACCGGTGATCGGGCCGCCGTCGCCGACGATGTGCCCGGGCGCGTCCCACGTCGCCGGCGTGACATGGCATTCGGCGCAAGCCACCCCGCTGACCGCATGCGCGGGGTGCGCGTTACTCGCCGGTCCGGTCGGGCCGTGACACGTCACGCAGGCCGTCGGTCCCGCGGCGTGACACGTCAGGCACGACACGCGCGAGATGCCGCCGCTGAAGTCCGTGCCGTGGCACGTCGCGCACAGCGGGAAGTCCCAGTTGCGCTTCCGGAGATCGGTCGCGTGAAAATCCGGGCTCGCCGGATCGAGGATGCCGGCCGCGTGGATGCTGGGCGTGCCGCAATCGTTGCCGCATGTCACGCCGAGCGAGCGCTCGTCGGCACAGCCTGCGAGGGCGAGGATCAGCACGAGCTTCACGGCAGCCCGTGAAGTTTGCCGACGTCGAACGCCGCTCCGGTGCCGTGACATGCCGCGCACGCGGCCGCACCGGCGGGTGTCGTGTTGAGTTGCGCGTGCGCTGCGATATCGGGGCTGTCGTGGCAGCTCGTGCACACCGACGCTTCCGCGGGCGTCTTGATCGTCGCGGTGACGTTCCAGTACGGCGCGTCGCAGTACATGTTCGCGTCGAGGCCGGGCGGCTCGCTGCAGCTCACGAGCTCGCTCGTGCTCGGCAGATACGCGACCGACGCGGAGAGCGGAAGCGTCCAGTTGCGCGTCGCGTGGCATGCCTCGCACTCCTTCGGCGAGCGCGGATAGCGCACGGTGGTGAAGTCGTTCGGCGTGCCGCCGGGGTTCGCCACCGTCGGCAGCGGGAAGCCGCCGATCACGTAGGGCTGGCTCAGCAGCGTGCCCATGTGGACCTTGTGGATCAGGTGGCGGAAGTCGATCGTGTCCGCGAGCACGGTCGTCGTGCCTTCGAAGCGTGGCGCGCCGGCGAGATCGTCGGCGGCCGGGTTGTGACAGAGCACGCAGTACTCGGGGGTCTTGCGCGCGCCGCCGTGCGCGGAGAGATCGAAGTGACATCCGTTGCACGCCGAGCGCTCGACGATCGCTCGGCGCGGTGCAGGCGTCGCGTCGGTCACCGCGAACGCGAACACCGGATTGAGCGCGGCATAGCGCGGCGACGCCGGCGTCGGCTGGAGATAACCTTCGAGGCCGACCTCGTAGCTGCCGGTCGCGTTCGCCGGGATCGCGGCGCTCGCCGGGAACGTGTAGCTGTACAGGCCCTGACTCGCATCGACCACCGCGAGCGAGCCGACCGCGCCGGTGCCCAGGATCTTGGCCTGCCACTCCGACGAGAAGTCCGTGTTCGGTCCCGCGATCGTCGCGGTGAGGCTGGTCAGCGGCGCTGCGATCAGATCGCGTGGCATGCCGTCGACCGTGGCTGCGAACGTCAGTGTCGGCGTCTGGCCCGGGCGGGTCGCGGTCATGCTCTGGATTCGCAGTGCGACTTGCGTCGCGGTCGGGGAGAGCAGGCCGACCAGGTGCTTGTCGGCGATGCCCGCGAGACTGCCGGTCGCGGGATGGCACACCGCGCACATCGCGTTATCGGGTTGCGTGCCGCCACCGTGCAACACGGTGCCCGCCGGCAGCGGCAGCACGAACGAGGTCGTGTCGTGACACGAGGTGCAGGCCGCCTTCGAGGGCGCGGTCTCCCACCGATCGCCTTGCGCGCCCGCATGACACGCGTCGCAGCGCGCGATGTTCTGCGGAAACGCGACGGTCGAGAAGTCGTGCACCGACTGCCCGAAGCCGATGATCTGGTACGGCGTACCGGCGACCACGCTCGGCAGCGACTCGCCGCGGTGGATCTTGTGGATCATCACCTTGAAGTCGACGGTGTTGCCGGTGTCCGGATCGCTCGACTGCGGTTGATGACAGAGCACGCACTGGGTCGGACTGGTCCACCGGCCACCGTGGCCCGCGAGCGTGCGGTGACACGAATCGCACGTCGCGTCGGTGACGACCTGGCGGGTCGAGATCGGGCCCGCGTCGGGGCGTGCGGAGAACGTCGCGCGCGAGATCACCTCGGCGCCATCGATCGTACGCACCGCGAGCGCACCGATGGTCTGGGTCAGCGCGGGATCGAGCCCGGTCAACGGTGCGGCGAGCGTGTAGCGATACGTGCCGGCGCTCGCGTCGATCGCGACGAGCGTGCCGTTCGATTCGGTGGTGGCCTGCACGGCGCTCGTGCCGTCAGGGCTGGTCTGCACCAGCGTCGTGTACGCGGTGTACTGCCCCGGTGAGCCATCCGGATCCTGCGCGAGCTGCGCGAGGACGAAGCCGAGCGCGATCGGGCCGGTCGTCAGCTTGCCCGCCGGATCGACCCCGACGCCCGCGCCGTCGGTGATCGTGAAGCTGACCGTCGCACCGGCGTCGCCGAACGCGAGGTCATCGACCGCGATGTCGATGCCAGATGCCGTGAGCCACGGCGAGGTCGAGGCGCCGGCGCCGTCGCCTGATGATCCGCTCGGGCCGGCAGGTCCTGCCGGTCCTTCGCACCCCATCGCGAGGACGAGCAAGATGTGTGGCCAGCGCATCGCGTGACCGCCGCTTCATGCATCGTGCCATGGCCAACTCCGACGACGTTCTCGTCCAGCGACGAGCTCGCGGGCCAGATCGCACGCCGCTCGCTGCGCATACGAGCGATCGCGCTGCACGCGATACTACGTAGGTCCGCCGCACGGGAATATTCCGCCGTCGCACCGCGATCGAAACGACGTAGTTCTACGCATGGCGTGGAGCTGGGCGCGGGCGTAATCGATCAAGATGCCTTCGCTCGCGAATCGTGCGCTGCGCTTCTCCGCGCAGGCTCCCGACGAGGATGATCGCGAGGACGTGCAGTGGAATCTCGCGCTCGCCGGCGGTGAGGGTACGCGACTCGACGAGTACGTCCAGCGTCGGTTCGGTCAGTCGATCCCGAAGCAATACTGTCGTCTGCTCGGCTCGCGGTCGATGCTCGAGCACACGCTCGGGCGGCTCAACCAGCTCACGCCTCCGGCGCGCACGCTCACGGTGATCGGTAGCGAGCACGGCGCACACGCGATGCCCCAGCTCGCACGGGCGTCCGATCACGTGTTCTGCCAGCCGCGAGCCCGCGGCACCGGGGTCGCGTTGTACGTCGCACTGGCGATGATCAAGCGCTGGAATCCGAATGCCGTCGTGACGGTCACGCCGACCGATCACTACGTCGCGCCTGCGAACCGCTATCTCGAACGCGTGCGGCTCGCTCGCCACGTGTCCGGTCGCATGCGCGACGTTATCGCGATCCTGGGCGTCGCGCCGAGCGAGCCGGATCCAGAGCTCGGCTACCTGCGCTTGGGCTCCGCACTCACCGAGGTGCCGGAGGCGTTCCGGCTGAACGGGTTCGTCGAGAAGCCGTCGGTCCGCGACGCCTCGAGGCTGATCGCGGAAGGTGCGCTGTGGAACACCATGGTGATCTGCGGGACGGTCGCCGCGTTGTGGGCGATGGGCCGCTGCACCCAGCCGCACCTGCTGGACGTCCTCGATGGCCTGGTGCCGCTCATCGGAACGAGCGACGAGGCGGACGCGATCGAGTACATCTATCAGGCGTACCCGGCGATCGACTTCTCGACCGACGTGCTACAGCGATCTACGAGCCCGCTCGTGTCGATCAAGCTCGACGACGTCGAATGGAGTGATTGGGGCCGCGCCGAACGTGTCGAGGCCGTGCTCGCGTCGCGCGCACTGCGTAGTTCTACGTAGTACGAACGAACAAGCTCGATCGTCGACCGATCGTCGACCGCACGGTAGGGTATAGCTATGCTCCGCAGCTTCCTAACGGCGAACCGAGCGGAGATCATCGAGCAGTGTCGAGCGAGATGCACCGCGCGCACGTCGCCGAGCTCGACGTACACCGACCTCGAGAGTGGCGTTCCACTGTTCCTCGACGTGCTCGCGCGCAAGCTCGGCGAACGACCTGATGTACCGCCAGGCGACGACGCCGCGACACGACACGGCGGCATCATGCTCCGGCGTGGCTTCACGGTCGGGCAGGTGGTCCACGACTACGGCGACGTGTGTCAGACCATCACGCAGATGGCGATCGACCGCCACGTCGCGATCACGACCGAGGACTTCAAGACGCTCAACATGTGTCTCGACGAAGCGATCGCACATGCGGTGACCGAGTTTGGAAGACAGCAGAGGGTCGACTACGAGATCGCCGAGATCGATCGCGCGACCGAAGGGCTCGGCCACCTCGCGCACGAGCTGCGCAACCTGATCGCGACCGCGACACTGGCGTTCGATGCGTTGAAGAGCGGAAGCGTGGGCGTCGGGGGGAGCACCGGCGGCGTGCTCGAACGCAGTCTCGAGAGCATGACCGTGCTGATCGATCGCTCGGTCGCGATCGTGCGCTTGAGCGCCGGCGTGGTCTCGAAAGAGCGACTCGCCATTGGCGAGCTCATGGCGGAGGCGGAGCCCTCGGCGACGATGCAGGCGACCTCGCGGGGGCACCGGCTCGCCATCCAGGTCGACGATCCCACCGCGCTGATCGAAGGAGACCGCCAGATCTTCGCCTCGGTGATCAGCAACCTCGTCCAGAACGCGTGCAAGTTCACGCACCCGCACAGCCAGCTCGTGCTGCGCACGGCGACCACGCACGAGTCGGTGCGCATCGAGGTCGAGGACGAGTGCGGCGGGCTGGCACCGGATGCCGTGGAGACGATCTTCCGCCCGTTCAAGCAAGACCGTTCCGATCGCACGGGCCTCGGGCTCGGCCTCTCGATCTGCATGCGCGGCGTCGAGGCGATGGGAGGCACGCTCCGCGTGCATGACATTGCCGGCAAGGGATGCGTGTTCACCATCGAGTTTCCACGAGTCGGGTTCGCGAGCTAGCCGGGGCAGCACCGCCGGACCACATCGATCAGCTCGCGCAAAGGAATCGGCTTGGTCATGTGTGCCGAGACCTGGATCGAACCGCCGTGTGCGACGACGATCTCGCGTGCGACGAACAGCCCCAGGCCCAGACCGGGGTGGTTGCGGACCGAGGATGCGCGCTCGAAGCGATCGAAGATCGAGTGCTCGGTGATCGAGATTCGCGAGCACCACGATCTCGACGCTCTCGAGGATCGGTCGCAGTTTCTGACCGACCCTAGAGTGCTGGGCCTCGCGCTCTGACCGCGCCCCACACCGCGTGGATCTCGACGAGATCGTTCTCGCGATCGTGAAAGTAGTAGATGTGGAAACGC
>JBDUAS010000453.1:0-4239 GCA_040004535.1 Deltaproteobacteria bacterium
TTGCCGCCGAACGCCATCGGGTCGAGATCCCAGCGTGCGGCCTTCGCGTAGTAGTCGATGGGCAGATGGATCAGCTTGCCGCCGCGCTCGGAGTAGAACGCGAGGCCGTAGCTGCCGGCGCTGAACACGTGGGTGATCGGCTCGTCCCACGACGCGACCGCGGCGCCGTTCGCATCGAGCAACGTCTCGGTCACGGCGTAGTTCGCGCCGTGGCGCACCGGCGTGTAGCGAAACCCGCTGCGCGTGTGGGTTACGGGCGTCGCCGCGTCGAAGATCTTACCGATCCACGCCTGGTCGACCGAGCCGATCGGCCGCATGCCGGTGCGCGCCATCGAGTGGCGCTCGTAGCTCGCGTACTCCTTCGCGTGACACGGCTTGCACGCGGCGGAGCCGGCATAACCGGTGAGGTCCCGCGCGTGCTTCGCGATCGGCTTGGCCCAATCGATCGGCTGGTCGGGGAGATGGAGCGAGGCGAGCGGATCGACGGTCCGCGCCTGCTCCGGCGCAGGAGGGTCGTGACGTGGCTCGCGCTTGTCGCCACACGCGATCAACGCGACCGCGACGATAACGACGACGGCGAGCCCACGCGCCATCGGTCCAGCCTAACAGATGGTCAGGTGCGCCGCAGGTCAACCACTGCCCGAGCAGCCGTCGGGTCCGCGCGCGCCGGCGCGTGGTCACGCCTCGCCTGGCGCAAGCATGTAGCCGACTCCCCGCACCGTCTTCAGCAGCCGCGGGTTCTTCCGATCCGCCTCGAGCTTCGCACGCACGCGCGACACCACCACATCGATCGAACGATCGAACGCCTCGTCCGCGGCGCCGTGCAACAGCTGGAGCAGCTGCTCGCGATCGAGCACGCGACCCGGGCGCAGCGCGAGCGCGTAGATCAGCGTGAACTCGTTCGCGGTGAGCACGATCGGCTCGCCGCTCACCGTGACCGACATCGCTACTGGATCGATCGCGAGCGGGCCGACCTCGAGCCGCTCTTTCTTCGGGCCCGCTTCACCGCGCGACCGTCGCGCCTGCGCCCGGATCCGGGCGAGCAGCTCGCGCGAGTGGAATGGCTTGGAGACGTAGTCATCGGCGCCGCCCTCGAGCCCGCGTACGCGATCGGCTTCGTCGATCCGCGCGGTCACCATGATGATCGGCACGTCGCTCCGCGTGCGGAGCTCGCGGCAGACCTCGAAGCCGTCGGCGCCCGGTAACATCAGATCGAGCAGCACGACATCGGGCCGGATCCGCATCACGTCCGCGACAGCGAGATCGCCGCGCGGCACGTGGTGAACCTCGAGCCCGTGCAAGCTCAGGTACTCGATCGTCAAACGAGCCAGCCGCTCGTCATCTTCGACGTAGAGGACGCGAATCGATTCGTTCACCGCGAGCCGTATTCCACCCGCGGCATCTCTGGTGGACCGTCGTAACAACATGAAATACCTTCCGATCTAGGCCTAATCCACGACGTAGCCGTGTTCGACCGCATAGTGGCGCGCGACGTCGAGCGCCGACACCATGCCGACGAGCTCGCCCTCGTCACCCAGGACGACGATCTGGCCGACACACTCGTAAGCCATCAAGGCCGCCGCCTTTTCGATACTGGATCGCGCGGGTAGCACGAACACGTGGCTCGACATGGCCTCGCCCGCGGTCTCGTTGTTTTCGTCGTACGACCGCAACACGTCGCTGCGCGTGATCACACCGCACAGCTCTTCGTCGTCGACCACCGCGATCGCGGGGACACGATGCTGCAACAGCATGCGGCTGACTTCTGCCACCGGTGTGTCGAGCGCCACAGCGAGGGCAGGGCGCGCGATCAGCGAGCCCAGCGTCTCGAGCACACCCGTCGGGCCGTCATCGAACAATTCGCTAGCCAGGGACTTCATCGAGTTGCCTCCTGCGCTTCACACCCACTATGTGCCCGCGAACTGGACTCCCTTCGCTGCGAGAAACACTACGTGACTGCGACGCGCTACTGTTCCCGGCCCGATGTCCCCCCTGCGCGGCGAATCGACGACGTTGTCTGTGCTGTTCGCCGCAGCGACCTCGATTTGGTGTGCGAGCGCACGGGCTGATGGCCTCGTGATCGCGGGCGGCTCGCCACGGGCGATCGGCCGCGCAGGTGTGGGTACGGTCTCCGACGATGGCGGCGGCGCGCTGCTGCTCGATCCCGCGGTGCTCGCGCGCCGCGACACGACGCGCGTCCAGCTCGGCGTCGCGTTCGTCGACGATTCGGTCGAGTGGTTACACGCGGCGGGCGCGCCGGTCGCGCGCGATCAATCGGGCTCGAGCACGATGCCCGCGATCGCCGCGGAAGGTGCGTGGGGCGAATGGATCCTCGGCGCTGCGGCGATGACGAGCGCGGTGTCGACGCGTGAATTGCGCGAGCCCGGCTCGCTCGATCCGGGCAGCTACGGCAACGCGTTCGAGTATCGCTACACCGGGCTCGCCGGCGGCGTGCGGCGCGACACCGTCACGCTCGGCGTCGCGCGCAGGTTCGGCGACTGGCTCGCGGTCGGCGTATCGGTCGCCGGCTCGCGGGTCAGCGTCGACGAACGGCGCGCGCTGTGGGCCGGCTTCGTCGGTCGCGACGTGATCGCGGACCCAGAGCACGATGTCGAGGTCGCGATCAGCGCGGAGGACGCGCTGTCACCGAGCGCGGTCGCCGGCGTCTTGGTCGCGCCGCCCGACTCGCACCTCGAGCTCGCAGCCTCGATCGGTTGGGAAGCGGCAGCCCATGTCGCCGGCGATGTCGCCGCGCTCGCCGCGGGCACCGGCACGCGCGTACAAACCGCGACGCCCGCCGCGAAGCTCGAGCTGGCAGAACCGATCACGGTACGCACCGGCGTGCGCTGGCTCGGCGAGCGCTGGATCGTCGAGGGCAACGCGGATCTATGGATCTTTCCGGACAGCGCTTCGGCGGAGACGTGGCAGCTGACCGGCGTCCAGATCATCGACGAGAGCAACGTCAGCGCGCCGCTGTCGGCGCTGCCGTCGCGGATCTCCGAGCGCACGCACGGTGCATTGCGAGGCGCGCTCGACGTCGAGCTGATCAGTGGCTTTCTATGGGCCACCGGCGGCTACGCGTACACGACCGCAGGTACCGGTCGCGAGCGCCGCTCGACGACGTTTGGCGAATTATCCGGTCACACGCTCGGGCTCGGCCTCGAAGCGAGTGCCGGCGGCTTCACGTTCACGCTCGGCTGGGCTCGGACGTGGTCGACGAAACGTCCGGAACAGACCAGCGTGTGGCGGCTCGATAACCCGTTCCAAGCGGGCGACATGCAGGTGCCGAGCGGCACGTACGATGCGTCGAGCGACCTCGTCGGGCTCGCGATCGACGCAGAGCTCGACGCACTGTAGCTAACCTTCCCGAAAGGGAAGCTCCCGACCCGGGTTCTCGTGATCGACGCCGACGCGCTGATCGCGCGAGCAATCGGCGCAGCGCTCGTCGGGACCCACGAGGTTTCGATCGACGTCGATCCAACCTCCGCGCAGCGCCGGCTCGCGAGCGGCGAGTACTTCGACGTCGTGCGTGCGCTCGAGAACCAGCGGCGAACGAGATCATGCGTGTCGGAAACCGTTTCGACCCCGGAGCTGTGCTCGTCGCTCGACCGTAGGGTGCGCGGACCGACTAGATCGAGCCGAGAATCGCGACCGCGACAAGCATGAAGTGGCCGAGGATGAACAGCCGGATGTCGCGCATGAACCAGATACGAGCACGCGGCATGCCCGGTCTAACTACCTGAAATGGCCCGAGTCGCACCCCGGCCAAGTGTGCGGCCTGGCAAGCGAGCTAGCCGGACTGTCACGCCTGATCGTGCGGCGCTACTTCTTGAGCTGTTTCGGCGCCGGCTTCTCTCGAAGGGCCGCCTTCGCGTCCTCGTTCGAGCCGCTCGCGTCATCGAGCTCGACGAACGCGCCGTACACCGCACCGATCATGCCGCCGAGTGACGGACCCCACGAGAACACGTCGTAACCGCCGACCATCATCGGCGCCGGAGCCCACGCCTTGCGAACGATCGCGTAGAGCCCGCAACCGATGCCAAAGCCGACGAGCGCCTTGATGATCCCGACCCAAGAGGTCGCAGACTTGTCGCGGATGAGAGACCACAGCGGGCGGCCGACCAGCAGCCCGACCAGCAGGCCAACCGCACCATAGGTCAAGAAGCCGTTGCTAAAGCCGGTAGCGTTCGCGAGCGCGTAGGCGCCGTAGCCCACGGCACCACCGATCACCGCGCCCTT
>JBDUAS010000192.1:0-14298 GCA_040004535.1 Deltaproteobacteria bacterium
CGATCCGCATCCCGAGCGGCGTCGTGAACAGCGTCGAGACGCCAGGGACCTTCTCCACGGCTTCACGCATCTCGTTGACGAGCGCCTCGCCTTTGCGCTCGCGATCCGGCTTCAGGAGGATCAGCACGTCCGAGATGGTGTGCGGCATCGGATCCTCGGTCCGCTCGGCGCGACCCGTGCGCCGCACGACGTCCGAGACTTCCGGGAACGTGCGCAGCACATCCTCGACTCGGTGGTTCAGCCGATCGACCTCCTCGAGCGAGGCCTCGGGTGGAAGAAACGTCTGCATCAGGATCGCGCCCTCGTCGAGTGGCGGGACGAAGTCCGAGCCGAGCTTCGTGGCGACCCACAGAGCCGGCGCGGTGATCGCGAGCGCGACGACCATGACGAGCGCGGTGTTGCGCAGCGCACGATCGAGGACAGGTCGATAGATCGCCTTCAGCTTGCGGATCACCCACACGTCCTCGTGCGCGCCAGGCTTCGCGGGTCGCAGGAGCCCCGCCGCGACGACGGGCACGAGCGCGAGTGACAGCACGAGCGCCGCGAGCACCGCCGAGATCACGGCACCAGCCAGCGGCTTGTACATGCGGCCCTCGATCCCGGTCATCGCGAAGAGCGGGATGAACACCGCGGTGACCACCGCTGTCGCGAAGGCGATCGGACGTCCGACCTCGATCGCTGCCGCCAGTGCATGTCCGCGTCGGTCCCCCTCGCGGTTCTGCGAGATGCGATGGACGATGTTCTCGACGACGATGATCGACGAGTCCACGAGCAGTCCAACCGCGATCGCGAGACCGCCGAGGGTCATCGTGTTGATCCCGATCCCTGCGATGCGCATGAATAAGCCCGACACGGCGAGCGAGAGGGGCAGGGTGAGGGTCACGATCAGCGCCGCGCGAACGTTGCCGAGCAGCAGGAACAGGACGAGGGCGACGAGCCCGGCGCCGATCAGCACGGCGCGACCGACGCCGCCGAGCGAGGACTCGACCAGCTCCGATTGGTCGTAGACGATCCGGATCTCGACACCCTTGGGCAGACTGCCACGAAGATCGTCAATCGCCGTGCGAATGCCTCGGGCCACGGCCACGGTGTCACCACCGAACTGCTTCACGATTCGGCAGCTCACGACCTCGCCCGCGAGCCGATGCGCGATGCCACGCCGCACGGCGGGTGCCTCGCGGACGTCCGTGACATCGCCGAGCAGGACGGGTGTGCCGCCCTTCATCGCGACAACGGTGTTCCGCAGTTGTTCAACGGTCTGGGCGCGTCCTGCCGCACGGATCGTCCATTCCATCTGCGCCTGCGTCACGAAGCCGCCCGCCGCGCTGACGTTGGCTCCACGCGCCGCATGCATGATCTCGTCGAGCGAGACGCCACGCGCCGCCATGCGATCCGGATCCATCTGGATCTGGAACTCGCGGAGGTAGCCGCCGAGCCGCTCGACCGCAGCGACGCCCGGTACGGCCAGGAGTCGGTTCTTGATCTCGTTCTCCGCGAGGTCGCGCAGGGTCATCAGGTCGGCGACCCCCGGCTTGGCCTCGATCGTGATCTCGAAGATCTCGTTGAGGCGCCCGGTCACGCCCGAGAGCAGGGGCACCTCCGTCCCGGTTGGAAGCTCGACCTGGGAGAGCCGCTCGGCGACGTACTGGCGCGAGCGCGAGTAGTCAGCATCGGGCTCGAACTCGACGGTGATCTGGACGACGCCGAGCGTCGACGATGAGCGCAGTCGACGGACTTCGGGCAAGCCGGAGAGCGCTGTCTCGAACGGAACCGCGACGCGCATCTCCAGCTCCTCGGCGTTCATCGTGGGGTTCTGCACGATGATGTTGAAGACGGGCGCCGAGAGATCCGGGAAGACGTCGCGCGGCAGCTCGCGCATCCACACGGCGCCGATCGCCGCGCCTGCGAGTGCGAGGACGATCGCGATCAACGGCTTGCGGAAGCTGGCGGTGATGAACTTGTCCAGCATCGCTAATCCTCGTGTCCGCCGCCGCTGGCCTTGTCGGACTCGGCTTTGAGGAGGAAGGCACCATCGATCACGACCTCGTCGCCGGCCTTCAGACCCGAGAGCACCTCGACTTCACCCGCGAGGTCGCGCCCACGCCCGATCTGCCGGATCGCGAACTCGCCCGGCCCATGCGGGATGAACACCGCCCACCCAGAACCGACGCGTTGAACTGAAGCGGCTGGGATCACCACGACGGGCGCCGCACCGGCATCTCCAAGCGGGATCGCGACCGTGGCTGACATTCCGGGCCGCAGGTTGCCGTCCGGGTTCGGAACATCGAGTCGGATCTCGATCGTGCGCGAGGACTTGTCGACCTCCCGAGCGATCCATTTGATCTGGGCCGGAGTCGACTTGCCGGGTAGCGCGGCAAAGCTCGCCGTCCCGGTCGCGCCGGTCTGCACGCGCACGGCATCGCGCTCGAACACGTGCGCGATGAGCCACAACGTTGACAGATCGCCGACGCGGAATAGCGTCTTCGACGGATCTGCGAGCTGACCAACGACCACGGTGCGCTCGATGATCGTTCCGGCCAGCGGAGCCTTGATGGCGAGCGCGTTGTCACCCGCCGCACCGCCGAACTTGCGGAGCGACGACGCGGCGACCTTGTACGCAGCGTCGGCCTCTGACTGCGCGGACTCCGCTTCGATCAGCTCGCGCTCCGGGATCAGCCGATCCGCGGCGAGCCCTCGCTTGCGCTCGGTGTTCTTCCTCGAGATCTCGAGGCGCGCACGGGCGGCCTCGACCTCGGCGCGTCCTTGGCCCAGCTCCGGGCTATTGAGCTCGACGAGCACCTGGCCGGCCTTCACCTCGTCGCCGGGCTTCGCGAGCACCTTGGTCACGCGAGCGCTCACCGGCGCCGCGACCTCGGCATACGCATCCTCGTTGACGTGCAGCTCGCCAAGTGCGGACACCGTCTCGCCGGCAGCGCGCGCCAGTGCCTTGCCGGTCGTCACGCGTAGGTCACGCATCATGTCGGGCGCGATCTTGATCATCTCCGGACCGTGCTCGTGCGGCTTGCCGTCGTTCGCGGTGTCCGAGCCGGGTTGCTCGACCGACTCGGCCTGATCGTGATCGGCGGACGACTTGGCTTTTTCTCCACCGCAGGCGCTCGCCAGCAGGAGGGCCATCAATGCGAAGCGTTTCATGGTGCACCTCCCGCGACGAACCGAACCGTGGCGGCTGTCCTGGCGAGCGCGAGCAACCGTTCGAGGTACTCGCGCCGGCCGTTGAGAATTTCCTGACGGGCCACCAGGTAATCGCTCACGGCGATCTGGCCCGCATCGATGGTCTTCTGGAGCAGTGCCTCGCTGTCATCGAGGAGCGGCGTCACTTCCTCCTCGAACACCGCGACCGCTTGCAGCGCGCTCGTGTAGGCGGCGAGCGCGTCGACTACTTGGCGGTTCGCCGCGCGCAACGTCGCCTCTCGGGTGTCGATCGCCCGGCGCTCCTTCGCCGCAGCGGCGGCCTTGTCACCTTGTGCCCGATTCCATAGCGGCAGCGTCATGCGCACACCGCCGAGCACGATCGAATCGGTGTCCTCGCGATGATAGCTGGCCCACAGCGACAGCTCCGGTCGACCGCTCGCGTTCGCCTGATCGTGTTGTGCGCCAGCCACAACGCGCTCTGCGTCCAGCACGCGAACGTCCGCGCGGTTTGCGGCAGTCGCTCGAAGTGCCGCGAGGTTGGGCAGGGGACCGGGCTTCAAGTCGCCGCGCAGGACGATCGCGTCATCCGCTGCGGCTCCGATCAACGCACCGAGCTGGGCGATCGCGCGCGCGCGTTCGGACTGGGCGGCTTGGGTCGCCGATCGCGCACGACCGAGTGCGCCGCGTGCGAGGTTTGCATCGAGATCGGTGATCTCGCCGGCCTTGCGTCTGCGGTCTGCCGCCTCACCAGCTCGCTTCGCGAAGTCCTCGGCGTGTTGCGACAGCTCGGCGCCCCGCTGGGCGAACAGGGCGTCATAGAACGCCGACGCGACCTCGAGATCGAGCTCGCGCATGCTGGCCTCGATCTCAGCCTGGGTATGCGCGACCTCGGCGCGCGCCAGCTGCCGTCGAGGCGATCGCCGCCACGGTTCGAGGTTCTGCTCGACGCGCAGCTCCGCATCGATGGGCCGCGAGGAGGTCAGGCGCGGTCCGCCGCCGACCTCGATCTCGGGGTTGTCGAGGAACGCGACGTTTGCGCCAGTCACGGCGGACTGAGCGATCGCGAGCTGACCGCGAGCGGCAATCGCGCGCGGTGCGGCCTCGTGCGCGCGGTCGAGCGCGCCGGGCAGATCGATCTCGATCTGGCCCGCAGACGCAGCAGCTGAGTGGAACAGGAGCGCGGCTACGGCAAGCCGCGCGATCGGAACATGGAACATGACGCACCTCGATCAAGGACGCGGCGATCAGATCGCAGCGTCAGAACGACGTCGGCTTGGTGGATGACGAGTCAGACGGCGCGACGAGGGACGTGCAGGATCTCGCGGGGGTCAGGGCTTGACTGTGCGCGGTCGTTGCCCGCAAACACGATCGGCTTGGCGTCGCTGGGCGTTGCAAGGGTCATCACCGCGATCGCAGGCGGCGCGATGCCGACCGCGCTGGGGCAATGGCACGGACACGAGGGGGAACCGTTCCCGGTCGTGCAGTCGTTGTCGCATCCGTCGTCGCGGCACTCGGTTTCGCACGCCTCCCGGCGAAGAGCCTCGGCGATGCCCGTCGCTTGCAACAGCGCGAGGACCAGCAGCAAGGCGCGGGGCACGGACACGCTTCATCCTTAGCACAGGAGCCCGAGAGGCGGCCCGGAGTTCCCTGGCGCCGCTTCGATGCTTCCTTATTGAAGCGGTTCGTGCGGCCGTGTCACAGGACGACGATCGTGCCCTTGCTCATGTCCATGCTGCACGCATAGCCGAGCTTCCTCGCCTTCGGGAACGTCGCCTCGATCTCGACCTGCTTGTTCAGCGGCAACTCGCGCTCGATCGTCTTCGCGTCGTCCAGCTTGAGCACGACGGTCTTCGTGCATGTCGAATCGGTCGTTCGCGTGAACACGAGTGGATCGGCTTACGCGCGGGAACGATGATCGCATCGGGCTCGAAGCCTTTCGAGTCACGCGGATCTCGAGACGCGGATCTTTGGGTTTGGGATCGGCGCTCGCGAAAGTTGCGAGGCACGCGAGCAGAGCATGCTTCGACGACCACACAATCCAAGAGGGCCTACCCGTTCAGGAGGCAATCACGGTCTGCTGCCTCGATCATGAGATCGATGGCAAAGCCGTCATGCGGAGCCGTAAGGCCGGATGCGAAACGATCGTTCGCGCGGCGCTCAGTACGGCCACCACGAAGGCCGACATCACTTTGGCGTGCGCGGACTATCAGACTCAGCTCGGCATGTAGCTCGGAATCAAATGCCCGATCGTCCGCACCCAAAAGAGGGGACGAACCAGAGGCCTAACGTGACTGGTCGAGGCGCAAACGCAGCGAAACTCGATAGATACACTGGCGAATCGAGCCCCAAACTACGAAATCAGAACGACGATCCTCCAAGTGATTGGAGGGTTCGTTGTGTTCGGCGCGGAGCGGGCAGCGCGTGCGGTGGCGGGTTGGCGATCCCCGCCGGAAACGCGGGCTGGTAACATCCACCGCATGGATCCGCGGAACCACTGGGAGCGCGTTTACCAGACCAAGAAACCCGATCAGGTCAGTTGGTACCGCGTGCATCTGGACGTCTCGGTGGGCCTCATCACCAAAGCGTGCGACGACAGAGGCGCGTCGATCATCGATGTCGGCGGCGGCGAAGCGACCCTCGTCGACGATCTGATCGCCGCTGGTTACGTCCACGTGGACGTGCTCGACCTCTCGGAGACGGCGTTGCATGTCGCGAGAGAGCGCATCGGATCCATCGGCGACACGGTCGGATGGCTCTGCGGTGACGTGACGACGTACGCCTTCGCGGCCAATCGGTACGACGTCTGGCACGACCGAGCCGTGTTCCACTTCCTGACCACGCCGGAGCAGCGCGGCGCGTACGTGCAGCAGGTGGCGCGGGCGGTGAAGCCCGGCGGTCACGTCATCGTGGCAACCTTTGGACCGGAAGGCCCCCACCAATGCAGCGGCCTCGATGTCGTTCGGTACGATGCCGATTCCCTCCACGATCAATTCGGACCTCGGTTCGAGCTGGTCGATCATCAATTCGAAGAGCACCGGACGCCGAACGGCACTCGTCAGCAGTTCGTCTACTGCCTCTGCCGCCGCTGACACTCGGGGTGGGAGCGTGGACGACGCGCGTGGTCCGTCGGCGCCCGAACGCGACGGAGCCGGACGAAACATCGCACCCGACCAGCACCGGAACCACGAGCACCCATGGCTCACCGGCGGCGATTTCGGCGTCGAAGCATCGGTCGTGCCCGTATCACGATGAGTCGACTCAACTTCAGCAACGCGCTCGCTCACTTCAGCCACAGCGGCTCCGCTTTCTATTCAGCATCCGCGCGAAGCTGCCCGACCTGCTCGACGAGGCGGGCAAGCCGCTCTACAAGGACCAGCCGTTCGAGCCGGGCAAGGACTACATCGTTCGCGAGGCCGGCAAGGGTGGGGGCTACGTCGTGTCGTTCGGTGAAACCGTGTACCGCGCGCTCGACGCGGTGATCACATCGGCGTTCACGAGGAAGGCGCCGGCGGCATCCGGCAGCAGATGGGCTACCAGGGCCTCGATCCCGCCGGCATCACGGCGGCGATCGAGAAGCTCTCGTCGGCGAGCTGAACGCACTCGCCATATCGTGGCAAGCGTTGCCTCCGCAACGTGATCATTTGGGGGTTACGGCACGGATCGTGACTGGCACGTGCTTGTGATAGGGCGTGCGCGCCAGCGGATCGCAATGCTCGCTCGACGTCAGCCGGTTGATCTGAGGACCGTCCGGGGCCCCATCGCGGTAGCGCATTCCGTATCCGTGCGGGAGCGTGACCATGCCGCTGCGCACCGTGTCGTCGAGCTGGATCGTGACTTCGAGCTCGCCTGCATCGGATGTACACACGGCACGCGCACCTGCCGCCAGGCCGAGCGCCGTCGCGTCGTCGGGATGCATGCGCATCGCGCCTTCGCGATCGTTCTTGCGCCAGGTCGGGTCGCGAAAGATCTGGTTCGCATTGTACGCGCGGCGTTCGCCGGCGAGCAGGACGAACGGATGCGACGCTTCGGGCTCGCGGGCGAGCGCGCGGAGGGCCTCGAGCATCTCGGGGATCGCGAGGTGGATGCGGCCGTCGTCGTGGCGGATGAACGACCAGGTGTCCTCGTAATCGTGACGCGTGAACAGCGTGCCGTCTTCGCGCTCGAGGATCGCGCGAAAGAGCTCGATGCCGAGCGTGAAGCGATTGCCGCGGTGGCCGGCCGCGCGTACGGCCGCAGGCTCGCGCCGTGCCAGGTCGAGCGCGAGCGCGAGGAGCGGCGCTGCTGCGGCCGGGCCGATACGATCGGGTCGTGCGCGCGATGATGTGAGGGCGCGCCCGAGCGTGCGGTACACGATCGATGCCGCGTACGGCCGCCACCGCTTGCTCGCGGCGAGCGTTGCCCCGAGCGCCGCGAGATAGCCGGCGTGCCGGGTGAACGCCGGCTCGCGGCGTGCGATCTGCTCGAGCACTGGGAGCTCGTCGGGAATCTCGCCCATCGCGACCAAGAGGCGCGTGTAGATCTCGGGCTCGGGGAGCGTGCCGGGCAACGGCGGAAACAGCGGGTGCCGCAGGTGGAAGGCGTTGTCGGGGAAGTCGAGGTTGAAGCCGGTGCACTCCCACTTCTCGAACTGCGACGCGGCGGGCAACACGTAGTGCGCGAGACGCGCGGTCTCGCTCATCGCGACATCGACGACGACGAGGAGCTCGAGAGAGCGGAATGCGCGCTCGAACGCGGCGGAATTCGCGCCGGTCATCACCGGGTTCGAGCTATCGACGAGCACCGCACGCACGCGATCGTCTCCGGCGTGCTCGATCTCGCTCGGTAAGATGTTCGGCGGGTAGAGCCCCGAAATCGGAAACATCCCGTGGTGTGCGGTGCGCGCGTGCCTCGCGTCGCGCTCGTCGGTGTGACTGATGATCGGCAGGAACAGGGAGTGAAAGTTGTTGCCGCCGCGGAGTCCGAAGTTCCCGGTCACGAGAAACAACAGCTTCTCGAGATAGCTATTGAGCGTGCTGTGCAGACTCTGCTGCAGCCCGAGATCGATGCGGACGCACGCGGACTTCGCAGTGGCGAATGCGCGCGCGACGCGCTCGACGTCGGCGAGAGGGACGTCGGCGCGCCGAACGAAATCCGCGACGGGGATCGCGCGAAGCTCGGCCTCGAGGTCGGCGAAGCCCGTGCACCGTTTCGCGAGAAACGCGCGATCGTGGAGACCCTCGCGCACGATGATCCCGAGGATCGCGGCGATCAAGAACGCATCGGTTCCAGGGCGCGGCTGGAGATGCGTGTGCGCGAGCTTCGCGGTCTCGGTCTTGCGTGGATCGATCACGATCATCGTGCGTGCCGGATCGCTCTTGAGGTCGCGCAGCGTGTCGCGCGCGTTCGGGATTCCGTGCGCCTGGAACGGATTCGTTCCGATGAACAAGACGAGCTCCGCGCGCTCGACGTCCTCGGTGATGTGGCAACGCTGATCGCCGAACAGGCGACCGTTGACCCAGAAGTCGCCGGTCTTTTCCTGCGCGAGCGCGGTGTAGACGAAGCGACTCCTCATCGCCTTGAGGAGCTGCCGGCTGTACGCGCCGCCGAGGTGATTGCCCTGGCCGCCACCACCGTAGAAAGCGAACGCGCGTCCGCCATGGCGCTCCCGGAGCGCGACGAGCCGCTTCGTGATATCGGCGAGCGCGACGTCCCACGAGACGCGCGTGAACGAGCCGTCGGGCTCGCGGCGAAGGGGGGAGTCGAGTCGATCCTCGTGGGTCTGGTAGTGCGAGAGTCGAGCCGCCTTCTGGCAGAGATAGCCCTTCGAGACGACGTGCTGCTCGTTACCGCGCACCGCGGCGATCCGGCCGTCCTCGATCTCGACGCGGATGCCACAGTTGCGCGAGCAGAGGATACAGGCGCTTGTTTCGACCATGATCAGAACCTCGAGAAGTCGGCGGGCCGCCGCGCCATGAATGCCTGGAACGCTTCCATCGCCTCGGGTGAGCGGAGTCGACGCGAGAACGTCTCGGCTTCGACGGCCATCGTCTCGAGCACGGCTTCGCGCGTCGCGCGCCGGATCAGCGACTTGGTGGCGCGCAACGCACTCGGTGCGCACGCGGCGAGCACCTTTGCTCTTGCGAGCGAGGCGGCGAGAGGATCCTCGGCGATCTCGTTGACGAGCCCCCACTCGAGCGCCGTGGACGCGTCGATTTGCTCGCCCAGTAAGAGCAGCTGCGCTGCGCGGCGCTCGCCGACGAGTCTCGGCAACAACAGCGATGACGCCGCCTCGGGTACGAGCCCGAGAGCGACGAACGGCGTCTTGAAGCGCGCGCTCGGCGCGACGATCACGAGATCGCAATGGAGGAGCAGCGTCGTGCCGACGCCGATCGCGACGCCCGCGACGGCGGCGATGACGGGCTTTTCGAACGTCGCGAGCGCGCGGAGAAAATCGAGCGGCGCCGTCGACAGTCCGCCTTGATTCGCCAGCGCGAAGTCCGCGATGTCGTTGCCCGCCGTGAAGCAGTCGCTCGAGCCGGCGAGCACGACCGCGTGGACCGCGGGGTCGCTCGCCGCTGCCACGAGCGCATCGGTGAGCTGCTCGTACATGGCGACGGTCAGCGCGTTCTTCTTCTCGGGCCGATCGAAGCGGAGCGTAGTGACGCGATCTGCAGTGGTGACGGCGATCATGGAGATCCTTTCGCGGAGTCGAGCTCGCGCGCCGACGCGGCGGCGAGAAAGCGGGCGATCACGTCGAGCTCTTCGTCGGTGAAGCCGGCGCTCAGCTCGGCTTGCATGGCGGCGACGATCGGCCTTGCCGCGAGCGCGATCTTCTTGCCGGCCGGGGTCGCGTGAAGGTGCTGGGCGCGCGCGTCCGTCTTCGAAGAGCGGCATTGGACGAGGCCGGCGGTCTGCATCCGGTCGACGAGGCCAGAGACGCCGGCAGGTTGAATGCCGAGCGCCTCGGCCAGATGCTTGTGAAGGCAGCCGTCGTTCTCCGCGAGGTAGAACAGCGCGCCGACCTGGACCATGCTGATGCCGATCTCCGCTTGCGCGCGGCGCTCGAGCCGCTGGCGCACGATATGCGCCGCGCGGTCGAGGAGTAGGAACAGCCGGTGCTTGCGTGCCACGGTGAATACTTTGCATGCGAACCATCGATAGTCAACATGCAAACTAACCTGCGCCTCGGAGGGCAAGACGGCGTGGACTACCTCTCGCTGGTCAAGGGGATGCGATCGGAGTTGGTTTGGGCGTCTGCGAGCTCACGCCGCAAACTCTCGACCAGCTGACCGCATGCGCCGCGCCGTTGCGATCGGGGCTGTTCGCGGTCGGAGAAGAGTGCAGGTCGCCTGCCGCTTCATCGCGGCGCTGCTGTCCGCAGGGCTCGCTCTCGGCGCTTTTGGATCGTGACGCGCCAGGCAAGCGTGAACGACTCGCCGATCGCGAGGCGCGACCAGGTCGCGCTCAGCTCGTCCATGCACGCGCACACCCGTGCGAGGACTTCGTCGCCGTACGTGCGGTGCGCTTGCGCGGCCATTTCGGCCACGGTGGTCGCCATACTTCTTGCGAGCGTCGCGGCGTGTGGATCGCCGGCGCGGCGTAGCCATTCGAACCAGCACGTGTAGGTGGCGCGCTCCGATGCGTCTCCCTCGGCGCGCGCGCCCGTCCGCAGCATGCGCTCGTCGCGCTGCTTCGCCTTGCGTCGCCTGCGCGTGGCTGCGCGACCGACTTCGCGATCGTCGCCGCCGGCTTCACCACCCGCTGCGAGAAAACCGAAGATGCCGTGCTCGATCCCGAGCTCGCGCTCGACGATGAAGTGCTGCAGATCGTGCGGCATCTTCTTGTCGTAGCCAGGACCGCCGAACTCGTGAGGCGGCAGGCCGTCGCGGAGGACCGTCACCGTGTACCGCCGCTCGGTAGTGCGTCGAAACCGGACCTCCATGGCTCCAGGATGACACGAGGGTCGGGTTCCGGCTCGCCGTCGAGAGTCCGCGCGTGGTTGGTCGACCGTTCAGTCGCGTCATGCGCCTCGAATCCTGCCTGCTCGGCGCGCGCGACATCCTGTTGCCGGCCGTAGCCGGTGAGCGCGATCAACCTGTCTCACGCGACGCGGCGGCGCGTGCACCGACAAGGTCGGATCCGATCCGCACGACCCTGCGCCCCTCGACGCACCGAACGGAACCTGCGACACGGTTGGAAGCGTGACGTTCGTGGTGAACTGACGATCAGGGCTTGGCGGGCGACAGGCGCTTGATCGCGTCGATCAGGTTCTCGACAGCGACCGGCTTCGACACGTGGAGCTGAAACCCCGAGGTCTTCGCCTTCGTCACATCTTCGCGCCGCGCGTACGCGGTGAGCGCGACCGCCGGGACCTGACCCCCGCGCTCGGGCGGCAGTGCGCGCACTCGCCGGATCAGCGCGTAGCCATCCTGGGTCGGCATGCCGATATCGCTGAGCAGGACGTCCGGCGGGCTCTGGGCGAGGCGATGGAGCGCATCCTCCGCCGAGCTCGCTTGGTCGACCCGTGCGCCGACCGATACGAGCGTGTCCGCGATCGCGTGGCGGGTGTCGTCATCGTCGTCGACGATGAGCACGCGAATCCCAGCGAGCGCCACGGTCGACACCGGCTCTCGTGGCGCGCACCCCGCTGCGTCCTTCGCGATCGGTTCGAGCTGTGCTTGCAGCGTGATCGTGAACGTCGACCCGCGACCGGGACCGTCGCTGTGCACGGTGATCGATCCGGCGTGCGCTTCGACGAGATACTTCACGATCGCCAGACCCAGGCCGAGCCCGCTGTGCCCGCGCGTGCTCGAGCTGTCGACCTGGCGAAACCGATCGAAGATCGCTGTGAGGTGCTCCGCCGGGATGCCTTTGCCGGTGTCGGTCACGGTGATCCGGACGCTCGACCCCGCGCGCGCGGCACGGACCGCGATCGACCCTTCCCGCGGCGTGAACTTCACCGCGTTACTCACCAGGTTCCACACGATCTGCTGGAGGCGTTCGAAGTCGCCCATGACCGGGCCAAGGTCCTCGGCGAGCTCGACCGAGATCCGTTGGCCGCGCGCCGTCGCCGCCGGTCGGATCGAGTCGACCGCAGCCGCGACCGCTGCCGCGAGGTCCACGCGCGTCATCGTCAGGCCCAGCTTGCCGCTGAGGATGCGCGACATGTCGAGCATGTCCTCGACGAGGCGCGCTTGCGCGTGTGCGTTGCGCATGATCACCGTGATCGCCTTGTCGGTATCGACCGCGATCTTGCGCTCGAGCATCGCGCCGTAGCCGAGGATCGCCTGGAGCGGCGTCCGCAGCTCGTGACTGATCGTCGCGAGGAACTCGTCCTTCATCCGATTGGCCAGCTCCGCCTGCTCCTCGAGCCGGCGCCGCTCGATCATCAGCGAGACCCGCTTCGACAGCTCCTCGGCGAGCTCGAGGTCCTCCTCGGTATAGCGCCGGGTCTCGCCGACGAAGATGAACGACATCGCACCGTAGACCTCGCGCTGGCCGCGCAACGGCACGACCATCGCGGATTGTAGATCGAGCTCGCGAATCAGGCGCAGGTGCTCTTCATCGCGCGCCCCGCGCTGGAGCAGCTCGTTGGGAATTTCTGGATACAGCTCCGACCGCCCGGTCCGGATCACGTTGTAGGCGCCGGTCTGCGAGCTCGGATCCGGCGGGTACTTCTTCGCGAGCTCCCTCGCGAACTCCACCTTCGCCGGATCGACGTGCGCGACCGCGAGTTGCTCGATCTGCCGGGTCGCGGGATCCACGATATCGACACTCGCCCAGTCCGCCATGCGAGGGCAGGCGAGGGTCGCGATCCGGCGGAGCGCGTCGCGATAGTCCGCCGCGCCGACAATCTCTTCGGTCGCCCCTGCAAGGAACAGGCGCCGGTAGAGCTGGCGCTTCTCTTCGGTCGCGTCGCGAAACACGAGCACGACGCCTTGGAGCGCACCGGCTTCACTGCGAATCGGTGCCGCGCTGTCGTCGATCGGCACCTCGGAGCCATCGCGACGCCGCAGCATCGTGTGGTTCGCGAGGCCCACGATCCCGCCCTCCCGCAGCACGCGATCGACCGGGTTCTCGACCGGCGCGCTCGTCTCCTCGTTGAAGATCGGGAACACCTCGTGGAGCCGCCGCCCGCGCGCCTCGTCAGTCGTCCACTTCGTGAGCCGCTCCGCGACCACGTTCATGAAGCTCACCCGGCCTTCGGTGTCCGTCGCGATGACCGCGTCGCCGATGCTCCGCAGCGTCGTCGACAACAGCTCGACCGCCCGCTCGCGTTCTAGCTCCGCCCGCTTGCGATCGGAGACGTCGAACGTGACGCCGAACCACTCGCGGATCGTCCCATCGGCGTTGCGGAACGGAACCGCACGCGCGCCCATCCAGACGTACTCGCCGTCGCGCCGGCGCAGCCGAAACTCGACGTCTAGCGCGGTCCCGTTCGCCTTCGCCGCGGGCCACGCGCGCTGCATCGCCGGGAGATCGTCGGGATGGATCGGATCCCAACCGTGCCCGCCCTTCCACTCCGCTTCACTCTGGCCGGTGAACTCTCGCCAGGTCGGCGAGTCCGCGTTGGGATGGCCACCCGCGTCGGTGGACCACACGATCGCGTGCGTCGCTTCGACGAAGGCGCGATACGCGCGGTCGGTGAGGTCACGCGTGATCTTCGCGAAGCCGACATGCCGGCCGTCTTCGAAGAGCGCGGTGATGACGACGTTCGCCCAGAACTGGGTGCCATCCTTGCGGATCCGCCAGCCGCTGTCCTCGAGCCGGCCTTGCTCGAGCGCGGTGGCGAGCAGGTGGGCCGGCTTGCCGCTCGCCTGATCCGCGGGGGAGAAGAACGCGGCGTAGGACAGGCCGATGGCTTCGTCGCGGCTGTAGCCCTTGAGGCGCTGGGCGCCCGCGTTCCACGAGCGGACGATGCCCGACGGATCGATCAGGTAGATCGCGTAGTCCTGGATCGATTCGACGAGGAGCCGGAACTGATCGTCTGCCAACTTCATCAACCGTCTTTCGCGGGCGGGTTCGCGTGTGGCGCGAGCGCACGGTCCGTCCGCAGGCGAGTAATGTCCAGACCATATCACGATCGGCGCAGCCGACCGCGTGGCTATTTTTGGCTCTCCACGAGGTTTAGTGGGTGACGAGATCGCACGGATCGCGTCGTAGCTG
>JBDUAS010000193.1:0-14276 GCA_040004535.1 Deltaproteobacteria bacterium
ACAGCACGTCGATGCCGAGATGCCACCAGCGCGCCAACCCGATCGAGTGGCGCAACCCCGGAAGACCGACGTGCTTCGGCAGCGTGAGCGAGTCCTGCTTTGCCGTCCACAACGGATCGGCCGGAACCGGCTTCTGCATCCGGAGCCACTCTTTCCCCGGCGTGGAGTGGCGCGTCCAGTACAGCCGCGGATGATCGGCGAGGATCTGGATCCCGGCGCGAATGATGAAGAGCAGGAAGAACAGATTCATGAAGTGCTGCACGCGCACCCAACCCGGCATCGGTTCGTCGAAGTGCGTGGCGTAGCCGATGCCCGGATGCCGCTGGATAAACTGCGCGACACCTGGAATCCCGCGCAGGCCCTTCGCGGCGGCGACCGCGCAGATCAGCAGGACGAACCCGATGGGAACGAGCCAGAGCACGTTGAACCATCGGTTGGCACCGATCCGCAACCGCGGCGCGATTCCCGACGCAGCTGGAATTGCCCCCGCCCACGTGTCGGGATCGATGACGTCCTCGCCGTGGGTTAGCCTGGCGCGGTAGTCATGAATCACCTGCGGCGTGAGTTGCCCCGAGCCGGGTGGTGTCGCGCTGGTCTTTGTGTCCCTCTCCCTCATTGGATCTCTTCGGCAACGCTACCGAGCACGTAATCCGGCTCAGCGCGACGGATGGATCGAATTGCGCTCGCGCGACGACTCGCGTCTCAACAACAGAATCGTCACCGGTATCAGAAGCGCGCAGAAGATCAGCGCTGCGACCGACCGATCGATCAACGCGAACAGCACCAGTCCAGCGAGCACGATCGCGAAACCTGCCGTCGCGGCGATCATAGCATGCGGAAAACCACCCGGCTTGCGATCCAGATCCTCTCCGGGTCCAAGTGCGCTCTCGTCCCGTACGGGTGAGACCGGTTGCGGCTCTCGCGTTTCGCGCTCGTTCACATGCAGATCGAATGCATCCGACGTGCCGCGAGCTCTCGAGGACCGACTTGCGAGCTCGTCGCGAATCATCAGCTCGATGACCGGTTTGCCGGACGGCCCGAGGCGAGATCGTCGTGATCGTCGATCGCTCATCGACGATGAGACTGCCGTTGACCTTCAGCGCCCTCGGCTCGTCGAGCCGACCGCTTCTTCACTCTGCTGACCGAGTCACAAGTTATCGAGAGTGCAGCAAGCGCTCGTCACGGCGCGACACCCACGATCTTGTGGAACGACGTGCTGAACGAGGCCGTCGAGGCGAATCCGAGCGTGCGTGCGATGCTCTCGACCTTTTCGCCGCCCTCGATCAGCCGAGCGCCCAGTCCATGACGTGCGCTCCCAGGGAACGCGGCTTCGGGCGACGTCCGATCTGATCACGGCACACAAGAACTGCTTCAACGGCCACATGCGCGCGAACCCGTGGTCGGTGCCGCAATGGAAGCTCTTCGTCGAAGCTGCGTGTCGCTACCCTCGTGCGCGGTGGCCGTCTCGTACTCGACCTCGACGCGGAGGTCGCGCGGCTTGAAGTACGGCGCTGGTACGACGCGGCGACTTCAACACGGTCGGCACCGTCGTACGGAACCGCGTCGTGATCAGTCAGGGCGCACGCTCGTAGAGCGACACGTGTGCGCCGCTGCCAGTGTATGGGGCGCGCTGCCAGTCGGCCCAGCGCTCGCGTAGCCTGAGGCCCGCGAGCTGCGCCATCAGATCGAGCTCGCTCGGCCACACGTAGCGAATCTCCACCGGGAATTGTTGCATGCCGTCTGGGCCCACGACGATGCGTTGACTCGCGACGCGCTGATGCACGGGATCGTGATGTGCGACCACGAGATCGATGCCGTCGATCTCGATGTGGTTGAGCTGCACGCGCGGATTTGTCGAGTAGCGCGCGGGATCGGGCACGAACCCTTCGAACACGAACACGCCGCCGGGCGCGAGTCGTGCTGCTGCGTTGCGTACGCACGCGAGCTGCGCGGACTGCGTCAGCAAGCCGTACAGCGTGCTGAACACGATGTAGATCACCGCGTACTCGTCATCGACTGCGACGTCGGTGAAGTCGCCCAGCGTCACGGGAATTGCCGCGCCGCCAGGCTTTGCGCGCATGCGATCGATCATCGCTCGCGAAGCATCGATGCCATGGACGGCGACGCCACGGGCGGCGAGTGGAATCGCGACGCGGCCGGTGCCGATGCCGAGCTCGAGCGCCTTGCCGGTAGCCGTGAGCTCCGCGAGCACATCGACCGCGGCGGTCGGATCGAGATGGGTGTGGACCTCGTCGTAGATCGAAGCCCAGGTGTCGCCGTACGCGGCGGGGTCCGACATCCGGCGATGCTACCGCCGCAACTGCGATCATAGCGCTGGCAGCGCGGCGTAATACGGCCATTGCTGGTAGCGCGGGAACTCACTGCTGCGGCTCCAGTAGGCGCGTCCAGAAGCGGCGAGCCACGTGCGATCGGCGAGGCCGAAATCGCCGAGGCCGGCATTCTCGAGGTCGCCGAGCAGCCGGCCCGTGCGATCGAAGCGGAACAGATGCGGAACCCGTGGCCCGACGTCGTGCTCGCCGGAGACCGCGACCTCGTTGCCGTTCGTCGCGACGCCGCGGACGTAGGACTCGCCGGCGTTAGCGGCAAACACGGTGGTCGCGTCGGGACCGAGGAGCGTGACGTAGGTGTTGTCCGCGACCTCGCCGCTCGGGTGATACTCGACGACACCCGGCTGGAAGTCGATGTCGGCGAAGTACTGGCCGGTGAACACGACATCGCCTGCGGTGTCACTCGCCATCGCATAGATCGTGAAGTCTCCGGTCCACGACCTCGCCCAATCGAGCTCGCCGTCGCTGCGCTGGTGTTGGATCACCATGCCGCCCGGCTGCACGTACGAGTACGCGAACCCATCGGGCGTGAACGCCAGCGCGCTCGCGCCGGTGTCGGGTGGGCCGATCGCGAAACTCGAGCGCAAGGCTCCGTCGGGCGCGAGCACGTGGACCGCGGCGACGTGACCCTGCGACTTGGTCGCGATCATGACGTCGCCGGCGATGTCATAGCCGGCGCTGATGACCGTTTCGTCAGCGCCAACGGGATACGCGACCTGCCAGCGCGCACCGAACGCGGGCGTGAACGACGCCACTTTCAACGTGCCGGATACCGCGCTTGCGACCGCGATGTTGCCGGCGCCATCGACCGCCACCTCGCCGCCGACCGCGACCTGCGCGACGGTGGTGCCGTGTGCATCGAGGTGCATCGTGCGGATGCCGTCGGAGGTGATCAGCTCGTCGTTCGGCAGCATTGCGAGCGACGGCCTGCCGTCGCGCACGTACGTGAGCTGGGTCGGGCCGCCGGCAATCACGTTGCAGAGCTGGAGCGTCGCGCCGTCGCTCGTGTCGACGATCGAATCGAGCGTGTCGAGCCGCGTCGCGGTCGCTTGGCTCGGTCCGAACGCGAAGTCATGCGCGATCTCTACGGTGAGTCTGGAGGAGACCTGGACGAACGCCGAGAACGTGTGCGACGAGAGGTCGGCGACGATGCGCAGCTGATACGGAGCTCCTGCGTGATATGCGAGCTCCGTGGTCGCGCGATACGTATCCCCATCGCGCGCGTCGATCTCTCCGCTCGGCGCGAAGCGCACCGCGACGGCGGCAGCATCGGACCTGACCGGCGATCCGTTCGACAGCGCGATCACCGCATCCGTATGCTCGACGCTCGGGGTCGCCTCGAGCTGGAGCACGAGGACGCCGGTTGCCGGCCCGATCGATGCCTGCGCGAAGCCCGCACCGGCGACGGTGGCCGAACACGTTGGGGGCGGCGGCGGCGACGGCGCGATCGTCAACGTGCACACGTCGGTCGAGCCGCTCGCGGAGTCGACTTCGGTGGCCAGATGATCGAGCTGCGAAACGCTCTCTTGCTCGGTGCGAAACGCGTAGCCGTTCGCGATCGAAAGATCGCTGCCATCGGCCTGGCGCACCGCGACGCTGTAGCGATGCGCGGCGAGATCGACATCGAGCTTGAAGTGATAGGTCGAGCCGGCGACGTACGCGAGCGTCACATCCGCACGGTAGGTCGAGCCGTCTCGCACGTCGATCGTCCCGCGCGGATTAAACCGGACGGACGCGGCGAGCTCCGAGAACTGCGTAGCTGCTCCGTCGGCGAGGCCCACCACGCTCGAGATTTGCGCGATCGATGGCGTGGCATCGAGCTCTGCAGAGAAGTTTACTGTCTGTGGCGCGAACGCTTCGCTGGAAAAACCCTGGCCAGACCCGGTAGCGGCGCACGTGGTCGTCGCAGACGCACTCGCACCTTCATCCGCTTTGCTGGCACACGCCGCGAGCGCGAGTGCGAGAACAACTTGGCTTCTCACCACAGGACCTCCCACGGCCCCTTGGAGCAAGAAGCGAACCGCGTGGTGCGTGAGGTGGCAAACTCCAGCGCTCACGGTGAGATCGCGATCTCACGCACTGACTCCGAGCTCGAGCTCGGTCGGAGATCAGGTACGGACTAGTTGCCGGCGCAGAACTGACGCACGACCTGGATCAGCTCGCGCAATGGAATCGGCTTGGTCATGTGCGCGGCGACCTTGAGCTCCTCGGCCGTGGCCGCGACGTCGTTCATCGCCGAAACGATCACGACCGGAATCGGCGCGATCGTCGGATCCTGGAGCTGCTCCGCGCGAAACGTGCGGCCGTCCATGTTCGGCATCATCAGGTCGAGCAACACCAGGCACCAGCGGTCTGCCGGATCGCGGAGTTGCTCGAGCGCCTCGTAACCATCGCTCGCGCCGACCGCTTCGTAGCCCTCGTCGTTGAGGATCTCGACCATCGTCTCGCGGATCTCGTTATCGTCGTCAACTACTAGTACTCGGTGCGCGAGGGTCATGGCGTGCGTTCCTTCAGGGTACTGACTACCGGTAGCCGGATCTCGACGGTCGTGCCACCACCTTCTCGATTGTGCGCGCGAGTTGACCCGCCGTGGGCCACGACGATCTCTCGCGCGACGTACAAGCCCAGCCCCATCCCCGGATAGTTGCGCATCGATGCGGCGCGCTCGAACCGATCGAAGATTCGCTCGAGCTGCGCTTCCGAGATCCCGGGGCCGCGATCCTCGACGGTCATCACCGCGACGTCGCCTGCACGTCCGAGGCGAACGTCGACGGGTGTGCCGGCGGCATACTTGAATGCGTTTGCCAGCAGGTTCGATAGCACCTGGCCGATCCGCAACGGATCGCAGACCGCCAGGAGCATCGACTCGCCCGAGACGACGACGATGTTCTTCGCAGCGGCGGCCGATTCTTGGAGCCGGTCGACGACCTCGCGGACGAGGTCTCCGAGATCGACCTCACGCATGTTCAGTGTCAACCGGCCTTCGGCGATCCGCGAGACATCGAGCAGCGTCGTGATCAGATCCGCGAGCCTCGTCGCGTTGCGGCGCGCGCGAGAGATCTTCGAGGCCTGCTTCGGCTGGAGCGTGGCGGCCTGCATATCGAGGCTCTCGAGCTGGAGCTGAAGTGCGACGAGCGGCGTGCGGAGCTCGTGCGATGCGACGGACAAGAACTCGTCGCGCAGGCGAAGCGCTTCTTGCGTACGTGTGAGGCTCAAGCGATCGAGCTCTGCGGCGCGCCGCTCGGTGAGGTCGCGCGTGATCTTCGAGAACCCGATGTGAACGCCGCGATCGTCGCGCAGCGGAGCGATCACCACGTTCGCCCAGAACCGGGTGCCGTCCTTGCGGAGGCGCCAGCCCTCTTCTTCAAACCGACCTTCGCTCATCGCGGTCTCGAGCTCGCGCTCGCACTTTCCCGTGCGGCTGTCCTCGACCATGTAGAACTTGGAGAAGTGCTGGCCGATGATCTCGCGGGCGGAGTAGCCCTTGATGCGCTGGGCGCCCTCGTTCCAGCTCGCGACGTGACCTGTCGTGTCCAACATGAAGATCGCGTAGTCGCGCGCATTCTCGACGAGCGTCCGAAACCTGGTGTCCTCCTGCGAACGTTCGTCGGAGGCTCGCCGCTGCTCGGTGAGGTCGCGCGTGACTAGGACGTAGCGTGCGCCGCGGCCTTCCCCCTCGGGGATCGAGCGGACGACGAGGTTCGTCAAGAACCGGGTGGCATCGGCCCTTCGCTGCCAGATCTGGGTTTCCACGCAACCGCGGTCGCGCGCGTCCCCCAGCAGCGAGGCGATCGGCCTCGCTGCCGGATCGTCGTCCGGGAACAGCACCCGAATCGGCTTGCCCTGGAGCTGGCGGTCCGGATACCCGTAGAGCCGTGCGGCGCATGCGTTAGACATCTCGATCGTGCCCGGGCTATCGACGACGACGACCGCATCGCTCACCGCGTCGATCACGAGCTGCAACGTCACGTCAGGCACCTTCAAGATCCGACCACGCCACACTCGTCGTGCCAACGAAAACGCGGTCAGTTCGCCGCACCGCGCCGCGACCGTGGCACGGCAGCGCGACGGGATCGAACCGCACAGGTGATCGCCGTTCACCTCCAACTGCGCAAAAGTTGTTCGAGCTTTTTTCGCGCGATTTATGTGAGCATCCGCCAGCCCATGAAGATGCAGTCGGCGCGCTCACTCCTATTCTTTGGTTTGATCATCGCCGGCTGCGGGCCGTCGCACAAAGGTGCGCCGGTCGACGGGCTTCCGGCCGGCGATGCGCAGGTCCAGCCGAGCGACGGCCAGATCTTCGACGACGCACCGCCCGCGGCGACGTGCGGACTCACGTCATGCGTGGCGCAGAACGCGATGTGCGGCCCGATCGGCGACGGTTGCGGCGGTCAACTCGATTGCGGCAGCTGCACTTCGCCGGAGACCTGCGGCGGCGGCGGCACGTTGTTCACGTGCGGCGGCAACGGCAGCGGCGGATCCTGTACGCCGCGGACGTGCGCGCAAGCCGGAGCGACATGCGGCGAAGTCTCCGACGGTTGCGGCAACCTCACGGCGAGCTGCGGAACATGCCCGACGGGACAGACCTGCGGCGCCGGCACGACCCCGAACACGTGCGCGACCGGACCCGCGTGCACGACCGGCCTGTGCAACAACCAGATGGACTGCGGCATGATGCCGAAGACGTCGATCAGCGGCACGATCACGGCGCCCGGTCACGACAACACGGTGACGTGGGGCACGCCGGATCCGATCTACGGCGCACTCGTCTACGTGCCGAACGGCGCGGCGGGACCGCCATCGTACGGCGTGCTGCCGTTCGCGGCCGGCGTGTCGTGCGACTCGTGCAGCTCGCTCGTCACCGGTAACCCGCTCGTAAGCGTCACGACCGGCGTCGACGGCAAGTTCAAGATCGACAACGCGCCGTGCGGCACCAACATCCCGCTCGTGATCCAGCTCGGACGCTGGCGCCGTCAGATCACGATTCCGACGGTCGCGTGCTGCATGGACAACCCGCTCACGAACGCGCAGACCCACTTGCCGCGCGATCACGTCGGCGTCGCGGGCGATGTCCGCAGTGACATTCCGCTGATGGCGTTCAGCACCGGCGACGTCGACACGTTGCACTGCGTGCTCCGCAAGATCGGCATCGCCGACACCGAGTTCTCGAATCCGAGCGGCACCGGCCGCGTGCGGTTCTACAAGGACAACGGCGCGATCATCAACGCGAGCACGCCGGCGGCGTCGACGCTGTACGGCACCGCGGCGGAGCTCGACAAGTACGACATGACGCTGTTCGAGTGCGTCGGCTCGCAGGTCGCGAAGGCCGCCGCCGATCAGCAGCGCTTGATCGACTACGCGAACGCCGGTGGCCGCGTGTTCGCGACCCACTACAGCTACGTGTGGCTGACGAACAGCACCGGCACCGCCGGCACGAACACCGCGCCGAAGCCGTTCTTCCAGACCGCCGACTGGATCGTTAACCAGGGCGCGTTCACCTCCGGTACTGGCTACGTCGATCAAACCGCTCAAGGTGATCCAGCGACCCAGGCGCGCCGGATCGCGTTCGCGACATGGCTTAAGAACGTCGGCGCGTCGACGACGCTCGGCCAGATCTTGGTCAACGTCGTGCGCCAGGACTTCAACTCGGTGAGCACCGCGGCCGCGACGATGTCGGGCACGCCGGCGCAGCAGTGGCTGTACTCGAGCGGCACGCCGTTCACCGGCCCGCTGCACTACACGTTCGATACGCCGGTCGCGTACGCGCCGGATCCCGCGCCGACCAAGCAGTGCGGGCGCGTCCTGTACAGCGACTTCCACGTCTCCGACGCGACGTCGGGTGGCATGACATTCCCCGCCGAGTGCACGACCGGCACGATGTCGGCCCAGGAGAAGACGCTCGAGTTCATGCTGTTCGATCTCGCGTCGTGCGTCGGGCCGCCGCCGCCGGTGGTGTGCACGCCGAAGTCGTGCACGGACTTCGGCTTCACCTGCGGCGAGTCTGGCGACGGCTGCGACGACGGCGTCGTCTTGCAATGCGGCAGCTGCCCGACCGGCCAGATGTGCGGCGGCGGTGGCGGTGGCCCGGGCACCTGTGGCGTCGTGTGCCAGCCGCAAACGTGCGCGCAGGTCGGCGCGCAGTGCGGCATCATCGGCGACGGCTGTGGCTCGACCGTCGATTGCGGGCCGTGCCCGAGCGGCCTGAGCTGCGGTGGCGGCGGTACGGCGAACCAGTGCGGCGCGATTTTCTAGTGCCGTAGTCAGGAAGTCCGGAAGAACCGCCGCGGTCTGCGTCTCGTGAAGGGACCGCCGTGGCCGTCAGCACCCTCTCCGTCGCGTACTTGACCCCGGATTCGGGCTCGTGTGAGCATGCGCTGCCGAGGGTGCGGCCGATGCGCGAGGATCTGGCCGTTCACGAGCCGATGTTGCGCGCGACCGCACGGCACCTGTGCCGCAAGGCGTGGGAGACCGACGATCTCGTCCAGGACACGTTCGAGCGCGCGCTCAAGCACCTCGAGGCCGGACGGCCGCCGCCGACCCAGATGCGGCCGTGGCTGGCGTCGATCCTGCGCAACGCGTTCATCGACCGGATCCGACGCAAGGCCGTGACGTTCGAGGCGATGGAAGACACGGCGCAGCCGGAGACCGAGGCCGCGCCACCGTGGGCCGATGTCACGATCGACGAGGTTCGCGCGGCGCTCGCGAAGCTGGACGAGCACCTGCGGCTCGCGTTCGATCTGCACTATCTCCAGGGCCTGCGCTATCGCGAGGTCGCGAAGCGGTTGGCGATCGCGGACAACACGGTGGCGAGTCGGCTGTTCCGCGCGCGCCAGGCGTTGCGCGAGGAGCTCGAGCGCGGACGTGAAGTTGAAGGGCGCGAGGCGGTGGCGAAATGACGTGGAAACCGGAAGAGATCGAGGCGTTCGCGGCGGGCGAGCTCGCCGACGAGCATCACGAGCGAGTGCTCGCGGCCCTCGCGGCAGATCCAGCGGCGGCGGCCGAGCTCGAACAATGTCTGCAGATCCGCGCGGCGGCGTTCGACGTGGCGGCGGCGCAGCCGGCCGATCTGAGCGCGGCGCGCGACCGCAAGCAGGCGGCGCGGACAGGTGGGCGCCGGTGGATCGCGGTCGCGATACCTCTCGTCGCTGCCGCGGCAGCGGTCGTGATCTACCTCGTGGTCCGCCGGCCGGACCATTCGCACGCGCAAGTCGCGTCGGTCGAAGACCGGTTCGCGGCGGCTCTACGGCCGCACCGCGAGCTCGAGCCGCGGCTATCATGGCCGGGCGCAGATCGCCATCGTGCGTACGATCCGCCGCGCGCGGCGACCGGCGAGGCTGAGCACGTTTCGTTCGATCTGCTCGCGGAGCTGGAGCACACCGGCGATCACCGCGCGGTGGCAGCGGCGCAGATCCTCGCCGGCAATCTGCCCGCGGCGGCGAGCGAGCTCGGTAAGGACAACACCGCGGATGCCGCGAGTGATCGCGCTGCGATCGCGTTGGTCCAAGGCGATGCCGAGCGTGCGCTGCGCGCTGCGGCGGCGGCGCTGGCTATCGCGCCTACTCATCCGCAGGCACAGTGGAACCGCGCGCTCGCGCTTCACGCGCTCGGGCTCGATCGCGCGGCGGCCGCGATGTTCGATGCGATCGCCAAGCGTGGCGAGCCAGGCTGGAGCATCGAGGCGCACGATCTCGCCGCCGCGTTGCACGCCGAGCGCGCGCGCCATGATGCAGCATGGAACAAGGTGAAGGAGGCCGGCATGGCGATGGTCGCGGGCGGGCCGCCGCCGCTGGATCAGGTTGCCGCATTCCCGGGAATCCTGCGGCTGTACTTTTACGATGCCGTACGCACCGCAGGCTCGGCGGATCGCGTGCGCGCGTTGCGGCCGCTTGCGGCTGCGCTCGACGCGGTGTTCGGCGGCGATCACCTCGCGAAGTACGTCACGCGAATCGCGGCGGAGCCGTTCACGCTACGCGCACCGCTCGCCGCTCGTTACGCGGCGCTCGTCCGCGGCGACCTCGACGTAAAGGCAGGAGTCGCTCTCGTCAAAGATCTCCGCGCCGCGCATGCGAACGATATCCTGCTCGGTGCGCTGCTACAGGTCAGCGCGACCGACCACGTCGCGCCGGCGGATCTTCCAGAGCTCGTGAACCTTGCGGATGCGACCGGCGATCCGTGGTTCCCATTGTTCGCGGCGCAGCAGAAGGGCGCGGTCGCTCTCGAACGTGGTGATCTCACCGGCGCCGAGCATGTCTTGCACGAGGCGGCGCAGCTGTGCGAGCGCGCACCGCTTCCCTACCGTTGCACGGCGATCTATCAGCGCTTGGCTGACGCCGACGAGATGTTGTCGTTGCCGGCCGCCGCCACTGACGCGCTTGCCCGCGTGCGTACGACCGCGGCGGGTGTCGTCCCGTTCGAGGACGACGCGCTGGTGTCCACGGCGCAGGCGCAGGCGTTGAAGGATGATGTCGGCGGTAATGGAGGCGCGGTTGCCGCGGCGTACCTCGAGGAGATCCAGCACAGCGAGCTACCGTGCGAGAACAAGCGCCAGGCCCGCGACGCAGTCGTGGTGTCGCTGATCAACCAGAATCGCCTCGCCGAGGCGCGCGCTCTCGATCGTGGAGCTGCGGCGTGTGCCGATCCGCAGTTGCGATATCGTGGCCTGGTCGAGGTCGAGCTGGCAGATCACGCAGTCCCCGCCGCGATTGCGGAGCTCCGAGCACAGCTCGAGGCCCTGCGATCCAGTGCGACCGAGGGCGAGCGTGCGCTGATCGATCACCTCGAAGGCAGGTTGATCCTGCCCGAGTCGCCGGACGCAGGCAGGGCGCTGTTACGACGCGCGCTCGCCACGACGGCCCGAGATCCCTCGGCGATCAAGGCGCGCGCATACAGTTTCTCGATCCTCGTCGAAGACGCAGCCCGGCGAGGCGCGTGGAGCGACGCACTTGCACTGCTCGCCGAGGAGCGAGGCGTCGCCGTTGCGAACCATTGCGTGCTCGGCGCTGCCGAGGAGGACGCGTCGGTGTTCGTGGTCCGCGGCGTGGACGGCACGATCGCCGGCGTCGCGGTACCGCGCGCGGTCGGTGAGCCGCTCGGTGCAGCGCGCGTACCCGAGGCGTTGATCGGCTCGCTCTCGGCGTGCGCGATCGTCGACGTTCTGGCGCGCCAACCATATTACGGCGCGCCGGCACTTCTGCCCGCTAAGCTCGCGTGGCGGTATCGCAGCGGTCCTTCGACGCCCGCCCCGAGCAAGGACGCGGGGCTCGTCGTGATCGCGAACATCCCGGCGCCGCCGGAGCTCCATCTGGCGCCGCTCGCGCCGGTGACGCCACCTGCCGACGCCGTCGTCGTCGAAGGGCCGGACGCGACTCCCAGACGTGTGACCGCCGCGATGGCCGATGCTGGCTTCATCGAGATCCACGCCCACGGGCTGACTGATGTGGGCGACGATGCCGCGGTGCTCGTGCTCGCGCCCGATGCGACCGGTGGTTATGCACTCGCGTCCTCCGCGATCGCGGCGACACCGTTGCGCGGACATCCGGTTGTCGCGGTCGCTGCGTGTGGTGCTGCGGCGACCGGCCATGCGTTCCAGACCACGTGGGGCCTCGTCGATGCGTTCCGCGCAGCTGGCGCGAGCGCCGTGATCGCATCGCCCGATCCGATCGCAGATGCAGCGGCACCGAAATTCTTCGCCGGCGTCCGTGCGCGGATCGCAGCCGGCTCTGATCCGAGTGCCGCCGTGCGCGACGAACGCGCCGGTTGGGCCGACGCAGCGCAACGGGTGTGGATCGACCGGCTTGTCGTCTTTCAATAACAAAGGAGAGCAACGTGCACGAGATCGAAGGTTATGGCATCGGGAAGAGTGAGCTCGCGTCGTGGCGTGATGCGAAACGCGCCACACTGCTGTTCGCACCGCACGGAGACGTGGTGACGTTGACCCTTCTGGCGGACGAGCTTCTCTTAGGCCGTCACACCGTTCCAGCGACTCAGTTCGCCGAGGCAATCGCGCACTACTCGCGGTTCTGGCAATCGGGTGCGTCTGGCGCGCACGCGCAGGAACGCTCGTACGTGACAGCGTTCGGTACGAAGGGCCAGGGCGTAGAACCCGGCATCGTGCCGCACACGCCGCCGAAAGGGTTTCCGGGCGCCAACTTCATCGTGCACGAGGCGGCTCGCGCGCTCGTGATGATCGCGCGCGACCCCGAGCGCGGTTAACGGCGGCGTGCCGTCCGCCGCCAGCCGTCGCGCGTGCGGTCGCTCGTCGTCGTGCTCACCGAATTCGTGAGCGCGTCGGCCGGGCTCGTCTTCTCGCGTGGCTCGCGGCCCGGCATGTCGGCGCCGTAGTAGAAGCGCTGCATCACCCAGATCCAAAATGCTGGGCGGTACATGAACAAGTCCGCCATCAGCGAGACCTGGGCTTCGTTGTCCCAGAACAACCGCTGGGGCGCGCCTTCTTTTCTGCGCAACTTGAGCACGTCGTTCGACACCGGGCAGCGCGTGATGCACGCGCGGCACATGTGATCGCGACGGGGTCCGAAATAATCGCCGGCGATCAGTCGATCGCACGACGCCGCCTTGTTCATCGTGTAGTCGTCGAACGCGCCGACCGGGCACGCCTCGACGCACAGGTTGCACGTCGCGCAATCGGCGAGCTTCCACTCGCGATCCTGCGGCACCGGATCGTAGCGATCGACCGGCGCGCCGAGGAACACCACGCCGAGCTTGCAGTTGAAGCCGAACTTCCTCGAGAACAAGAGCGCGTTCTTGCCGATCACGCCGAGCCCGGCCGCGGCGACGAACTCCTTCAACACGATCGGGATGCCGGCTTCCGCTTCGCCTATCGCGATATCGCCGTACTGCGCGTTCAGCTTCGCGGCGATGTCGGCGCCCATCGTCTCGACGAAGTAGTCGGCCGCGACGTCGCTGTACAGCACGAACACGAGCACCGCCTCGCTGGTGTCCGCGCGATGCGTCAGGCGGAGCTTGCCGACCAGGTGCGTGCCGCGCCGCTCGACCGGCCCATCGGGCAAGCGCGCGCGGAGGTCCTCGCCGGCGAGCACGACCGCCTCGTACGGCACGCCCGGCGGTGCCGCCTCGTGCACGAACGCATCGAGCACGTCGCGCGAGATCACGACATCGCGCCGCTCGAGCCCGCGCAGCTTCTCGACCGCGGCGGCGTAGTCGCGCTTCATCCAGGGCGTCGCGACCGAGCGCGCGGCCTTCCAGGTCCGGGCCCACGCTCGATCGATCGCTTTCGCCTTCAAACTGTCCAGGCGATCGCGCAACACATCGAGCATGTCTTCAGCGTAGCCCCTCACCGCCGCGTTGCCTACGCGCGCGGTGCAACACACCATCGCGCATCGGTGATACCACCGCGCCGTGAGGATCCTCGCAGCACTTGTAGTTGCCACCGCGTGTGGAAGCACGTCGACCCCGGTCGCGCAGGTCGCTGCGCCTCCGCCACCGCCTGTCGCGCCCGCACCTGCAACCGCGGTCGTCATCACGCCGACGATGATTCCCGGGCCGGCAGCTCGGATCACGGTCGCCGCGATCGCGGATGCGAAGGCGAAGCTGGTCGCGAAGTACGGCGCGCACGACAACATCTCGCGTGGCGTCGACCAGGTCGCCGCGCTGTGGCGCACGAGCGATGGCGACCTCACCGCGTTTTGTCTCGCGCAGTACGCGGCCGATGCGAAGACGCGCGACGCGCTGTTCGCGCGGATGGAAGCGCTCGACGAGCAGATCCGCGGCCACGATCTCGAGATCGGACGCGCGGCGCGGTGGAGCAGCGAGGTCGATACGGGGCCGATGCTGCCGGTCGAAGAGCTGCTCACGACGTACGACCCGAGCACGCACGTGATCGACGATCTGTTCACGTCGAAGGTCGCGTTCGCGGTGCTCCTCAACTTTCCGCTGACCTCGCTCGCGGAT
>JBDUAS010000454.1:0-4206 GCA_040004535.1 Deltaproteobacteria bacterium
CGATCGATGCCGAGGATCAGCGCGTTCGCGGAGTCGAGCAGGCGCGCCTGGTAGTCGCGCAGGCCGATCGCGTCGTCTTGCAACGACACCGTGCGGAGCGCCATCGCCAGGCCGTTCGCGAACCCGCGCACCATCGGCTCGTCGTGCTCGCGCAGCTCGTCGCCCGGGCGATAGCCGAGGTCGAGCACGCCGTAGAGCTCGCCTTGGGCGGCAAGCGCGATCGCGAAGCCGGTCGCGATGCCCGTGAACGGCGAGTCCCAGCGCTCGCGCGCGACCAGCCGGGCACTCGCTGCGACCGCACCTTTCAAGCGCGCGCGATCGATCGCGGCCTGGGGCAGGATGATCGGCTCGGTCGTCACGCCGTCGCGCAGCTGCGCACCGCGCACGTACGCGCGGACCGGTTCGCGGTTGCGGAGATCGGAAGCGCGCACGGCGACCGCACGGCCGGGGAGCAGGCGTTCGAGCACGTCGAGCAAGCGCTCGACGACGACGCGTTCGCTCGCCGCGTGGGGCAGCTCGTTCGCGAGCTGCTGGAGGGCAGCGAGCTGGGCGGCTTCGGTGGCTGGTACTAGAGTCACTTCGGCTCCTCTGCTCGGTTGGCTAGATCGCCGAGGTCGCCGAGGCTCGGCGTGCGCGGCACCTCGGCTTCGCTCGCAGTGGCGGGTCCTGCGACGGCGGAGAACTCTCCGGTCTGATTGTCGTCGACGTCTTGCGGCACGGCCTCGAGCGACTGCATCCGCGACGTCGCGCGATCGAGATCGATCATCCGCGCCGAGCCGACGTAGTCGGTCGTTTCGTACCTGGTGATGTGACCGATCTTTTTCACGATCTCGGCCATCCGCTCGGCCTCCGACAGGATGATGCTCGCGGCGCGCTGGTGCTGGGCATCTTTTGCGCTCTGGCGCTGGATCAACTGGACGTAGCCGATGATCGACGTCAGTGGCTGGTTGAGCTCGTGCGCCGCCGAGGCCGCGAGCTCCGCGACGAGCGCTTGCTTCTCCGACAGCTGCAACTTCTGCTGCGCGTCGAGGAGTCGCTGTTCCATCCGGATGCGCTCGCGCAAGTCGGTAAGAATGCCGACGGTTGCGACCTCGCGCTCGCCTTCGTAGACGATCGACGCGGTCATGCTGACCGGCACCGCATCGCCGCCGCTGATCCGGATCTCGCGGCGCATCTGCTCGAGCCGGCCGACGCCACCGTGCGATGTCGAGCGGAGCATCCGCATGATCTGGCGCGCGCCGTCGGGCTCGTAGAGCTCCCACACCGGCTTCTTGCCGATGACGTCGCGCGCGCGGTAGTCGAACAACCGCTCGGCGCCCTGGTTGAACAGGATGATCCGGCCCTTGAGGTCGGCGGCGATGATCGCATCGACGGTCGAATCGATCAGGCGCTCGAGGAACTCGGTCGTCGATCGCAGCTCTTGTTCGAGCGCGCGCTCCGCGGTGACGTCGCGAAACGCGAGGATCACGGCACCCGTACCGGCGAGCACCGTCGAGGTCGAGGCCGACACCCACACCGGCGAGCCGGACGTCGTCGACAGCTCGAGGTCGAACGCTTCGACGTTGACGCCGGTGAGCACGCGCGAGATCGCGTCGACGATCTGCGCCCGTTGTTCGGTCGGCAACAGATCGACGAGCTCGCTGCCGAGCAGGCCGTCACGCGCGAAGCCGGTGATCCGTTCGGCGGCGTGATTGACGAACAAGATCCGGCCGGCGTCGTCGAGGACGACGACACCATCCGCACCGGCCTCGAAGTGCTCCTTGAGCGAATCGATACCGCGCAGCCGGCGCTCGGCCTCGTAGCGAGCCCGCGAGATCCGGTGGGTCTGATCGCGCAGGCTCTCGAGCACGGGACCGTGCCGGAGGTGCGCTGCGGTGATGCTCGCGATCAGCTTCGCGAGCTCGAGGCTGCGCACGCCGAGGTGACCGACGCCGATCGTGCGCTTGCGCAACAGGATCGCGCCGAGCGAGCGGCCGCGCCACTGGACAGGCAACACCGCGATGCCGGCGATGTTGCGCGACGCGAGCGTCTCCGCGACCGGTTGGGTGATCGGGTGCGTCGACGCGTCGTCGATCAACAGCGGCTGGCCCGAGCGCATCACCTCGACGAGCTCGGGATACTCCGCGATCGCGAGCGTGAACCGCGACAACGGCTGAGCATCGCTTGCCGCGATCACGAACGCGTGGTCCGAGCCTTCGATGTGGGCGACGAGCGACGCGCGCTCGAAGCCGAGCGCCGACGCGGTGAGATGGAGGACCTGGACGAGCGCCTCGGCGTCGTCGCCGTTCGCGGTGAGGACCTCGTTGATCCGCGCGAGCACACCGGCGACATCGCGGCGCATCGCCTTCAGGAGGTTGCGACAGCGCGCTGCGAGCAAGCCCGAGCTGACCGGCTTGCGGATCACGTCGGTCGCGCCGGCGGCGAGTGCGTTCGCGACCCAGGTCGCGGGGACCGCAGGCACGATCGCGAGGATCGCGACCTCGGCGAGTGCGGGCATGCCGCGCGCCTCGGCGACGAGCTCCGCGACGTTGTCACCGGTGATCAGGATCAGCGGTGGAATGCCATCGGGTGTCGCCAGTCGCGTGACCGCCCGTGCCGGCAGGCCCGCCGACACGAGGTAGCCGACAAGCTGCTCGCGCTCGGCGTCGCCGCCGCCGAGGATCGCGACTGGAACAGGAGTTTCCAAGACTGCCGCCGAGCGTAGCAAAGCTCGGCAAAGTGATCACGCCGACGTCGACCTCGACGGTCACTACGATTTTCGTTGGCACGGACGAGCCGGCATGTTGCTGTGGGGGGTGCACATGCGCACGCTGATCTTCGCCGCGTTGCTCGCCGCCTGCAGTACGGACCACATGCCGGGCATGCAGCAGCCCGGCACCATGACGTACACGTTCCTCGATGGTGCGGCGCCGAAGGTCGACGTGTTGTTCGTGATCGACAGCTCCGCCGCGATGGCGCCGTACGAGGCCCAGGTCCAGCAGACGCTCCAGCTCGTCGCGAGCACCGCCGAGACCCGGCTGCGCGGACCCCGCGCGAACCTTCACGTCGGCGTGCTGACCGGCGACGCGAGCCTGGGCGGCGCGATGCGGCGCATCGATCTCGTCGACGGCCCATACATGCTCGATCGCTACACGCCGAGCGTCGACCTCCGCAATTACCACAGCGAGTTCGCGACCACCATGATGTCGCTGACCTCGGTCGGCACGGCCGGCGCCGCCAGCGTGCAGCCACTCGAGGCGATCCGGACCGCGCTCGATCACAACGCGCAGAATGCGGGCTTCCTGCGCGACGATGCGGCGCTCGCGATCGTCGTGCTCGCCGCCGAGGATGATGCGTCGCCCGGCGATCCAGCCGACTACCGCGCGTTCGTCCAGAGCCTCAAGACCGATGCCGACGACGCGATGATCGCGGTCGCTGCGCCGAACGGCAGCACGCGGCTCGCCGCGTTCGCCGCCGGCAAGATCGCGCCGCTCGACGGCCAGGGCATCGTCGAATTCGTGTTCCAGAATGCGTGCGTGCCCGACGCGACGGGCGAAGGCTCGCCGGTCACGTGCCTCTACGGTGCGCTGCTCGACACCGACACGACGCAGGCCGGCGTGCAGCCATCGTGCGTGGTGTCCGATACGGGTGGAACGTACGCGGCGTGCGGCGCCGATGGCGCGACGCCGTGCTACCGGATCACGAACGACGCCGGCAACTGCGGCACCGACCTCGAGCTCACGATCGACCGCGGCGCAGAAGACCCGCCGGCGCTGATCAATTACGTCACGGTCGAGTGCGTCACGCCTTAGCGTACGCGGCGACCGCGGCGGCGTAGACGAGCTTGACCGGAACCCCGTGCTGCTTCGCGGCGGCCGCGCAGGCCTCGTACTCGGGCGCCGCATTGCGAACGATGTCGCCGTCCTTCCCGAGCTTCACCGGAATCGCGCCGTACGGCGTCGCGACCTCGACGGTCTCGCGGGCGAGCGCGACCCGGTCATACGCGGTGAACCGCACGCCGATCGTCGTGGTCTCGCGCAGGATCCCGGCGATCACCGCATCGCGCTCCGCGGTCGAGGCGAGCGCGGACAGCACGAGCGCCGGGCGGCCCTTCTTCATCGTGATCGGGGTCCACCACGTGTCGAGCGCCCCGGCCGCGAGGATCGCCTCGGCGGCGGCGGCGCACAGCTCGCCGGTCATGTCGTCGATGTTCGCTTCGATCTGCCA
>JBDUAS010000455.1:0-4197 GCA_040004535.1 Deltaproteobacteria bacterium
CCGCTCGGCCGCACGAACAGCTGGGTGTCGCGCAGCACGTTCAGGATCTCGTACGCGAGGCCGGCATCGGGCTCGCCGAGCAGGATGCCTGCTTCGCGCAGGATCGCGACGGTCGCGACGAGCGAGCGATACGTCGAGCGGTCGCCGCGCAACGCCCACCACGTGAGCTGGAGCTTCTTCGAGGTCGCCGCGTCGATCGGCTTGCCGAGCGCGCGTGCCGCATCGAGCGTGCGGGCGAGCCGGCGCACCCGGATCGCGGCGCCGACGTCGAGCACGCGACCGAAGCCGCCGCCGAGCGCGACCTCGAGGTCGGCGAGCGACGTGGTCTGCTTGTAGTCGTTGCCCGCGTTCATCGCGTCGACATCCGAGATGTAGTCGACCTGCAGCGATGCGGCGGCGCGGCCGATGCCGTAGACCTGGCCGGTGTAGAACCGCGCTTCCCCGTCGGCGTTGACGTCGAGCTGCGCGCCTCGGGTCTGCGCACGGCCGTCGGGATTGATGAGCCCGGTGACGAGGTGCGCGCCGGCATCGGCGCCCCACGCCATCGCGTCGCGCTCGATCCGGTGCTGCCACAGCCCGGATAGATCCGCGGCGGCGTCGAGCCGCTTGCGGGACGTGTCGTACGCGACGCTCGCGGTGCCCCCCGCGAACGTGACCCGATCGTACGCGGCGAGCGTGTCGTCGGGCAGCTCCGGCAGTGCCGGCATGTCGCCGGTCGGCTTCGCCGCGCCGGTGTCGATCAGGTGAGAGCCGGTGCTCGAATCGACCGCGCCGCTATCGGTCGTCGCGACCGTGGTCGCCGTCGTCGTCGGCGTGGTGGTCGTGGCGGTCGGCCCGGTGGCCGTGGACGTCTCGAGCCCGGTCACCGGTTTCTCCGTCGGCTTCTCCGGCGGCTTCTCGACCGGCTTGGTCACCGGCCCGGTCGCACTTGCACCGAGCTTCGCGAGCGACCGCCTCGCGAGGTCGCGCTGGCCCTTGTCGCGCGATTCATCCGCCGCGATCTTCTGCAGCGTCGGCACCGCGCTCGAGTCGCCGATCGAGCCGAGGCCTTCGATCGCGATCTCGCCGATGATGTCGAACGTCTCGGACTCGGCGAGCTTCTCGAGCTCGGGGACCGCCTTCTTGTCCTTGCTCTGCGCCAGCTTCTTCGCCGCATCGCGCCGCTTCTCTTTCCACACCGAGCGGTCCATGTCGTTCGGCTGGTTCTCGATCAGCTTGATCAGATCCGGCACCGGTTCGGCCGCGGCTACGACCGACGCCAACAACACCGCCATGACCGCGAGGCGCTTCACTAGCGACCTCCCAGGTGAAAGCAGCTGAGCTGGTTCCCATCCGGCTGGTCCGGCGAGCCCGGCACCCGCAGCGCATCGCACGACGACGCGCCGATGCACGACAGCACGAGCTGCTGCCCGACATCGATGTACGTCTCGATCCGATCGACGCACGCGCCCCAATCGAACACGTTGTTGTTGGTGGAGCTGACCGGAATCGCGCCGCAGTCGACCAACTTCCAGCACGCATCCTGCGCGGTCGTCACCGCACCACTGCAGCCGCTGCCGTCGAGCGCGCCCCCTTCGCCGCACTGAGCGTGCGCGCCGGTGGCGGTGTCATCTCCCGCGCTGCACGCAGCGCAGGCCAGGGCCAAGGCTAACCACTTCGTCATCTCGACCAAATTGTAGCGAATCGCAGATCAGCGGTCGCGTTTGCGGACCAGATTGCCTAGGGGCACATCGGGAATCGACGCGGCGACCAGCTCGGCGATGTCGAGCACCTGGATCGAGTCCTCGACGTTCTTGCTCTTCATGCCGTCGGTCAGCATGATGTTGCAGAACGGGCAGGCGACCGCGACCGCATCGACCTGCGCCGCGATGATCTCGTTGGTGCGGTTCTCGTTGACCCGCTGGCCCTCGTGCTCTTCCATGAACATCCGGCCGCCACCGGCGCCACAGCAGAAGCCATGCTTCTTGTTGCGCGCCATCTCGACGACGTTCGGCACGCCGACCGCCTTGATCACATCGCGTGGCGCATCGAACTCGCCGTTCCACCGGCCGAGGTAACAGCTGTCGTGATAGGTGATCGAGCCGACCGGCGAGCTGTTCGGGTCGCTGCGCAGCTTGTTCGTTCGATACAGGTGATCGATCAGCTGGGTGTGGTGAACGACCTCGAAGTTGCCGCCGAACTGCGGGTAGTCGTGACGCAGCGTGTGGAGGCAGTGCGGGCAGCTCGTCACGACCTTCTTCGCGTTCGCCGCCTTCAGCGTCTCGATGTTCTGCTCCGCGAGCATCTGGAACAGCATCTCGTTGCCCGTGCGCCGCGCCGGATCGCCCGTGCACGCCTCGGAGTGACCGAGCACCGCGTAGTCGACACCCGCGGTGTTGAGCACTTTGATCATCGCGCGGGTCTGCTTGATGATCCGGCTGTCGAACGCGCCGGCGCAGCCGACCCACAGGATGTACTCGGGATCGGGATGGTCCTCGATCAGCGCGACATCGAGGTCCTTCGCCCAGTCCATCCGCTGGTCGTTGCCGATGCCCCACGGATTCGATTGGCGCTCGATGTTGCGATACGTGCGCTGGAGCTCCGGCGGCGTCTTCTCCTGCTCCAGGACGAGATTCTGGCGCATCTGCAAGATCTTCAGCGGGTGCTCGATGAACACCGGGCAGACTTCCTGGCAGGCGCCGCAGGTGGTGCACGCCCATAGCGTGTCCTCGGCGATCCGGCCGCCGGTCATCTTCGGCATCGTCTCGAGCTGGGTCTTCGTATCGGCGAGCTGGGCGCGCGCGAATACGAGGTCGGCCGGCTCGTGACCGTGATCGTCGCTATCGTGGCTACCGTCGGTCGGCGCGTGCTCCTTCGTGAAATCGAGGAGCGACGCGACGTTCTGCTCTTGCTCCGCGATCTTGTCCTGGAGCTGGACGCGATCGAGCATCTCGTAGCGGATGTCGTGGATCAGCTGCATCGGCGACAGGTTCTTGCCGGTGGCGTACGCGGGGCAGTAGTTCGAGCACCGCGCGCACTCGGTGCACGCGTACGTATCGAGCAGCGACTTCCACGAGAACTGCTCGTAGTTGCCGACGCCCCACTGCTTCTCGTCCTCGAGATCGATCTTCGGCAGATCCATCCGGCGCTCGCTGCGGTTGCGCGTGAAGATGTTCGGCAGCGCGCCGAGCAAGTGGATGTGCTTCGAGTACGGCAGGTAGTTGAGGAACGTCAGCAGGATCAGGACGTGGAGCCAGTAGCCGATCACGTGGCCGTGATCCGCGGCGGTCCCCGAGAGCGGCGAGAGCCAGGTGGCGATCGTGCCCGATATCGGCAGCCACCACGGTGCCGCGTGGCCGAGCGTGACGTCGCCCGCGATCTCGTACGCGTGCATCAGGAAGTGGGTGACCATCAACGCGCCGATGCCGCCGAGGATCAGGCCCGCGTCGAGGTTCATCGGGATCAGCGGCGGCTTGACCAGAATCCGGCGGATGAACGCCCAGATGATCATCACGAGGACGATCAGGTTGAAGCAGTCGATGACGACGTAGATCGGCTTGTAGATGACGTCGGGCAGGAGCGCGAGCGAGAGCCCGTGAATCGCGGACGACACCATCGTATCGGCGGTCGCGACCGTGATGATGAGGAAGCCCCAGAAGATGAACAGGTGGTGCTTGCTCGTCCGGTGTTGCGGGCCTTCCTCGGCGACCTTCTTCTGGCCGAAGAAGTAGATGCCGACGTCCACCAGGCGGCCGTCGATCTGGTCGAGGCGAGGGCGTGGATCGGGGGTGCCGGCGAAGATGGCGCGGCCAAACAGCCAAGTGGTCCGGGCGAAGAACGCCAGCGAGGCCGCGAGCAGGAGGATAAACAAGACCTGAGTCACAGCACGATCCGCATAGCACGACACATCGCGTCGAGGTTTCGTCGGACTCCGGAATCGTGCATGGTGTAAGGAGTGGCCCAGACCGCCAACCTGCTGGTCGTCAGCGACCTTCATTTCGGCGAAGAGCTGTTACCGGGGGCGGCCGAGGAACGCTGTGAAGCGGTCTCGCTCGGTGCGGCGGCGTTCTGCGCGTTTCTCCGCTACCAATCGGTGCGCCGGATCGGCGGCCGGCCATGGCGGCTCGTGATCGCGGGCGACCTGTTCGACTTCATGTCGGTGGTGATCCCGGGGTCTACCGCGTTACCTGCGAAGAGCCCCGACGAGCGCCGGCATGG
>JBDUAS010000194.1:0-14157 GCA_040004535.1 Deltaproteobacteria bacterium
GGCTCGACGGTGACCCATCCCTGGCGATAGCGGTGCGAGATCTCGAACCGCTCGACGCGGATGTGGCGCAACACCTGGACGTAGTCGCCCTGGTAGCTCGCGAGCAGCGCGTCGTAGATCGCGCGGTTGCGCGGCGACAGCGTGCCGCCGCGGATGTAGTCGCTCGGCGCGAACTGCTTGCCCTGGGTCAGCTTCGCGAGCAGCTTCGCGCGCTCGTCGAGCGGGATCAGGAGCAGCGGATGATCGCGGAGCTCGTCACCGAGGCGCGCGTCGACGGTGTCATCGGGCAGGTACGCGAACGTGTCGATCGACTCGATCGATTCGGTCCCGCCGCCGAAGCCGATGCCGCCGCGCGTGCTCTTCTGGGTCGGGAAGATCCACGAGAACCGGTAGAGCGCGCCGTCGTCGAGCGTCGAGTAATGCTCCAGGCCGCGGCCGAGACAGCGGATGAACGTCGACTTCGCGGAGCCGTTCGGGCCGTGCAACAGGATCAGCTTGTTCGGCCGGCCGTCACGCACGAAGCTCTTCAGCACCTGGTAGGTCTCGAGCTGGACCATCTCCTGGCCGAACAAGCGGTCTTCGCCGCCGGCCCACGGTGCGTCGAACAGCTTCCAGCGGAGGACCTCGCCCCACGGGTACTTCACCTTCTCGGTGCCGTAGTGATCGAAGCAATCGACGATGTACTGCGTGGACGAGCGCAGCTGACGGGTCGGCTCGGCGAACACGAGCGCGAGGTACTCGGCGAACGACATCACGCGACGGTTGCGCGTGAAATCCTCCCGCACCGCCTCGTGCAGCTCGACCAGCGTGGACTTCACCACATCGGGCAGATCAGCAGGCACGAGCTGAAGATACGTTAGTTCGCCGCGACCGTGACGGTGATGGGCTGCTTCTTCGCGAGGCACTGCGTGTTGTTATTCGTGCACACCGCGAACTTAAACGTGCCCTTGATATCGTAGGTGCCGGCCTTGTCGGCGGTCGCCTTGATCGCGAACGCGAGCGCTTGCTCGGAGAACGCGACCGCGTCGCCTTGGGCCTTGTCCATGCCGCCCGCGGTGAGCTCGGTCTTCGCGAGCTTCACGCCGGTCGGCGGCTCGAGTGTCAGCTTGATCGGGAACTCGATGTTGACGTGGTAGGCGCCGGCGGGGGTGACCTTGATGTTCGAGGTCAGCTCGCTCCCGGCCTTGCCCTCGGCCTTGTCGATCGTGAGCGTGCCCTCGTCGGGATGTAGGTGGAAGCGCGCTTCGTCGCTCGCCACGGGGGCGGCTCCGGAGCCAGCGTTCTTGGTGACCATCCCTTCGTCGCCGGTCGGAACTGCGACGCGATCGACCTTGCCCGACGTGGCAGGAGCGGTGTCCTCGCCCTGTTTATTTGCGGGCTTGCCGCAGGCTGCGAACAACAGAGGGATCAGCCAGATCGTGCGCGACATAGGCCGGTAGCATAGCGGATCTCGGCGGTTACGCACGTTCATGCTACGCTTTCAATGCCGGTGAGAAGGGCTCAGCAGCTCGGGCGCTACCACCTCCTCGATCGCATTGCGTTCGGCGGAATGGCGGAGATCTATCGCGCGAAGACCTTCGATGCGAATGGTCAGCCGCACCTGGTCGCGGTCAAGCGCGTGCTCGCGCACCTCGCGGAGGATGACGACTTCATCCAGATGCTCGTCGACGAGGCGAAGATCGCGAGCGTCTTGCGCCACGGCTCGATCGCCCGCGTCTACGAGTTCGCGCGCGCGCATGGCGAGTACTTCATCGCGATGGAGCATGTCGACGGCAAGGACATGCGCACCGTGCTCGAGCGCTGCCGCTCGAAGAAGAAGCCGATCCCACCGGAGCACGCCGCGTATATCTGCGCCGAGGTCGGCGCTGCGCTGCACGCCGCGCACTCGGCGGTCGATTCGCGTGGCCGGCCGTTGTCGATCATCCATCGCGACGTATCGCCGTCGAACATCATCTGCAGCTACGCCGGCGAGGTGAAGCTGTGCGACTTCGGCATCGCGAAGGCGACGCTGTCGCGCGTGACGACGAAGACCGGCGTCATCAAGGGCAAGGTCAAGTACATGAGCCCCGAGCAGGCGCTCGGCCGCAAGCTCGACCACCGCAGCGACGTGTTCTCGCTCGGCTCGTGCCTCTACGAGATGCTGACCCGGATCCCGCCGTTCACGGCGACGAACGAAATGGACCTGCTGATCAAGGTCCGCGACGCGAAGTACCGCGCGGTTTCGGAGCTCCAGCCGGGGATTCCGCCGGAGCTCGAGCAGATCACGGACAAGTGCCTCACGCGGTCGCGCGCGAACCGCTACCAGACGGCGGCGGAGGTCGAGGGCGACTTGCGGGCGTTCCTGCGCAAGTTCATGCCGAACTACTCGCGCAGTCACCTCGGCCGGTTCATCCGCAAGATGTTCGCGATCGAGATCGAGCGCGAGCTCCGCATGCTCGAAGAGTTCGTGATGACCGACGACGTCTCCGATGACGTCGGCGAGTCGCTGATGCCGCGCGACGAGGACTTCGAGCCGCCCGAGGTGCCGTTCCAGCCGAAGCCGACCTCGGTCTCGGTCGCGGCGCTGCGCGATTCCCAGTCGAACGATTTCAGCGGCGACTCGAACTTCACGACGATGCCGAAGGTCGATCCGCCCGAGCATCACGCGGATGATTCGGTGGCCGTCGCTGTGCCGAACGTGCACGAGGCGAACACCAAGATCCTGACCGACCGCGGGCGCAGCTCTCAGATGCCCGCGCAGCCGCAGCGGCCCGCGCAGCCACAGCAGGCGCAGCGCCAGGCGACGCAGCAAGGTGCAGCGGGCGGTCAGCAGCCGCGGCGGCGGACCAGCCCGCCTCCCCCGCCTCCCCCGGCGAAGCGCGGCAAGCCGTCGACGGTACGGCCGATCTACGACGAAGATCTGCACGCGGCGCCTACGATGATCATCGACATCGGTCGCATGCGTCAGCGCCGCCGCGGGTGATCACCGGATCTCGACCGCGAGCCCGAGAATTTCGTCACCGCCCTTTACGGTCACGTGGGTAGAGCCACCCGCGTCGCCCTTCGTTGCCTCGACACTGACCTCGCCGGTCGGCCCGTCGTGGATCCGGAACTCCCCCTGCGCGTCGGCATCGCCCTCGACCGTCGCCAACGGTGATTTCGCGATCACGTGCGCGCGCGGGACGCGTTGACCACGGGCATCGCGGACCACGCCGCCGAGCAGCGCCCCGCGCGCGAGATCGATGCGAACGTCGCGCACCGTGGTCGTTCCTGCGCGGGTCGCGGCGGCAACGTCGACCTGGCGCGTGAACGGCAGGTAGCCCGGAAGACGGACCTCGATCGTCCACGCGCCTTTCGTGAGCGGGCCGAGCTTCCAGCGCCCCGTCGCATCGCTCGTTCCCTCGGTCGTCGCGCCACCGGGGCCCTTCGCGTCGATCGCCACGCCGGCGAGCGGTGCGCCGCGGGAGCCGTCGAGGAGGCCACCCTCGATCGCGCCGCCGAACGGCACGACGAGGTGGGTGCGCTCGCCGGTGCTCGAGGTCACGGCATCGAGCTCGACGATCGGATAATCGGGATGCGTGACGCGAACACGGATGTGGCCGCGCGGCAGCATGTCGAGCGTGAACGCGCCGTCCTGCCCACTGGTGCCGCGACGACCTTCATCGCCGCCGACGATCACGTCGAGCTGCGCGTTCCCGATCGGCAGCCCCGACGCGTCGGCGACGGTGCCAGCGAGCGACGCGTCGGCGACCTCGAGCACGAGATCCTCGCGATGTTCCTCGGCAGTCGCATTCCTCGCGGGTGGCAGCGTGACCGCGCGGCGGAGCTCGACATGGCCGTAGGCGCTCGCATGCAATTCGATCTGTCCGGTCACCGGACCGATCTTGTAGAGACCATCGGCGTCCGTGAAGTTCACCGCCGGGGCGCCGACCTCGGGCTGCGCGGAGACCTCGGCGCCGATCACCGGAGCACCGTGTTGATCGGTGACCTTGCCGACGATGAACGTGCCGGCGGTCAGCACGACGTCGACGTTCTGGACGACCTCGCCGGCGTCGAGCGCGACCGGGCGCGACCTCGCCTCCGCGTAACCGGCCGCGACCGCCAGCACGGTGACCTTGCCGCGCGCGATACCTCGGATTCGATAGCGGCCGTCGCTGCCGGTGGTCCACACCGATGCGCGCGTCGGATCGCCGGTGAGCGGAGGCGGATCGCCGACGAGACTCGCGCTCGCCGAGGTCGGATCGACGACGGCTGCGGTGCGCGCGACCTCGGCACCTTGCGGCGGCACCGGCGGAATCGGTCCGATCATCACGCCGAGCTCGCCGCGCGCGATCAATTGCGGATCGCTGCCCATCGCGAGCGCGGGTGCAGTCGGTGCCGCCATCCGGCCGGAGAACCGGCGCAGCCGATCTTGATCGACCTCGGCGGAGTACTCGGTCGGGTTCGTACCGGCGGTGATCGCGCGCACGGTCGCGCCGGCGACGGGATGGCCCGCACCGTCGACGACCTTGCCCTCGACGCCCGCGCCGCGCGCGAGCGCGAGCTCGGGCACGCCTTTACCTGCATCGAGCTCGACACCGCCCGGCGACAGATAACCGGATGCGAACGCGTCGGCGATCCAGCGGCCGTTCGGCACGCCCTCGATCCGGAACACACCGTCGTCACCGCTGCGCGCGTAGCGCGGCGCTTGATCGTCACCGGTCGGGCGCAGCTCGATCGCCGCGACGATGCCGGTGCCTTCGTCGCGATCGATCACGCGGCCGACGACGATCGCTCCCGCCTCGAGCCGCAACTCTACCGCCGAGAACGGTCCCGCGCCGAGCCGATTGACGCGCACGGCCCTCGCGGCGAGCGCCGCTTGCCATGCATAGACCTGGTAGCGGCCCTCCGGGAGATTCGGGACATGGAATGCGCCGCTCGTCTCGGTCTTGACCTCGAGCGCACCGCCGATCGCATCACCGCGAATGCCGACCATCGCGTTCGCGACCGGCTTGCCGCCATCCGTGACCGTTCCATCGATCGCGATCTGCCGCGCGACCACGATCCGCGCCTCGTCCGACGGCACCGGCACGAACCGAACCTCCGCCGCGAGCAGCCCCTTTCCGGTAACTCCGAGCTTGTACCTTCCTGGCACCAACCCGTCGACGATGAAGTGACCGTCCGCGCCGGTCGAATCCGAAACCTCCGAGCCCGAGCCCGAGCCCGAGCCCGAGCCCGAGCCCGATGCCGATCCGGATCCGGCGTGCGGTGCCAGCGCTCGATCCGCCGCGCCCTTCTCCAGCGCCGCGCTCACCGTCGCTCCGCTGACCGGCAACCCGGCGCCATCTACCACGAACCCCGTGATCCGGACCCCGGGCTTCTGCCCCGCCAACTTCGGTAGCCGTGGCGCGTGCATCGCACCACTCCCCACCGCGCTCCCGCTCCCCTGTCCCGCCACTCCACCGCGCCGATGCCGCGTCGCGACGAACAATACGATCGCGACGACGAGCAGGCCTGCGCCCACTCCCATCGCGATTCGCCGAGGCAGTTGTTTCATCGCGCGCCGTTGATGTTAGTCTGACTTCGTCATGGCGCAGGCTCTGTTTGCCAATCAGCGAGAGGCGAACCTCCACTCGACGATCGCCCTCGTCGAGGAAGTGCTCGGCGCCCTCGGCTATCCGGCCGTCCAGAGCCGCGCTCACGACGCGACCTCTGCGCACGCCTGGCAGATCGCGAAGGGCTCGGCGAGCGCGCGGATCACGCTCGTCGACCGCGCGTCGTTCACGCACATCCGGGTGTGTACGACCGCCATGACGATCGACGACAAGGTCGATCGCACCGCCCTCTTCGCCCACCTGCTCGAGCTCAACGCGGGCCTGGCCGGCGCGGCGTTCGCGACCGACGGCGAGCACGTGCTCGTCGTGTGCGAGCGCTCGACGCTCGACCTCGATCGCAGCGAGGTCCAGGACCTGATCGTTCACGTCACGACGACCGCCGACGATCACGACGACGCGCTGGTCGCGCGCTTCGGCGGCCGGCTCGGCGCCTAGCTTACTCGGTCGTCGCGACGTCGCGGCCGCGCGGGCCCTCGTCGAGCGCGATCGACGTGAGTATGTTCGGGCACAGCGTGACCTCGCTGAGGTCGCGCAGCAGCCGGCCTCGCGAGTCGATCATCTTCGCATCGCTGAGCGTGACGAACTCCACCGGCCCAGAGCTCGGCTGGCAGGACGCGAGGTATCCGGTGACCTTCGCGCCGGTGTCGTACTCGATCGTCACGCGGTGCGAGACGAGGTCGTGCAGCTTCGAGTAATTCGGCATCGCGTGCGGCTATATCACGCCTGGCAGGGCTCGCCCTACTGCCAGGGGTCCGACTTGTCGATTCGCATCGCGGGCGGTTCACCCGTGTCCTTGCGCGGGTCCTCGCCGATCTGCTTGATCTGGCCGGTGCGCGCGAGCTCGAAGTGGAGCCGCCGCGTGCCGCCGCGCGTGAACACCGCGTCGCACCAGAACTGTGCGCCGTCGACGCCGATCGGGATCTCGGGGTCGCAGGACATCCCGCTCAGGACACCCGCGTTCGACTCGAGAAGATCCGCCGCCATCACCGCGCCGCGCGCCACGGTCGTGTGCTGCGCCGCATAGCCGGCCGCCGTGGCGACGCTCGCGATGAACACGACAACGGCGAGGCTCCTCACCTCGCCATCATCCTACGGATCCGTCGCGAACTACAGCGTCGGCGTGACCGGCGCAGGATCCGCCTTCGGCGCCTCCACCGCGGCATCCGGCGTCACCTCGTCCGTCCCAGCATCGTCATCGGTCTTCGGGTCGTCCGCCTTCAGGTCATCTGGCTGCATCGGACCTTCGCTGTTATCGAACGTGTGTGTCACGTCCGGCTTCACGTCGGGCTTGTCCTTGGTCTCGACGATCGCGATCGACTTCACACCCTCGAGCCGCTTGCGACTCGCTAGCGACTCCTTCGATCCCAGCTTGCCGCCGGCCTCGAACGCGTCGCGCGCTTCGTCCAGCCGATCGAGATGCTCGAGCGCGGTGCCGAGGTTGTTGAACATGAACCCGGTCGCATCCTTCTTCTGCGTTGCCTGGCTCAGGTGCTCGACTGCTTCGTCGTACTTCTTGAGCTGGAGCTCGGTGTAGCCGAGGTTGTTCCACGCCCACACGTTGTCCTGGTTGAGCTCGACCGCCTTCGAGAACGCCTCGATCGCATCGTCATACGCGAACCGGTTGAGCTCGGCGCGGCCCTTCGTGTTCCACGCCTGGCTCGACAGCGGCGCGAGCTTCACCGCCTTGTTCGCCGCTGCCATCGCGAGGCCGCGGTCACCACTCGTGATGTAGAGCTTCGCGAGCTCCACGTGAGGCTCGGCGCGCTTCTTGTCGAGCTTCGCCGCGGCCTCGAACAGCAGCTTCGCGTTCGCAGCGTCACCCTTCGTCGCGAGCTCCTTGCCCTGCGCGAGCGCATCGTCGAACTTCGTCGGGATCGCGATCGTCGGCTCGACCTTCGCCGGCGCTTGGACTTCGACCGATGGTGCGATCCGGCCAGCCGCGATCGGCTGCTCGACGACGGGCAGCTTCGGCATCAACGACATCGGATCGACGCCACGCTCGGAATCACCGCACGCAGCCATCGAGAACAGCAACGCACACAACATGGAACGCTTGATCGATTTCATACAGACCTCTTTTCTCGATCAGCGGTAACAGCATCGGCCGTGCCACCCCGCATCGCGAATCGCATCGCGAGCTTGTGCACCGATGTGGGTGCGCAGACACGGCCTACGTCGCCGCGCGCACGCACGGACTAGAACGCCGTTCTCGAACGTTTACGGTGAGGCGTGCGCGCGAACGTGAACGCTGGCGTCGAGCTTGCCTCTCGGCACCTCGTCGCCGTGCGCGAGCAGCAGTGTGCCACCGACGATGATGTTGAACGGATTCTTGAAGTCCGCGAGCGTCGCGCTCAGTGTCGCCTGGCCATCCGCGGTGAACTTCATCGCGGTCGCGAGGACCGTCGTGCCCGCGGGCACCACTTCGATCGTGCCGACCATCTTCGCGAGCGCATCCTTCGGATCCATCACCGACATCGGCGCGACGTAGACCGTCAGCGGCGGCGTATCGATCGAGAGCGAGTTTGCGGTGACCTCGTAGTCGACCGAGTCGACCGTCACCTGCAACACCGTCGTCGCGCCGTCGATCGACTTGAGCTCCGGCTTCTCGCTCAACAGATCGACTGTCTGGTGCAGCGCGATGTCGAGCCCGAGGTCACAGGTCTGCCGCGCCATATCGCAGCTACCGGTGCAGTTCATCGGGCACGCCGCGTTCGCCGCGTTCGCGCACAACGTCGAGCTCGGCGAGCAGGTCTTCGCGAGGTAGTCGTTGATCGACGCGGTCTGGACCTGCCATCCCGACGCGTCGACGCTAAACGTCTGCACGGGCAGATCGAGATCATAGGTAGTGGCGTTGGAGCTGATCAGGCTGCAGCCAGTCAACGCGATCACCCCGAGCGCAGTACGGACAAGCATCATAAGCAAGGACCTCGATACGGCAGAGGTGCACCCAGTCTAGCACCCCTGCTCGACGACACCACAAACTGGCGATGGGTGACGCGGGCTACGCGGACCTACACGTCGTCGGCAACGATCTGTTCCGCCGCCGTCCAAGGATCGATGCGGCGTCGTGCAACGTCGTCTGCCGGATCGGTCACACGCGTCGCGATCAGCCGATTCGCACGTTCGGCGAGCAGCATTCTCACGATCCCGTCGAGTTGCGCCCGGGCGCGGGCCGTCGCACGTGTCGCAGCCTCGGGGCCGGTCCACGCGCTGCTCCGATGCACCTCGATCGCGGTGGCGAGCTCGGTGACGCCACTGCCGGCTGATGTGCCGCGCGTCGCGACGGTCGGCACGACGGCGACCACATGCGTGCGACCGACGCGCAGGCCGAGCATGCGGCGGAGCTCGGCGGCGGTCCTATCCGCGCCCTCGCGATCGGACTTGTTGACCGCGAGGACGTCGGCAACCTCGAGGAGGCCCGCCTTCAGCGCCTGGATCTCGTCGCCGAGGCCCGGCACCGACACCACGACCGTCGTATGCGCCGCGGTCATCACGTCGACCTCGTCCTGACCGACGCCGACGGTCTCGATCAGAATTCTCTGGAACCCCATCGCATCGAGAACGTGCGCGATCTCGAACGTCGAGCGCGACAGGCCGCCGAGGTGACCGCGCGTCGCGAGGCTGCGAATGAACACGCCCGGATCGAGCGCGTGGCGTTGCATGCGCACGCGATCGCCGAGTAACGCGCCGCCGGAGAAGGGCGAGCTCGGATCGATCGCGATCACGGCGACGGTCTCCCCCGCGGCGCGGTAGTGCGCGATCAACGCATCGACGAGCGTCGACTTGCCAGCGCCGGGATTGCCGGTGACGCCGACGACGTACGCTTTTCCCGTATGCGGGAACAAGGCCTTCACGACGGTGAGCGCTTCGGGCCGCCGATCATCGAGATCGCGGATCAAGCGCGCGGCCTCCGCGACATCGCCGGCGAGGATCCGATCGATCACTTGAACCGCTGCTCCGGCCCGCCGGGCACGTAGATCTGAAACGCGCGGACGTCGCTGGTCGCGGTGAACGCGTGCTTCGTGTTCGGCGGAATCTGCACGACCGACGTCTCGGTCACCGGCAGCGTCACGCCGTTGACCGTGAACTGACCCCCACCTGCAATGAAGTAGAACAGCTCCGTCTCCTTTGCATGAACGTGCTCCGCGATCCTGGTGCCGTTCGGGATCGCCGCGAGCGCGGCCGAGAACGGCACGCCTGGACCTTCCAGAAAGATCTGATGGCCCTTCGCGGCGACCGGCGCGAGCACGCGCGGCACGATCGGCGCGCTCGTCCAGTGCAACAGCTCCGGCGTCGGCAGTGCACCCGCCCGCGCGGCACCTTCCGCACCGCCTGGCGCGACTGCGATCACCGCGTGGACATCGCCGCCGACCGCCTTGACCTCGCGCGCACCACCGGCCGGCACGTAGAACAAGGAGCCCGCGGCGAGCTTTACCGGCTGCAGCGCAACCGAGCTGAGCTCCGCCGGATCGCGCAGCCACCACACCTCGGCGCGCGGCGCGGTCCGCATTCCCGTCGAGCCGCCGGCAGCGATCGCGACCTCGAACATCGACGCCTGTGCGTTACCCGTATTGTCGTCGTCGAGCAGCACCGCGACCGACATGCTGCCTTGCCCCGCGAACGGAACCAGCCGGCGATCGATCATGCTCTGGCCCTGCGGCGCATGGAACTCGAACGGTAGCTGGATCATCTGGCCGCGCAGCGGAGGTGGCCACGCGTATGCCTCGAGGAGCTGCTCCACGCACGCCGCGAGCCGCACGCTCTTCGTCGTGTCGCGGACGAACGTGGCGTGCACGGGTGGACCGATCTCGATCCGTGCGGCGAGGTCGCCTTCGATATCGAACCGGATCGCGGCGGCGGCGGCCCAGCACTGCTGGGAGGCCGGCCTGAGCTCGTTCATCGCCTTCTGGATCGCGGCGAGCTTCTCGTCGTCGGAGACCGGCGCCCCATCGGGAAGCGCGGCATCTGCGACCGCCACCGGCAAGGGGCGCGTGACCGGCGCTGGCGCCTGACCACATGCAACGAGCGCAACCACGAGCGCAGCGCGCATCAAGACCGGATCGATCCGCGCGCGATCACGATGCTCGTGACCGACATCGCGACGGCGACCGATGCATCGCCGCGCGCGATCTCTTGCAGCGCGAGCGAGTACGCGACCGGGCCCATGCCGGCGCCGCCGAGCTCCTCGGGGACGCTGATCGCGAGCAGGCCGAGCTTGCCGAGCTCGTGCATCTCGGCCTCGGGGAGCTCGCCGCTCTGATCGCGCTCCGCCGCTTTCGGAACCAGCACGCGCTCCGCGAAATCGCGCGCGGTGCGTTGAACGAGCAGTTGTTCCTCGCTCGGCTGGGAGTCCATCAAGGTCTCCGGACGGCCAACTTCGCGACGATGCCCTTCGGGTCCGGAAGCCGCCATCCCATCGCCGCCTTCGTCGCGCACTCCGCCCACTGGTCGTCGATCACGGTCGCGTCCGACGAGAAGCCAACCGACTGAGCGCGCCCATGCGCACCGACGTACATCGTGATCGTGACCTCGTGCGGCCGCGCGTGCTTCTTGTCGCACGCTTCGAGCTTGCCGAGCTGGCCGCCGACCGCGCGCAGCGCCTGGTCCTCGCTCCACGGCAGCGACGCGCCCTTCGCCGAGAAATCGAGCGGCAGCGTGAAGTCTGCGTCACCACCGATCGGCTTGTCGAACGACGCGGAGCGCGCGACCTCGAGCAAGCACTTCTCGATCGGCCACGAGCCGAGGTCGCTCTCCGCCATCAGCTTGACGGCCGTGACGGTGCCATCCTTCTTGATGTCCCAGTGGATCAGGACGTGACCACCGAGCCAGCGCCGGCGCTTCACGTTCTTCATGTAGCAATCCGACAGCTCGTCGTGGTGCGGCGACAGGCCTGCTTCGACCGCGGCCTTATCCATGTGACCCTTCGCGTTCACGACGGTCACGCTGCTGTCCTCGACTTCACTGTCTTCGATCGGGACCCGCTTCGCGACAGGTGCGGGAGGCGGCTCGGCCTTCGGCGGCGGCGGAGGCGGTTTCGACCCACCACACGCCACCAGAGCGAACAACACGAGCCACTTCATCGCCGTGATCTCCTCAGTTAGCTTCCATCGCGTACGTGTACGACGTCTCGTATGCCTTCGGCAGCGTCGGAAACCCGGTGTCCTGGACGTGCTTGGTCGCGCAATCGAGCACCGACTTCGCCTGGATGTCGGTCTTCTGGACCTTGACCGATTCCGCCGAGCCGCCCGTGCCGATCCGGAGCTCGAACGTGATGTGACCGTGGGTGCCGCGCTTGACCTCGCCGTTCTCCATCGCGGTCGCCAGACAGCGCGAGATGATCATCTCGCGCCGGCCGAGGTCGGTCTGGACCTCGTCCATCTTCTCGGGCGGGATGATGTCGCCGCCGCCGGGGGTCGGATGCGGCGTGTTGTCGACCATCGGGCCCGAGGGCTCCGTCGTGTCGGCCTGCTTGTGATGGCACCCGCACAACAATGCCGCGAGAAAGAGCACGTTCTTCATGTCATCCACCCTTCGCCAGATAGCCGCTGATCACGAGACGTTGGATCTCGCTCGTGCCTTCGTAGATTTCGGTGATCTTCGCGTCGCGGAAGTGCCGCTCGACCGGGAACTCCGTGACGTAGCCGTTCCCGCCGAAGATCTGGATCGCCTCGCGCGCCGCGCGGTTCGCGACGTCCGACGCGTAGAGCTTTGCCATCGCGGCTTCCTTGCCGAACGGCAGCTTGCGATCCTTCAAGTACGCCGCGCGCAGCGTGAGCAGGCGCGCCGCATCGAGCTCGGTCGCCATATCGGCGAGCTTGAACGCGATCGCCTGGTGCTGGATGATCGGCTTGCCCATCGTCCGGCGCTGCTGCGCGTAACCGAGCGCGTCCTCGAGCGCGGCGCGGCCGATGCCGAGGGCTTGCGCTGCGATGCCGATCCGGCCGCCGTCGAGCGTCGACATCGCGACCGCGAAACCTTTGCCGACCTCGCCGAGCACGTGGTCGTGCGGCAAGCGGACGTCGTCGAGATAGATCTGCGACGACTTCGAGCCGCGGATACCGAGCTTGTCGTCGGGCGGACCGCAGCGCACGCCCTTGGTCTTCATCGGCAGGATGAACGCCGTGATCCCCTTATGGCCGAGGCTCTTGTCGTTCATCGTGAACAACACGCAGACGTCGGCGACCGGGCCGTTCGTGATCCAGTTCTTGGTGCCGTTGATCACCCACGTGTCGCCTTCGCGCACCGCGGTGGTCTTCTGCGCCGCCGCGTCGCTGCCGGCCTCCGGCTCGCTGAGCGCGAAGCAGCCGAGCAACTTGCCCGACGCGAGCGGCTTCAGGAACTGATCGTGCTGGGCCGGCGTGCCGAACCGATAGATCGGATCGCACACGAGCGAGTTATTGACGCTCATGATCACCGCGGTCGACGCGCACGCCCGCGCGACCTCTTCCATCGCGAGCGCGTACGACACGTTGTCCATGCCCGAGCCGCCGAGCTGCTCCGGCACCGCGATGCCGAGGAAGCCGAGCTCGGCCATCCGCTTCACGAGCTCCGCGGGATGGCGATGTTCCTTGTCGATCGCCGCCGCTTTCGGCAGCACTTCGTTCGTCGCGAACTCGCGCGCGGTCTTCTGGACCGCGGCCTGGTCTTCGGTCGGCGTGAAATTCATGACTACTTTCCCGTGAAGCTCGCAGGACGACGCGGCCTGGCGAGGAATGCCGCCATGCCTTCTTTTTGATCTTCGGTCGCGAAGCACTCGGCGAACGCGGCTTGCTCCGCCGCGAGCGCGACGTCGAGCGCGAGCGACTGGCCCTCGTGGACCAGGCGTTTGACCTCGGCGACCGCGTGCGGCCCGTTTCCGGCGATCCGCTCGGCGAGCGCGATGACTTTCGGCATGAGCTCGGCGGCCGGTACGACCGCATCGGCGAGGCCGATCCGCAGCGCTTCCGCCGCGTTGATCGTATCGCCGGTCATGCACAGCTCCTTGGCCTTCGCGACGCCGACCCGGCGGGCGAGCCGCTGGGTGCCGCCGAGACCCGGGATGACGCCGAGCTTGACCTCCGGCTGGCCGAACTGCGCGCTGTCGGACGCGTAGATGAAGTCGCAGCACAGCGCGAGCTCGCAACCGCCGCCGAACGCGAAGCCATTGACCGCGGCGATCCACGGCTTCTTCGAAGTCTCGATCGCGTTGCCGACGCGCGCGCCGTTCTTGACGAACGACGCCGCCTGCTCCGCGGTCATCTGCGCCATCTCGGAGATATCGGCGCCGGCGACAAATGCTTTCAGGCCGCCGCCGGTGAGCGTGACGACCCGCACGGTGGCGTCGCCTTCGACCTGTGCGGCGGCGAGCACGAGCTCGGACATCACGACGCTCGACAGGGCGTTCAGCGCCTTCTCGCGATCGATCGTGATGACGGCGAGCGAGCCTTGCTTGGTGATCTCGAGCGAATCCATCGGCGCTAAGCCTTCCTCTGGCCTTGTGGCGTGTACTCGTAGAAGCCGCGGCCGACCTTCTTGCCGAGCCAGCCTGCCGCGACGTACTGGCGGAGCAGCGGGCACGGCCGGTACTTGTCGTCGCCGAGCTCGC
>JBDUAS010000456.1:0-4152 GCA_040004535.1 Deltaproteobacteria bacterium
CGTGGCGCAAGGAGTGGTCGCGCCGTAACGGCGAGGTCCGCCACGCGAACTTCGACCTCTACCAGACGTTCACGCACGAGTTCTATGACGCGCTCGTCACCGAGACGACGTTCCCCACCCTCGACGGTGGCTCGAAGGACGCGGCGTACATCAAGGTCAAGATCCAGCCCGAGCGCGTCGTCACGTCGAAGGTCGACGGCGATCAAGTGAAGAGCAACCTCGGCGCGAAGCAGAAGCTGTGGATGTGCTCCGGGTTCCGGCTGAACATCGATGGCCTGCAGAACATCGAGTACACGAACAAGATCGAATCGTTCACGATCAAGCAGGGCATCAAGCAGCTCTACACGGGCGCCGAGCGGTTCCCGCAGATCGAGCCGACGAAGATCGAGTTCCCGGCGCTGACCGGCACGATCGCGCTCGGCTACGCCGACTCGATCCTCGAGTGGTACGACGACGCCGTCGTGAAGGGCGGTGCGGATCCGCAACAACAGAAGACCGGCTCGATCGAGTTCTTGTCACCCGATCGAGCATCGGTGTTGTTCCGGATCAACTTGTACGAAGTCGGCATCGCACACGCCCAGATCCCGCAGAGCACCGCGAACGCGGATCAGATCAAGCGTGTCAAGTACGAGCTGTATGTAGGTAGGATGGATCTCGACGGCGTGACGATGGGATTCGAATAGTTGGTTTGAACACCAACTAATCCTCCAGCGAGAATTTTTCGGCGACGATTTGGGACGAAAACGCACGTTCGTGCGAATCGTCCCGATTGTTCGCGCACGCTCTGAACCTCACCATGCCGCGATGCGATTCATTACCCTCGCGTGCGGTGGCGCGCTGATTGCCGGTTGTGTGGCTTCTTCGTCGGGCGCGGGAGGTGGGGCTGGCGACGGCACGACGGGTGCGGACGGAACCGACTCTTCGCAGACGGGCACGGACACGAGCGGCGGCGACAACGGTGGCGATACCGGCATGGGCAGCGACACCAGCGCGGTGACCGCGACGACCGGCCCGTACTTCACGACGGCGATGTTCTTCAACACGGATGTGTCGACCGTCGCGAAGGCGGCGAACAGCGATCAGATCATCGCGGCGCTCGCAGCAGCCGGCGGCTGGGGCAACGCGAACACGATGCAGGTCGACTTCGACATCGACGTGCTGACCGCGACCGCGACGACGCCGAAGCAGGCGTTCACGGCGACCGAGGATTGGTACGGTCCCGATTGCGATAGCGGCACGATGCCCGTGCCCGCCGGCGGCAACGTCGAGGGCGAGAGCGGCTACGCGTGTACGAACGATGGCGACTGCCACCTGATCGTGAACGACCCGACGAACCACAAGCTCTACGAGATGTGGCGCGCGAACATCACCGACCAGTTCTACGGTGGCTGTCTCGCGACGTGGACGACGAACAAGACGTACGCGCGCCCGTTGCGCGGCCTGGAGTGCACGAGCGCAGACGCGGCCGGCTTCCCGATCTCACCGCTCCTGTTCACGGCGGACGAGGTCAAGGCCGGGGCGATCAACCATGCGATCCGTTTCATCCTGCCGAACAACCGGATCAAACCTGGCTTCGTCGCGCCCGCGACGCACAGCACCTCGACCAGCGGCACGGGGAACCTGCCGTACTACGGGGTGCACCTGCGCCTGCGCGCGGACTATCCGATCGCCTCACTGCCAGCGGGTGCACGAGTGGTCGCGCGCGCGATGCAGAAGTACGGCATGTACCAGGCGGACGGCGGCAACATCGCGCTCACCGCGCAGAGCGATCGCCACACGACGGCGAAGTGGGCGGGCCTCTTGAACCCGCGCGACCTCGCGGCGCTGAAGGTGACCGACTTCCAGGTCATCGATCACGGAGCGCCGACCACCGGCGACGACTGCGCCCGGCAGTAACGATTCCAGCATCCGTTGCCCACGACGTCCGCGACGCCGTGGGTGACGGGCCCGGGTTTGACGATGTCCGCGGTCGTGGTCGGCGACGGCGACGGCCACGGGGTGGACGCCACCGTGGTCGGCTCGGGAATGAAAACCGCCAAAAACGAAAAACGGCACGCGGTCAGGCGTGCCGTTCGAGTACAGAGCGAGCTCGGCTACTTCTTCTTCTTGGGAGCCGGCTTCTTGGCGGCCGGCTTCTTCGCGGCGGGCTTCGCAGCCTTCTTCGCGGCGGGCTTCGCAGCGGCCTTCTTGACCGGCTTCGCAGGGGGCTTCTTCACGGCACCCTTCGCGGCGGGCTTCACAGCCGCCTTCGCGGCGGGCTTGACCGCTGCCTTCGCCGGAGCCTTCGCGGCGGGCTTCACAGCGCCCTTTGCACCCTTTTCGGCGGCGACCGGCGCGGCCTTCGCCGGCACCGCAGCGGGCTTCGCACTGGCCTTGGCGGTCTTGGCGGTCGCCTTGATCGTCTTGGCCTGCTGCTTGAGCTTCTTGTTGTGCTCCTCGGCGGTCTTCGCCGAGTCGTCCATACGGGCCTGAGCCGCAGCCCTGGCGCGGTCTATCGCGGCCTGGACCTCGGCCTTGCTGCGCGCCGGCACCGGCACGGCCGGCGTCTCGACCTTCTTGGACCGCTTCTTCTTCTTGGCCTCGCGCGGCGCGGGGATCTCGGCGATGTCGGGCATCCGCGCGGCGAGGTCGCCACGGTTGTGCACGAGGATGCGAGAGCCGCCGTCGCGGAAGATCACCTCGACCTTGTTGTCGGGGAGCTGTTCGATCACGAAGCCGATGTCGAACGCGGGGTGGTGGACGACATCGCCGTCCTCGTACGTGTCGCGGATCGAGAACGGCCGGGTGTTCGCGAGGTCGCCGTCGGTCGCGCGACTCATCGCGTCTTCCCACGTCAGCCGCTTCGACGACGACTTCTTGCCAGTCCCATCGCCTTCGCCCTCGGCACCGTCCCCGCGCGGTTTGCGGTAGGCGTGAACCTCCCCGCACACGACGCACTGGACCCGCCGCACCTCGTCCTCGTACATGCTGATAATCGTGTGAGTCGTGTCCGCTTTACAGCGTGGCGACGGGCAGTAAGCCTCGATCTCGCCGCCGATCTCATCAGCTTCTTCTTCGAAGATGGAGTCCATCTCTGCCAGCCCTCTTCTTGGACGAGTAACGGATCTAACTACCTGAAAGGACTATCCAACCGTAAACTCCGGATGGATGTCTTATAAGTCAGGCATCTAACATAATCCCAGCAGTCGGACAACCATCGGTAGTCACAAGTGTTCTGGGAAGTGGCAGGATTCTCTGCACGTGCGTCGTCTGTTGCTCGTGAACGCCTTGATCTTCGCGGTGTTGGCCGCGGTCGTGGCATTCGCATACTTTGGTTGGGCAAACAGCTCGGCGGTCGCCCTCAAGGACGAGCAGAAGAAGCTCCTGAACGAGTTGGCCATCGAAAAGATCGCCAACATCGAGCAGAACGTGGTCGAGGCCGACAACCGGATCCTCAAGGTCATCCGGGTCGACCAGCTCGACAAACTGGACGACCAGGTCAGGTCCACGGGGGCCGCGGTCGCGAGCGTGTTCGTGCTGGATGCCGAGCTCAAGCCCGTACCCAACGGGTCGGTCTCGATCACCCGGCCGCCAGCCGAGGCGGTCGCGATGCGGGAGTGGTACGTCGCGAACGTGATCTCGAAGCCGGACTTCCCGAAGCCGCCGCTCGAGACGCGCGCTCACTACTACGGGCGCGGCCCGAACGGCGCGCCATTTCTATTGTCGTACGAGCGGAAGCAGCTCGACGGCAAGGCGTTCTACGTCGTGGTCGAAGACGATCTCAACCACCTCAAGAACTACATGATCCCGCTGTTCTTCCTCGGCTCGAAGTTCCTTTACCAGGTCGTCGATGACGAGGACGTCGTGGTTCAGGGCTGGCCGTTCCAGTACGACCCCGACGCAGGCCCGGTCGAGATCTCGTTCATCGACACGCCCGATCCACGCGCGCTCGGGCTCCACCGCTGGCGGCTCCGGATCGCCGAGCGAGACGACACTGCCGAGAGGCAAGTCCGGCGCAAGCGCGTGATCGACGGGCTGCTGCTCGGCGGCGCGGTCGCGATCATCCTGCTCGGCCTCGGCTTGCTCGCGATCGCGATCCGGCGCGAGCGCCGCTCGAACGAGCTCAAGAGCGACTTCATCTCGAACGTCTCGCACGAGCTCAAGACGCCGCTC
>JBDUAS010000457.1:0-4135 GCA_040004535.1 Deltaproteobacteria bacterium
GGCTCGACGAACGGGAAGTAGCTCGGCCGCAGCCGGATCGCGAGATCGCGCTGGAAGAACCGCTGCACGAAGTGGAGCAGCGTGCCCTTGAGGTCGCTGAACGAGATGTCGGTGTCGACCGCGAGCCCTTCGAGCTGCGTGAACATCGGCGAGTGGGTCAGATCGTCGTCGCGGCGATAGACCTGCCCCGGTGCGATGATCCGGATCGGCGGGGTCTGGGTCAGCATCGTCCGGACCTGGACCGGCGACGTGTGCGTGCGCAGGACGATCTCGTTCGAGATGTAGAACGTGTCCTGCATGTCGCGCGCGGGATGCTCCTTCGGGATCGCGAGCGCCTCGAACGTGTTCCAGTCGGTCTCGATCTGCGGGCCCTCGGCGACGACGAACCCGAGCTCCGCGAAGATCTGGATCGCTTCGAGCCGGACCTGCGTGAGCACGTGCAGGTGCCCGCCACCGACCGGCCGCGCCGGCAGCGTGACATCGACGACGCGACCGAGGTCGGCCTTCGCGACGATGTCTGCGAGCTCGGTGAGGCGCTCTGCGGTGAGCTGCTCGATCGCCGCCTTCACCTTGTTCGCCGCCGCACCGACCGCAGGACGCTCCGCGGGAGGCAGCTTGCCGAGCTCCTTCATCAGCTCGGACACCTTCCCCTTCTTGCCGAGGAACTGCGCCTGCGCCGCGCGGATCGCCTGCTCGTCGCCGAGTGGCGCGATCACCGCACCGAACTCTGCACCGAGCTTTTCGAGGTTCGTGATCAATTCGGACATGAGGTCCTCAAAACGCAAAAACGGCGACTGGGTTCGCCAGCCGCCGTCATGAAACAAGCAGATCGGCGACTAGCCCGCGACGATCGCCTTGAACGCCACCGGGTCGCTGATCGCGATCTCGGCGAGCATCTTGCGGTTGAGCTGGATCGCCGCGGCGCCGAGCTTACCGATCAACTTCGAGTAGCTGATGCCGTGGAGACGAGCAGCCGCATTGATGCGCTGGATCCACAGCCCGCGGAAGTCCCGCTTCCGCTGCTTGCGCGACCGGTACATGTGCAGCCACGCGTGCTGTACGGCCTCGTTCGCGACCGCATGCGCTTTGCTGCGCTTGCCGCGGAAACCCTTCGCCCACTTCAGCAGGCGGTTGCGACGGCGGCGAGCTTTGAATCCTCGTTTTGCGCGGGGCATGACTTCGTTCCTTTACGCGTACGGCAGCAGGATGTCGATCTGATGGTGGTGCGCGGGCGGCACGTAGCTGGCGTTGCGGAGCTGGCGCTTCCGCTTCTGGCTACGGCCGGTCAAGAGATGGCGCTTGAACGCGCGCGCGAACTTGAACTTGCCGGAGGCGGTCTTTTTGAACCGCTTCTTGGCACCGGAATGAGTCTTGACCTTGGGCATGGCTACACCGCTAAACGGGTGGTTCTTATGCCCGAGGCGGCCCCGGGTGACAAGGGATTTGTCAGCCAATTCCCGGCAGCACCGCGACTCAGAAGATCGCGGGGTTACGGAGTCACAGGCTCGGCCTGCGGCTGCTCGTCGTCGTCGTCGCTGTCGTCGACGTCGGCGTTGATCTCGTCTTCGTCGAGATCGTCGTCGTCCTCCACCGGTGGGGGCGGTGCGACCTTGTGACCCGATGTGCCGGGTGCGTGCTTCTTCGCTTCCGCGGCCATGGCGGCGGCGAACTGGGCCTTCTTGGCCTCCTGTGCCTTGCGGACCACGCCCGGCTTGGGCGCGATCACCATGATCATGCGGCGGCCTTCCATGTTCGGCGTCGCTTCGACGCTCGCCATGTCGCTGCACATCTCGACCACGCGATTGAGCACGTTCATGCCGGTCTGCGGGTGCGTGATCTCGCGACCGCGAAACACCACGGCGAGGCGCACCTTGTTGCCACCCTCGAGGAAGCGGCGGACATGCTTCACCTTGAAGGCCATGTCGTGCTCTTCGGTCTTCGGGCGGAACTTGATCTCTTTGGTCTCGACCGTCGAGGCGCGCTTACGGGCGTGCTGCTTCTTCTTCGCTTCCTCGTACTTGTACTTGCCGTAGTCCATGATCTTGCACACCGGCGGGAACGCGCGGGGCGAGATTTCGACGAGGTCCAGGCCGCGCTCTTCCGCTAGGCGCAGCGCTTCATGCGTCGGTAGGACGCCGAGCTGCTCCTCTTCGGTGATGACGCGGACCTCGGGGACACGAATCCGGTGATTGATGCGAAGGCCCTGCTCCGGGCGGCGGCGGTCGAAACGACCACCAGGCGGCCGTCCGTTCATCGTGCGCGATCCAAATTTTGCATGCTTCTGTCGTTCTCCAAGAGTGAGGGCCGGGTTTTACCCTAAGCACGGGCCGCTGTCTCGTCTCAGTTCTGCGACTCGTTATAGGTGCCTACGACGAGCGGGACCGGACCGGAGTACGCGATCGTCGACTCGGTCCCGAGCTGGATCTCCAGCGCATTCAACGGGAACGGGACCGGAACGGTGGCGATCGGCGTCCACGTCATCGTGTCGGGGCTAGCGTCGAACACGACCGTCCCGCCGGCCTCGCTGATCCGCCAGTACAGGTCGGCCGCCACGTCATAGGGCCGGCAGATCGGCGTGTCGCTGCGGATCTGCGCGCACAGGTTGCCGGTATCGAAGTCGATCATCATCGCGTCGATGACGTTGTCGGAGATCGCGCGCAGGAACGTGGTCAGCCCGGGCTTCTGCATCGTGATCGGACCGACGTGCGCGTACGCGTAGCTGCCGGCGAGGTCATACGCGCGGCCGTTCGCGAGCCAACATCGGCTGTTCGGGATGCCACTCTGATCGAAGTGCGCGCCGTTGTTCACCGTCGCCGTGCAGCCCGAGGCACCCGTCGTCGGTGTCTTGCGCGCGGTCCAGGCGTAGCCGACCGTCGGGCGCATGAACTGATCACCGAACCCGCCGGCCTTGCACCACCCCGCCGGGTCGAGCTTGTCGTCGAGGTTGTCGAATTCCACGGTGCCGTGCGTGACCACGCCGTCGCTGTAGCCGCCGATCGCGATCTCGATGTCGTCGACCCACGGCGGCGACGCGACGGTTCCAATCGGCGTGAACGCCGCGCCATCGGCCGAGACCTCGAACGTCACCGTCCCGCTCGCCTCGGAGATCCGCCACCACCGATCGGCGACCGGATCGTAATCAACGCCCAGGTCGGTCGCGTTCGTGCCGGTGTCCCACTCGGCGTTCAGCGTCCCGTCCTGCTGCGTGATCGCCAGGTAGTGCGTGGGATCGGCCACGAGGTAGAGCGCCGCGGTCGCGTTCGAATTCGTGTCGAGCATCTGCGGGACCTCGACCGCGACGTTCGTGCCGGTCAGGTCGACGCGATGCTTCGTGATGTAGCCGCCGAAGTTGAGGTTCGAGTTCGGGGTCACCGAGAGCACGCCGCCGGTCTCGGTCGTCAGCCCCGCCGCGCGCCACTCGTTATCGATCACGCCGTCGTCGAAGTTGTCGTGGATCGCGCCGGTCGACCCGCACTTGCCGGTGTAGATCGGACCGGCATCCGGCGCGTCGACCGCGGCGTCTCCGGGCGGCCCACTCGCGTCGCCGGCGCCGACGGTGGGCTTGAACCCGCACGAGGCGAGCAAGACCGTCAGAACCGCGTAAAGTCTTGTAGGCACGAGGAGGATTGAACTCCTGACCCCTACCGTGTCAAGGTAGTGCTCTCCCACTGAGCTACGTGCCTGGGAGGGCTGGATAGATATTTTGTCCGGAGCCGTAAGTCAAGGCTCAGGGCATTTCCGTCAGGGCTTGCCATCGATCGACCTTGCTGCTCCTTCCATAAGTAGCGTAGCTTTCGGGGAATTAGACAACCTTATTCATATCGGACGTGGTCCGATGAACTAGGGAACCCCGGCTGACATCAGTGTCATGGCACGCCGCATGGGGAAGAAACGCTCGCCGTGATCCAGGTTGGTCAGGTCCTCGACAAGTACGAGCTCTTGGAGCGTGTCGGCCAGGGCGGCATGGCGATCGTCTATCGCGGGATCGATCGCACGCTGAAGCGCACGGTCGCGGTCAAGGTCCTCCACAAGCACCTCTCGGACTACCAGGAGGCGCGCGATCGGTTCGAGCGCGAGGCCCAGGCGGTCGCGAAGCTACGTCACGAGAACATCCTCGAGATCTTCGACTACTCGG